>JBBRMF010000219.1:0-8903 GCA_038230975.1 Tepidisphaerales bacterium
GGACGGTCGAGGCCATTCGGATCGCCGTAGACGTTGTGCGTGATGCCATTTTCATGGATGAGATGGCGGGCCTGCTCCCATCTTTTTTTGAGTTCCTCGGGGCCCAGATCGTCGAGCATGCTGACGAACATTTTCCAGTGCGGTCGGAGTGAACCGTCGGAATCAAGCATCTCGTCGAACGTCGCTGGCCGCGCGGCGTACCCGTCGGCGAAACCGCCGGCACGAAGAGGAGGAGGAGGAGGAGGATTGAGGATCGTTGCTTTGCGCGCCATTTGATTTTAGTCGGTCGCCATCAATCTAACCGATCTGTCGGCATTATTTTATCGACCTATATCGGTTGCCAGTCAATTGGTTTTCGCGATGTACAGGCGTGACATCTACGCTGCTTGTGGCACGGGCTTCCAGCCCGTGTTGAAGACGCAATCATTTTTTTGAATATACAATTTGTGATTTTTCTTCGCGCCTTCGTGTTTAACACGAGCTGGAAGCCCGTGCCACAATTGAAGTTCTCGTACCTTCAAGAAAATCCTACTGCCTTCGCAGATCCAGCGTAAACGGGAACTCCTTGCTCAGCTTCACTTCGGCCACGCGCATCGGCCCGGGTGTATGTCCAAATTTAAAGAATCGGGAAATTCTACGTCCTTCGGCTTCGTAGGCGTTCACCGGGAATGTGTCATAGTTACGTCCACCCGGATGAGCAACGTGATAGCGACAACCGCCGATCGATCGACCATTCCAAGTGTCGATCACATCAAACGTCAACGGCGCGTGCGACTTGATGGTCGGGTGCAGGCACGAAGGTGGCTGCCATGCTCGATAGCGAACACCGGCCACAAATTGCCCGTTGATCCCCGTGGGTTGGAGTGGAACCCGCACACCGTTGCAGGCAATGATATGCCTCGGGTCAACCATGCCGTTGACCAGCACCTGCACGCGCTCAACCGATGAATCCACAAACCGAACCGTGCCGCTTGCCCCCGGCTCTTCACCCAGCACGTTCCACGGCTCAATCGCCTGACGCAATTCTAAAGATATGCCGCGCTGCTCGATCGAACCATAATGCGGGAATCGGAATTCAAAATGCGGATCAAACCAACTCATCTGTATCGGATAACCGCAGTCATTCATCTCGGTGATGATGTCCTCCACATCCTGATAGACAAAATGCGGCAACATGAAGCGGTCGTGGATTTCGGTCCGCCATCGAACGAGCTGCTCCTTGTACGGTTCCTTCCAGAATCGAGCGATAAGAGCCCGCAACAAAAGATGCTGCGTGAGACTCATCCGCGCGTGCGGCGGCATTTCAAAAGCGCGCATCTCAAGCAATCCAAGGCGCGTTCCGGAAGCCTCGGGTGGGTAGAGTTTGTCGATGCAGAATTCAGAACGATGGGCATTGCCCGTGGCATCGGTCAGCAGATGGCGAAGAATGCGGTCAACCATCCAAGGGGCCACCGGGCCGCGTTCGGGAATCTGCTTAAACGCAATCTCCATCTCATAGACCTGATCATTACGGGCTTCATCAAACCGCGGCGCCTGGCTCGTCGGCCCGACGAATAGCCCGCTGAACAGGTAGGAAAGCGCGGGATGATTATGCCAATATCCCACCAGACTGCGCAATAGATCGGGACGTCGAAGCAAAGGTGAATCCGCCGGCGAAGCGCCACCGATCACGATGTGGTTCCCACCGCCCGTGCCGGTATGGCGGCCGTCGAGCATGAACTTTTCCGTGCCGAGCCGAGAGAGTCGAACCTCTTCATAAAGCGCGGTCGTGTAGTGAACCAGCTCATCCCACTTCTCCACCGGCTGGGTATTGACCTCAATGACACCCGGGTCAGGGGTTACTTTGATTTGGGCCAATCGAGGATCGTGAGGCGGCGTGTAGCCTTCGAGCAGGACCGTCAGTTTCAGATCCATCGCGGTATCTTCCACCGCCGCGACCAATTCCAGATAGTCTTCCAGATAGCGTTGCGGCGGCATGAAGACACGCAGCACACCATCGCGCACTTGCGTGCATAATGCCGTGCGAATCAACCACGGCGCGGATTGCCCCACGGCAGGTGCCAGTGAAGATGCACGGTTGTAATCTCGCTGTTGCCCTTCGGTAATTTCAATGCGGCCGGGTTTGAGGGCGGTAACGATGCCCGAAGTAACACCCGTCACTCCAAAGTTAGGCGCGCCAATATCGCGCGTCCGCAAATTCAAAGAACCGGGAGCGAGCAACTCATCCACGGGTTCCAGTATCTGCTCGACAAAACCCTGCGGGTTGCGCGCTTCCGGCGATCCGGTGACGTAACGGCGTTGTGAGATCGAACTCAAATCCGGCAGCGGTGCGCGTTCCTCCCATACATCCTGTTCGTAGACATGGGGGAAATCAGATTTGACAACCCAGGGGATCGAATCAAGCGGCATTCGATAACCCATCGGCGAATCGCCGGGGATCAAATACATGCGCTCGGGTCGGAAGAACCATTCACCGCTGATCCATTCACCCGTGCCATCGGTATACCGCGCACGGCGAAGTGGCAGGGCGTAACCGATGATCTTATCCATCCCCTGTTCAAAAATTTTCGCCAGCCGAGCCCGGTCTTCTTTGTTTTCGAGTTTACTGTCGAACGGATCGACATTGACCGGAAGCCGCCGTTCTTTCCACATGTAGTACCAGACATCTTCATACCCGGCGAGGGCATGCGTGGGCTCAACACCCAACCGTTCGGCTAGCCGACGGATAAAGGCGCGGGCGTCGTTTTCCGTGCAGTGATTGATGGCCGTCTCGTCCGCAACCAGCGAGGGGTTCCGCCAGACAGGCTGGCCATCTTTTCGCCAGAACACACCCAGCGACCATCTCGGCAGAGATTCACCCGGATACCACTTACCCTGCCCATGATGCAAAAAACCACCGGGAGCAAAACGATCGCGCAGTCGTCGAAGCAGGCTGTCACCCAATTGATATTTATGAGGACCGACGGCCGCGCTGTTCCACTCCTCGCCGTCCATATCATCAATGGAGATGAACGTCGGTTCACCGCCCATCGTCAATCGAACATCCCCGCGCTGCAGATCCAGATCGACCTGATGCCCAAGGTTTTCAATGGCGGTCCATTGTTCATCGGTATACGGCTTGGTGACCCGGGGGTCTTCATGCACACGGGTAACTGTCATCGAGAAACTGAACTCACCCCCATCGCCATTGGCCGGAACGGCATCGGGTTCAGCGTCGACGACGAATTGATCGTTTTCGGAAAACGATCCCGAGACCGCCGCCGCCGTGACCGGGTCGGCCGAGCAAGCCAGCGGAATATGCCCTTCACCGGCCAGCAATCCGCTGGTCGGATCAAGACCGATCCAACCCCCGCCGGGAACATAAACTTCGGTCCAGGCGTGCAGATCCGTGAAATCGACCGCCGTGCCGCTCGGGCCATCCAAAGATTTGACGTCCGAGGCCAACTGAATCAGGTATCCCGAGACAAACCTTGCCGCCAACCCCAAATGCCGCAGCACCTGCACCATCAACCAGGCACTATCACGGCAAGAACCGCTTCCCAGTGTCAGCGTTTCCTCCGGCGTTTGAATGCCCGGTTCAAGACGGATCAGGTACTTGACCGCACGCTGAATGACCTGATTGACCTCGACCAGATAATCGACGGTTCGAACTTTTGCCTTGCGTGCGGAATGGACCAGCGCACTCAGCTTCGGCCCGACCGGCGCCGTTTCAAGATACGGAACCAGCTCCCGCGCCAAGATCGGATCGTAAGTAAACGGATATTCCTCGGCATATTTTTCGAGGAAGAAATCAAACGGGTTGACGACCGTTAATTCAGCGACAAGATCCACTTCGATGGAAAATTCGCGCGTTTTCTTCGGAAATACCAGCCGTGCCAGCCGATTGCTGTAAGGATCCTGCTGCCAGTTGATAAAGTAATCATTGGGCGTAACGGACAGGCTGTAAGCAAGGATCGGTGTACGGCAATGAGGTGCCGGCCGCAACCGCAATACATGAGGCCAGAGCCACACCTCGCGATTGTACCGATAGCTTGTCTTATGATTTAAGGCGACGCGAATTGCCATGAGAATCATTCTGACCCGGCGAAAATAGTCCGGGTCTACTGGCGCGCAAACTCAGCGGTTGGGTTGGTTGGAACGCAGTATACACGACAACACCCGCCCGTCGAGGGTTCCTTTTGAATTACGTGGCATGGCCATCCTGGCCATGTATTGCGGTACTCCGCAATGTTGGCTGGTATCCCAGCCAACCCGCAAAAATGCAGCGTTCTTCGAAAAGATCGCACCCCATTAAAACCCCTCCCCACAGGTATCCCGCTAAATTCAGCAGAATTTCAAAGAAGAACCTTGCAAATTCTGACCGATATGCTGAATATAGGACTCGCAAAAATCTTTCTCGGCTCGGCCGGGTACGATTTCGAACGTATCATCAGATGAATGCGGTTGCGTGCAGGATTGGATTTGCCGACTACTATCCATTCGACCCACGCGCTACTTTAGATTGATCCCACGAGTCCTGGCATGTGCCAGACCGTAAAGGTTTTGTCCGGAGAACAGGCTATTTCTACGAACTTTCGCTACAACGAGCAGATCAGGATCTCTCCCGTCTTCCTGATCGATGAGAACGACGAGAAGATCGGTCCTACCCCAACCGCCGAGGCGCAACGCCGGGCCAGGGAAGCCGGACTCGATCTCGTCGAAGTCGCCCCGATGGCCCGCCCCCCCGTGTGCAAAATCATGGACTACGGGAAGTGGCGCTACCAGCAGCAAAAAAAGGCCGACAAAAGCCGCGCCTCCTCCAAAGCCGGGCAGCTTAAAGAACTCATCTTCAAAACCGTCAAAATCGGTGACCACGATCTGATGATCAAGGTCAACCACGCCAAAGAATTCCTGAAAGACGGCAACAAAGTCCAGTTCACGCTCCGCTTCAAAGGCCGCGAGATGGCCCACATCGATCTCGGCCGCGACATTTTCACCAAGGTGAAAACCGAGCTATTCTTCGTCAGCAAGGTCGAGCGCGATGCCAAGATGGAAGGGCGTCGGATGACGCTGGTCCTGCAGCCGGATCACAAAGATCCCACGACCAAGATGCCCGCCATCATCACCGCCGCCAAACCCGCCGGTGCCCCGCGCGCCCCCAATTCCGCCATCGCCAGCCGCTCCCCTGCCATGAATGCCGGTGCCGGTTTAAACATCCCCTCGCGCCCGATTCGCAACATGGGCCCCGTCGGCGCAAAGTACCCCCAAGCCGCCCCCGTCGGCCCGGCCCGCCCGGCGGCTGCGCCCGCCGCCGCACCTGCCGTTCAACCGGCAACCGTGCCGCCGGAGTCGTAAGTTTTCGTGTTTAGAATTGACGTTGAAAGAGCCGGGTTTACAAAACCCGGCTCTTTCATTTGGACGATCGGTTACGCGCTGTCGGTGCGTATCCAATGCACGTCATCGTTCATTCGGTGGACTGATTCTTTTTTCTAGTTGCGACCAGACGCGCGGTCTTGTTGGACGCTACAGCATTATCTTGCCGAGAAATTAGGGTAACGTTGGATCGGGTGCCATAGGTCGGCGTACTCGCAGACCTGTGCCGTTCGCGCCCAGACAAGCACAGGTCTGCGAGTACGCCGACCCGTGGCACCCGACCTTGGCCACCCGCCTGTTGAGGTTGAAGCCGTTGATCCAGTATTGCTGCACCGTGTCGAACGAGGTGGCATTTTCGTTGAGGTAGACGAAGGTGTTGCCGATGTCGAGCAGGGCGTTGCTGGCGATGGATAGATGGCCATCGATATTCATCGTGTAGCGGCTGGCGGCATCAAACGTGGCGGTGGCACCGGAGCCGAGGGTGAGGGGGTGTCGGATGGAACAAAATGGAACAAAATGGAACAGTTTTTGGGGTGTTGAAAAATCCAGCCTTTCGCGATTTTCAGGGAATGGGGCGGAATTTGTCCCAGTGGTTTGTCTGGAACTTTGATTCGGCGCGGTCATTTTGGTTTTGTTTGATCTGTCATCAGAAAATTGGAAAAGGGGCCACCAGTCGATTTGAAAAGTGTCTGGCTAACATCGGTCCGCGAGGGGGACTACGAACTAAATTCGGGGGTTGCCCCGTTTTATTTCCGTCTGGGTTCTATGCATCACGCAAGTGCATGTGATATGAAGACTCCTGCGAAAGGTGGCCGGCACCTCGTTTTATTGCCGTCACTGCGAGAAAATATCGCCATCATTCATAAGTCGTTATTCAAAATCAATTTATAAGAATGGTGGCTGGCACCTTTTCTTCACTGGCACCTTTTCTTCACTTGCTAATGACGCTGGTATTGCCGGGAGAGAACTAGGATCGCTACAAGGCGCAATCAGTCACCTGGACGGCGTCTTATTTGAAACGGAGGCATTACAGGCGCTAGGTATTACGGCGGCGAACGACTTCAATATGACCACTCAGACAACAAAAGGCATCGTAAGCACTGTTCCGGATTTGTCACCACGGTTAATGCGAGGAATCGGAGACATCAAAAATGTCAAAAACATTGACATGACATCTCAACTACGTGCACAGACAACTATCGCTAATGTCGAGCAAATTCCGTTCACGTTGATAATTGGCCCGAAGACCGAAACTATTGCCAAATCGTTACAAGATGCGGTGCGTGATTCCAACGGCACTATCGCCGAATTTAATCCAGTCACGGGTCTCTTTAGTCCGGTAACAATTCCTTCGAATTCGATCCACATAGTTAGAAATTGAGGAAAATATGCGTGACAGTCGAACGCTCTGCCTGATTACATCAGCCCCGATGCGCACATCAGAGGCGGGAATTGCATTCTTTCGTCATCTTTGCGCGGGATGGCCATCACTAGCACCGTCGCTATATGGTTTATTTGAACCTGCGGTTGAACACTTCGAAATTGAGCGAATCGAATCTTTTGTGACTGAGGTGTGGAGGGATACGGGGATGGTTTGGTCACGCCAGGAGCCAAAGAGTGAAGGAATGGTTCGAATCGGCATGCCATGGAGCCATAGCAAAATGAATATCGAGGTTTCGGACTTCTCAATCGATGATAAAGTCTTGCGATCTTTTTTAGAGGCTGAGTCGGTGAGGATAAATGCGGACTTTGCATATATCCACTACTTTACGGAAGAGCAGTCGATATCCGTGGCGGATCATGACACGACAAAAGCTCTTTGGTTGGGTCCACCAACACATGAACTAGAGAAATATATCCCGGAAATTGCTTGGACGACCGTATTTGGGAAGCCGTATATTGATCTGTTTGGCCGAGCAAAACTTCTTTCTTCACCATGTCATTCCGTGCGTGAACTCGCGGACAATCAGATTTTGCTTGAGCTTACGGCGCGTTCGGATGATTTGCGGCGTGATTTTTCAGGATTTGAAGCTGTGCGCGTTCGCGTAAAGGAGCACTTAGGTACGGACGCATTTTTTAACATTCAAAAGGGTGTTTACGGTGAGTATCGTGTTCCGAAATTTTCCTTGGAAAAGCGTACCAGACTAAGCATGCAGGAACAACTCAAACTGAGCTTAGAGCGACCAGCAAATCCCAATACGCCCATAGACTAAAACCATTCATTTGAATTTATCCATCATGACGACGCCCGGCGGCATCACGGCATAAGAAAAGGTGCCAGCCACATTTATCATAATAACTTATAGAATATACACTTGTGTGATGCATTAGACATAGCAGCCTGCTTCATTCATCGTAAACGTGGCTGGCACCTTTTATTACTTTATGAAGACTCCTGCCAAAGGTGGCCGGCACCTCGTTTTATTGCCGTCACTGCGATAAAATATCGCCATCATTCATAAGTCGTTATTCACAATCAATTTATAATAATGGTGGCTGGCACCTTTTCTTCACTCTTTTGATTTTACCTACGAATCCAAAGCGGTTGAAGAACCGGCTCGCCGGAGCGTCTTCTCCGTCGGGAGCGTCGTCATAGCCAGTCTCAAGAAGCGTCCAGGGTCGCTCGTAACCCGTTCAGAAGCTTCATCAAGGCGTCGTAGTCGACCGGTTTGACCAGGTGGGCGTCGAACCCGGCAGCCATGGACTTATCGCGGTCCTCATCCTGTCCCCATCCGGTCAAGGCAATCAACATCATGCGCTTTCCAGACGCCTGTTCTCGTATTTTGCGGCAGGCATCATAGCCGTTCATCTTTGGAAGACCGATGTCGAGCAGCACCACGTCGGGCAGGAATGTCGCCGCCGCCTCAACCGCTTCCAGGCCATCGTAGGCTTTGTGCGTTTTGTCGCCCTTCAGTTCCAACAACTTCGCCAGCGACTTGGCCGAGTCAAGGTTGTCATCGACCACGAGGATGCGGAGGGGGCTCTTCGTCGTCGGTTGGCTGACGGTCGGCGCGGGCGGCGGCAATTGGGGCGGTTCAGCCATGATCGGCAGACGCACCACAAACTCACTTCCATGCCCGAGACCGGCACTGTTGACTTCCAACGTGCCATCGTGCAGCTCCACCAGGCTTTTCACGAGCGTCAGGCCGATCCCCAAGCCGCTGACCGAACGCTCCAGCGAAGTATCGATCTGCACGAACATCTGGAAGATGCGTGAAAGCTGGTGGTCGGCGATGCCGATGCCGTTGTCACGCAATCGGATCACCGCTTGGTCGCCCTCGCGCACGACGTTGAGGGACACCTTGCCGCCCCTGTCAGTGTACTTACAGGCGTTGTTGAGGAGATTGCCCAACACCTGGGCCAGCCGGGTCGGGTCGGTATTCAGATAGATCGGTTTCGACGGCAGCATGACGGTTAATACATGGTCCATGCTCTCGCACTGCGGCCTGTTGGCTTCGACGGCGTGGTGGATCGCGGATGCCAGTTCGATCCGCTCCCTCCGAAGCGCGATCTTTCCGCGGCTGATGCGGCTCACGTCGAGCAAGTCATCC
>JBBRMF010000220.1:0-8854 GCA_038230975.1 Tepidisphaerales bacterium
CCCGACTCTTATCGCGGTTCTACTTTAATCCAATCTTTTCGCGAACTGTTCCCGCCAGTCGGATGACAAGGGTGGCAGGGTGGCCAGTTCCCGGTTTGATTCGGCATCTTTTTTGCCTTGATACATTGCGAACATGGCGCGGGCGATGGTCCATTTTGGGTAGGGTCGCTCGAGTAATGCAACGGGCAGGCCGGCTTCGACGGTCCCTTCTTCCAGCACGCGCAAATACCATCCGCCGCGATTGTGGGCGATGACCATTGCGGGCAATTCGTTGTTGTTCCATCGTCGCGCAAGTTTCGAGCAGGGTTGGCGGGGTTGGGAGACTTCGACGCGAAGTGGACCGATTGCATATTGATCGCCGAGACAAACTTCCGGTTCGTTCAACGAGGTGATGGAGAAGTTCTCACCGAACCCGCCGAACGGCATCGTCGGAATATTCAGTTCCTCTTGCCAGCGATCGTAGTGATCGGCGCAGTAGGCCAGGATGGGTCGATCCGGCCCACCATGGAATCTCGGGTCGGCTTGGCCGTCACCGCTGACCAGAAGTGAGCCCACATGAACCGGCCCGGTCACAGGTTGCTTATGAATGGCGGTATGCCATGGCCTATCGAGCGGATCAGCGGCATCTTGATGACCGAGCCTGCGTGGCTTGCCTACCTGGATCGAGACTAAAATCGGGGTATTCATTGTTGACACTCAGAAGATCGCTGCGCTTTTGCGATTTCGATCCGAGTGCGGATCGAAATCGCGGAGTACCGCGAACATCGGCAGGATATCCATGCGACCTCTATCTGAACAGTGCGTTGATCTGATCCGCCAGCCGATATCCGGCGAGCACGGCCTGACGACGGGCGGTTTTCGCGGCGGCTGCTTCGTATCCTTCCGGAAGAGGCGGAACATCGGCCGGTATCGCGCCGCGGGTTGCGGGGGCGACGGCGCTTAAGAGCGCGCCGTCGCGATAGACCATCGATTTGGCCAAGGCATAACTTTCCATCACCCAGTCTTTGACGGCGTCATTCTTCAATTGATCTTTAATCGCTTCGCGGGAAAGTGTCGGGTCGGCCGTCAATTCGGCGGCCAATTTCATGAGGGCGGGCAGGCTGGCATCTTTGGTTGCAGCACTGTCCCAGAAAAAGTGCAGGTTGACGGGTTGGCCTTCCTGGGGTTGGACGATTTGTGAATTACCGCCTCGATCACCTTGCGGGAAACGGTCGGTGTACATGGCCGCTGCATGCAGCGGTTGATGCAGGTCGCCGGTCAAGTGCGCAAGCCAGCAGAGGCGGATGGCTTTATCGAAGTCTTTGACGGTCGCATCGGTTAGATCGGCGTGAATTTTCACCATCGCCTGCAGGGCATTCTTCGGATCAGTGCCGGGTGTCCATTGTTCTTCCGGGGCCGGGCCGTTGGCGGTTCCGAGGTTGTAGGGGTAATCGACGTAATGCCAGACGGGATGGTTTTCCAGGTGCGTCATCGGGTGGGCTTGGCCGCGCACGATATCCGGCCACGTCCCGGCGATTAAGAACGCCCACAAATCCGCATCCGCATCGTCTGGTTTGCCGGCCAGAAGATCCTTCTCATAACGAGGATGCTGCTTGAGCAGCTTGTTCACCGCTTCTTTGGCGGTGGGAGTTAGTTGTTGATACGCGATCAAATCCACCAGCTCATGGCCGGCGGCATTCCACGCCAGTGATGTCACGGCGGGGAAGAGCGACAGGGTCAAGACCAAAATGGAAGCGACGCATTTTCGCATGGTTGTCCTTCAGTGAATCAAAATATCATAGACCCGCAGGAAGAGTCGGGGGCCAAATGTCTCGGTCCGCCGAGACCTGTGCGCGTCCGAAAACGAAACACACAGGTCTCGGGATACCGCCACCTGTGGCACCCGTTATGCTCAAAACTCAACGAAACGATCTGCGAGTCTACTATGATAGGCGAAAATTGCTGTTGCCGAGGTTCTGGAACATCGGTTCATCAATTCTTGATGTGCTGCGAGCGCAAACTCAATTTTTGTCACACTTGTACGAACGGCGTGGGTGTGGTCAATCGCAGTGCGGTTCGGGGACGGGCGATGTCCATCAGCGTTTGATGTGTGCCGATCTGGCTTTCGGGGTTGTCTGGAATCCGTTGGATATAAGTGCCGTCAGATTGCATTTCCCAAGCCTGTCGACGGTCATGCAGCATGATCTGCAGGATGGCCCACAGTTTTTCCCGCTGCACGTGATCTTCGATGGGGACAACCGCCTCGACGCGTGCTTCAAGATTGCGATACATCCAGTCGGCCGATCCGATATAGAACTCAGCATCGAGCGGATTCTGTGCCCCGTTCTGGAAGTAGAAGATTCGAGAATGCTCGAGGAATCGACCGATCACGCTGATAACGCGGATTCGATCGCTGACACCCGGAACACCTGGCCGTAAGGTGCAGACGCCGCGAACGATCAGATCGATCTCGACACCGGCCTGACTGGCATCATATAAGGCGTGAGAAATCTCGTTGTCCGCGAGGCTGTTCATTTTGGCGATGATCCGCGCGGAACGACCGGAGAGGGCAATTTCCGTTTCTCGCTGGATCATCTCCAGAAATCGGCGTTTCATGGTGACCGGAGCCACCAGCAGTTTGCGGTAGTCTTTCTTGAGTGATCGACCCGTCAGGTAATGGAATAAGCCGACCAGATCTTCGGTGATCCCCGGGTCGCAGGTGAATAAGCCGAGGTCGGTGTAGAGCTTGGCGGTGCCGACGTTGTAGTTGCCCGTGCCGACGTGAGCATAGCAGCGAATGCCGTCAGGATCTTGTCGAACGACCAGAGTTGTTTTGGTGTGCGTCTTGAGGCCCATGATGCCGTAGACGACGTGGACACCGGCTTTTTCGAGGGCCTGGGCCAGCAGGATATTGCGCTCTTCGTCAAAGCGCGCTTTCAGCTCGACCAGGCAGACGACCTGCTTACGTTCTTCGGCGGCGCGGATCAGGGTGTGGATGAACGGGCTGTCGTCACCGGTGCGGTAGACGGTCATCTTGATGGCCAGCACCTTCGGGTCGGCGGCGGCGGCTTCGACGAACCGCTGTACACTGTGCGTGAAGCTTTCGTACGGGTGATGAACGATAATATCACCGGCACGAATCAGGCTGAAGATGTCCCCTTCATCATCGGCAATGCTGGGTGGCAGGACCGGAGTCCACGGCTCAAACCGCAATTTAGAAAGCGATAAATCGCTGACCGGGCGGAGGTCGCCGTAATCCAGTTCACCGGCAAGTTCAAAGACGTCCAGATCATTCAGTCCGAGCTCCTGCATGAGGAACTTCAGGATCCAGGGGTTTGGATTAGGGCCATGTTCGAGTCGAACGACTTTCGCAAACCGCCGGGCTCGGAGTTCTTCTTCAACCAATTCGATCAAGTCTTCAGAGTCGTCATCATCGCGCTCGATGTCGGCATTGCGAGTCAGTCGAAATGGCATCACATCAACCACCGTCATCTCCGGAAACAGATCCTGCAAATTCGCTTTTACGATGTCGAGTACGCGAACAAAAATGAATTGACCACTTGGATCAGCATTGCCCAGGCGAATCCAGCGGGGGAGCGTTTCGGGGATTTTAATGCGGGCGAAGAGACGTTCGTCATGGTTCGGGTGCGAAAGAATCACACCGAGGGAGTCCGATAGATTGGAGATGAACGGGAACGGATGCCCCGGGTCGACCGCCAACGGCGTCAGGATGGAGAAGATGCTGGCTCGGAAGAACTTGCGGGCGGCCTCGCGCTGTTCCGCGGGGACATCGACCCATTCGAGCAAATGAATGCCATTTTGCACCAGAGCCGGCCGGATGGATTCGGCAAATATCTTCGCCTGCTCCTGCAGCATCGGAATGATGGCCTGGCGGATGGCAACCAACTGCTGTTGAGGTGTCAGCCCGTTGCTGTTCTTGTTCACCACCCCGGCGGTGATCTGGCTGCGCAATCCACCGACGCGCTTCATCACAAACTCGTCCAGATTGCTGGTGAAGATCTCCAGAAACTTGACGCGCTCCAGCAATGGATTGCGATCGTCTGTTGCTTCGTGCAGCACTCGCCGATTGAATTCCAACCAGCTTATTTCGCGATTGAGAAAGGGGGGGCGTTTGACCACGGTTTCGGCACTGGCAACGCTCCTCGTTTCGACCTCTGAAGTTGGCGCAGCCAGCATCGCAAGCTCGGCCTCAAGAACTCGAGCTTCATTTCGAGATCCATTGTGCTTTCGAGAGTTCTTCGTGTCGCTCATAGGTTTCATCTTCGGCCAGTTTACCACTCAACTAGGCAAATAGGATGTCTGACGCAGCGAATTGCCAAATTACGCTCATTCTTAACAACTTTCCCGCCAAAGAGGATCAAATTAACGCAAGGTTATTCTGATCTTGATACATCCTTTATGTGAGGTGTCTATCTTCCCACCCTCGAGGGTTTGTCGCCAGAACGCCTCGGCGAGGAACCGCTTGTCTTTTTCGGGTTTCTGCTTCGATTTGAAGCGAGCGGCGGTTTCAGAAGAACAAGGCGAATGACAAAACTCGGCAAGGAGCGGCGTACCGCGTGGTGCGATACCGCTTAATGGGCCAATGGAAGGCAAGGATAGGTTATGAAATTAGTGATCAGACGCAAGCGGTTGGGTTTTACCCTGGTTGAATTACTCGTAGTTATCGGCATTATCGCGCTTCTTATCAGCATATTACTCCCGGCGTTGAGCAAAGCTCGGGAATCCGCGAACACGATCAAATGCGCTGTCAATCTTCGGGCCATCGGGCAGGGGTTTTCGATTTATACGGCGGATTACAAGGGCAAATATCCGGCTGCTTATACGTATGAAGGTCAGGTTTACGGAGCTCCCAACCAACAACCCATTCAAGGATACATTCACTGGTCCTATTTCCTGTACGGACAAGGATCGGGTGGAACGAACAGCGGTAACAATGCGGTGGGTGTCGTGGGTTTAAAGTCGTTTCTTTGCCCGGCATTCGAAAAAGGCGGGTTGCCACCGACCAACACCGAGCCGGGCAACCTTGAATCCGGCCAGGAACAGGATGCCCCGGGCATCATCGATAAACAAGCTCCTCGCATGGCCTATACGGTCAACGAAGCGATCTGCGGGAGGAATAAGTACAGCACTGCCGAGGGTCTCGTTTATAAGTATGTCAGTGCCGGCAGCGTTCGGTATTCGGCCAATACCATTCTTGCCACCGAATTTGACACGAATTGGGCTACCGCCGGTGCGGCAGGCGATGTGGGCGGCGGAACTGTTTGCAAAAGCCATCGGCCAGTGACCGGATTTACCCAGGCTTCTCTTTCACCTGCCGACTGGAAGGCTCTTTACAAGCTCAATCCGGGTAAGAACGTGCGTCGGGTCACCACAGCCGACCTAAACATTACCAGTGGTGTCTCGCCGGGTGACAGTATCAATGCGGTCGGACGTAACCACGGAACGGGTAAGCCGCTGGAGAAAAAGTCGAATTTCCTCTACTGCGACGGCCATGTCGAAACCAAATTGGTCGCAGAGACCATCGACCCCAAGAACTTTCAGTGGGGAGATCGAATTTACAGCCTGGACGTCAATGTTCCAGTGCCTTGAGAACAATTACGGTTTGCTCGGCTCATGCTTTATTCATTCAGAACGATCCACGGCCATGGTTACGCCGGTGAACATGGCCGTGGAGGTCGTGCATGGACAACCTGGCACATTGAGAATTCGTGAAAATCTTGGTTAACGCAAAATGCGTTTTAAGTTCGCGATGACTTAAAGCAACAGAACTAGAAGTGGTGACTGGTGTTTTTCAAACGGGATGTTCCCGCGATGAGAGGCACCGGCGTATGGAGAACACCGGGTTCGGCCCGGGGATTGTGAGGAGACTGTGAAGAAGAATATTAAACGTACCGTGCGGCTCGCCGCAGGCATGGCTGCTGTGGCTTCCGCTGTTGCGGCGGTCCAATCTGTTCAGGCACAGGTTACCATTTCTCTCAGCGGTTCGACCGCAATGCGTAATTTTACGATTAATGATGGATTCACATTTGTCGAGCCGGGCTCGACCCTGACGCTCTCAAACGGAACCTACGGCGGTGCGGCTTACTGGGGTTCGGGTACGAACTCCACTCTGCAATTGGCCTCCAAAGTCGCCGGATTCACCAACTCTGGCACCGGTAACGATAATGTCAACGCCGTCGTCATTCAGTGGCATGAGCAGGGTTCAGTCGAAGGCGTCCTGGATCTGGTGAATGACCAGATCATCAACCTTCCCACCAATGCCGGCACCCGAGACGTCACGGTCGCCAACCCAATTTGGATCAATCGAAATAAGTTCACAACCCAATCCACGATCAACGGCTACACCCTTGGGGCTTTCGGTACCCCCACCGGTCAGAAAGCCGTTCAAATGGCCATCTCCGACGTCAACGGAGCCCAAGGCTTCTCTGTCGGCACGAATGGTGCGGGCGCGGCGTGGAATAAAACCGTCGGACAGGTCGGATACGGCAAAGGCAATCAGGCGCTTACCGCTCCCTCGGCCACAAACCTTTCCGGTCTCGGTGTTGCCGGTGGGCATGTGGAGCTTGTCAGCTCAAGTGTGTTGAATATCTCGGCGGGCACTTTGGCCGGTGGCGCCACTGCCGGAGCCGGCATTTGGAACACCGCAGGTACGGACAACCTTGAAAATAACAAAGTCGCCGCCACTGCGACGCTTTTCGTTGCCAACCCCGGCACGGGCCTCGATAAACTGAATCGCACGGATGCTCAATGGCTTCAGACTTCGTCACGTTTCTCAAACGGAGCGGGCTTCAACTTCACCAGTCGCGATGTGAACTCCGGAACGCGTAACGTTGCCGCCAGCAACACCGGTGTCGATGTGTCGTTCGCTGTCGGTCTGAATGACGGCGCTACAGGCACGATTTCCGCTGAAAATACCATCGGTTCAGGCATCAAGTTCTCCAACAAGACCGGTGGTGGTTTACTTCGCACCACAGTTCAGAACAATCGTCTGGCCGTCGGTACCCTCGGTCTTTCAGATGCCTTGAGCTCGACCCAGGGTGGTTCCGCTCCACTTCGCGGCCTTGATTACAGCGACAGCGTCGATGGTTCCTCCGGTTACGTTCGCGCCAATGCACAGACCATCGTCGATGGCACCTACTCCATTTGGCAGAACGAAACGTATATCACAGTGAAGGCCCCTGACGCCCAGTACGGCAACACCAATGGTGCCAACATTCTTGGTGACTCGCTCGGTGACGTGAAGGCCTTCCGCAGCAACATTCTGATCAGCTCGCGTAATTATTCCGCGACGACCTCCGCCAACGTCTTCGGTCCCGCCGATGCGTTGTTGACCAATGGCTTTATCCCGGAAGAATTGCTCCTGAAGAGCAAAACTTTCGACGGTATCAACACGACTTCGGCCAATGCTGGGTACAACGCTTCAAACAGCGCCACGTTCCTGGGCAATTCGTTCCTGACCAAGAATTTCAATGTCGGCAATGGAGCCTCCCCGACCTCCATCACTGCTGGCACCTCTGCCAAGTACGCCGGCAACATTGCGACCGGCACCAACGCCATCGGGATCACCGACAACGGCGGTGGTACCGGCAACTACCTGCTCGGTAACTTCAGCCAAATCGGCACCCGCGATCTGGCTTCGTTGAAAAATGCCTTGGCTGCTTCCATCGCCTTGGAATTATTGGGTGCAGGCACGAACGCGACCTATGCCGGTAATGCCGCCGGTCTCCCCAACAACACCCCCGTCAATTACGTTGCCACCCTCTCCAGCGGCACCGCAAGCATCTCCGGCACCAAGGGCGACCTGATCGTTCTGGGTGACATCGCCGGCACTGGCAATTTCGATGGGAAGAGCCTCTACCAACTGGCGAAAGTCGCCACTCTCTCCGACAGCACCGCGAACGACAACCTGACCTTTGGCGGTGCCAACACGAACTCTGCCACCTTGGGTGACGCGATCCGTAATGGCGTCTCGCGTAAGAACGATGCGTTGGATTACCTGGACACCAACGCCACGCTTCAACAGAAGACCGAAGCCGCCGTCAACCCCCTGGATGCCACGAGCGTTACTAACGCCTACAACAAGTTCGACATCAACCATGACGGTCGCGTCAGCCGTAATGATGCGGCGATCGTCGACAAATTCGTGAAGGCCAGCAAGACCGATCTGAGCACGCAGGTCGGGGCCACCATCGCCGCCGATGGTTCGGTCAGCAACTCACAAGCTCAGAAGTCCATCAACCTGTTTGACGTCGGTCTGATCGATGGCACAACCACGATCACCCACGGCAAGTACACGGTCACCGGCACAGCCGCAAACCCCACGATCACGATCACCACCCCGGGTGATTTCGCACTGATCCGCCAAACCCTCGGTGGTCACCTGCAGCCAGGTGACACCGCGTTCCGCGGCAAAGTCGATCAGAACGATCTGTCGCAGATCGTTTCACGCGGCTTCTACCGTGACGGCCAGGCCATTCACCAGTGGTCCGATGGTGACTTCAACGGTGATGCCAAGGTCGATCAGAACGATCTGACTGCCATCGTCTCGGCCGGTACCTACCGAACGGGCCCTTACGACGGTGCCAACCCTTCAGTTGCCACCGCCTCAGTCGCGACCGCGTCATTGGCGGGTCACACGGCTTCCCCGTCTGCCACGATCGGCACGATCGGTAACGGCATCCCGCTTCACTTCGCCTACGACGCCGCCACCGGTGATGTGAAGCTCCAGTTCGATGGCCTTGTCGGTAACCTACAGGTTCTGGATCTCGTTTCCTTGAACAATCGGTTCATCGATGCCAACGCCAACTCGATCTTCGATGGCAATATCAACGCCACGAACTTCAAAGGTCCTGAC
>JBBRMF010000221.1:0-8845 GCA_038230975.1 Tepidisphaerales bacterium
ATTCCCAAACAGATCACCCCGGTCGTCACCGAACCTACAATTCACCGCGATTATTGTCCGAGCTGTAAAAAGCACGTTGAACCGGTGGTGCCCGACGCGATGCCCAACGCGACGCTGGGAAGCTGGTTTCATTACGGGCTGGGCGTGACGATCTGGCAGGTGAAAGAGATTCTCTGTTCGCATCTGAATACCCAGATCACCGCCGGCGTTCCGCCGGACAACAATCATGCCGAGCGGATGATTCGCCCCGCAGTGATCATCCGCAAGAACAGTTTGTGCAATCGGAGCGAGCAGGGTGCGTGACAGTTCCGGCGAACCGGATTTCTCCCTCTCCCGGTACTCCGGGGGAGGGTTGGGGTTGGGGTGGGGGGAAATCGCTGAACTACTCAATATTTATCGAAAAAGACCTCCACCCTTCCCTCCCCCGGAGTACCAAGAACTGCCTGCGTGAAAGTTGGCTTTGCTGGCACTACCGGAGCAGGCATCAATCTCTCATTGCTCCGGCCAATCGCTTTTCGTATGGCGACAAGCTGGTTTTATTCCCCAGTTCATTCGATAAAAGTCCGACATTGGGCATTCGCCATACCTATCTTTCAAATGGAAGCACCACCACAGGCCGTGTCGTCAACAGCAAAGAAGCTGAGGCGATAGTCGATCGCCTCGTGCAAATCGCGCGAGAAGAAGTAGGCAAACCCGTTCACGAACGCTTATCAATTGGGGTAGTCGCATTAAATCTTGCGCAACAGGATTGCATTCAAGAGATTCTCGATGCACGCGTGGCGAACGACGTGAATATTGAACGATCTATTCAATCGCTGTATGACAATTTGAGCGAGCCACTCTTCATCCGGAACCTTGAGAATATTCAAGGGGATGAGCGGGACGTGATTCTCATTTCATATACATATGGTCCCAACACTGTCGGAGGAACCCCGGCCCAGCGCTTTGGGCCACTCAATATGGATGGTGGTGAACGGCGGTTTAACGTGTTAATCACCCGCGCGAAGTGCCGAATGGAGGTGTTTGCATCCATGCGGAGCGACCAAATCCAGATTGCCGGCAAGAAACCTGGCGTACAGCACTTTCACTATTTCCTAAAATACGCGGAGTCCGGAATGTTGATTGATCCGGGAATGCTGACGACCCGGACCACCGATTCACCGTTCGAAGAGTACGTGATGAACGTGCTCAAACAGGATGGATATCAAGTCGAAATTCAGGTGGGCGTCGCCGGATATTTCATCGACTTAGCAGTCCGCGATCCAAAGAATCCGGGGAGGTTTATATTGGGAATTGAATGTGACGGCGCAAGCTATCATTCTTCCAAGGCCGCACGAGATCGAGATCGTTTGCGAGAACAGGTCTTGAGAGACCGGGGGTGGAAACTGTATCGAATCTGGTCGACGGATTGGTTCACAAATTTTGAAGCGGCAAAAGAAGCACTTCTCGTCCATGTTGCCAGAGTTTGTGAAGGATTGGCATAGAAGAAGTGCACAACAGAATCTGCCAGTTTGCTGTCTCGGTGCCCCTGCGTTTTACGAAGTCCACCGCCTCTTCGTCGGCCAGCCAGTCGATCATTCACTTGAGCGTCGTGCAATAGTTGACCGCAGTTCGGATCGAGATGACTTTGGGCAGTGCCATCCAACCGTTGACGAAACGCTCGAAGTCCGACCGCATGACGCGTGAGAGCGGTATGTCGCTGGCGATGAACTTTACGACGTGGTTCAAATCCTGTTTGTAGCTGATGTAACCGCATCTTGGCTCGCCCAACCAGTAGGGTTTCTCGCCTGGGCGACTCTCGTTGAAGAATTGCACGGTCCAATCCCAGTCGGTGGCGATGCGGATCGCTTTCCGCTTGTATTGCTTGAATCCGATCCTGCTGGAGAATTGCCGACCGCTGGGGTGCCAGACGACGCGGGGAAGTTTGCCATTGAGCTTAATAATTTGAGTTACTTGCGTCGACCTTGGCTTCGACCCTTGCGCCGAGACGTCTGAAGGTTGCCACGGTAACTGCGTTTTCGTCACACCCAGTTCCGCCAACTTTCTCACCCATTTCGCCTTATTGAAGAGGTTTTGGATGTGACGGCACGGGAGCGGTGTTGGCTTCTGAAGTCAAGTGAGAATAGGTGTTTACAAACAAAAACGCCCCGCGAATGCGGGGCGGTGGTGAAATAGCAGCGACAGGAATCGAACCTGTGACCTTGGGCTTATGAATCCCGCGCTCTACCAACTGAGCTACGCTGCCGTCAATCTGTGATTCTGGCGTGGAAAAGTATATCCACTTTACCAAGCGTGGCAAGCGACGGCACTTGCCCGAAAAGCTCGCATCTGGCGCGCGACCGCGCCGCCGTCCCATTTTGTGCTTATCCGAAATCCGAGTGCGATGGCGCGGGCTTGTTGCGCAAGATTGACCCAAATCTTCATACCTTGCAAACGTTCCCGTCAAGCCGTACGATGAAGGAGTTAGTGGTCACGGATTGGGAGAGTTCCTGGAATGTTATTCCATGCCCTTATTCCCTTCCCGGATCAGGGTTGATCGCCCCGAGCGGAGGGACGATTGCCCGACAGGCCCGTTTGGCCAGAGCCCTATTGGATTGACGCAACATCTCGCCCGCGGCCAAGTTACGTTTGCCGAGCGTTTTAATGCTCGGATCGACGTAGCCCGGTTCGCACGGGAGTTCGACATGAGTGTGGTTTTCTTCGGAGTTTCTGTCGCACAGGTAGTGGAGCCGGCCCTTTTGGGGTGGGTTCTCCTGCTCTTGGGAGTGCTGTTGACCGGCGTTTTACGTCGATCACGGCGCGGTTCGAAGCTAGGTTCGATCCTGGAGCAATATTCCCTGCCGACCCGGTGGTTTGAAGTGATGAATCGGCTTCTGTCGGTCTTCTTCACTCCCACAACCCCGCGCGCTCCACCGACCCATCGGTTTGGCAAATTGCAACCGATCCCGGTCTCCACCGAAGCGTATCGTTGCCCTCGCAAAACGCGCAAGAATGACCGTTTCTAACCATTCTTGCTTGCGCTGCGCTTTCGATATGCCATGTTCGTGTCCGTCACATCCAGGGCGTTATTTGTTTCATCCGCGGGAGAAATAAGTATGCCTTTCACCATTGGATTACTCATTGGCCTGATCGCCGGAGCGATCGGGATCTACGCCTTCCTGACCGTCTCCGGGCGAAAAATCATCACCCTCGCCAAGGTTCAGGCTGAAGTCTTATTGAACACTGCCAAGCTGGAAGCAGGCAATAAAGCTAAAGAGATCGAACTCAAAGCGCGCGGCGACCAGATGGAAGCCCGCAAGCAATTCGAAAAAGAAACCGAAGGATCCCGCAATGAACTCAAAGCCCTCGACCTGCGTCTGACCAAGCGGGAAGATATTCTCGACAAAAAGCTCGATACCCTGACCACCAAAGAACGGCATCTGGAGGATCTGGAAAGCCGCGTTGCCAAGCGTGACCTGGCGGTCACCGCCAAAGACGATCAAGTGTCCAAGATCCTGGCCGAGCAACGAGATAAACTACTGCAGATCAGCGGGTTAAGTGTCGAGCAGGCGAAGGAAATCATGCTTCGCCGGATCGAAGACGAGTGCAAGCACGAAGCCGGGGAACTGATTCTCCGCATTACCGAACAAGCGCAGGAAGAAGGCAAGGATAAGGCCCGGCAGATCATTCTTCAGGCGATCCAGCGGTATGCCTCGGAGCAGACCAGTGATCATACGGTCAGCACGGTGCAGATTCCGACGGATGACATGAAAGGCCGCGTCATTGGGCGCGAAGGCCGCAATATCCGCAGCTTCGAGAAAACAACCGGCGTGGATGTCATCATCGATGATACGCCCGGTGTGGTGGTTGTGAGTTGCTTCGATCCCGTGCGGCGTGAAATCGCCCGCATGTCGCTCGAACGACTCGTGCAGGATGGCCGTATTCACCCGGCACGCATCGAGGAAGTCTTCGCGCAAGTCACCAAGGAAATGGACGAAGAACTGATCCGCATCGGTAAAGAAGCCGTGCAGGAGGCGAACCTCCCGAACATCGCCAAAGCCATCATTCCGATGCTCGGCCGGCTGGGATACCGCACCAGCTACGGACAAAACGTGCTCAAGCACTCCATGGAAGTGGCGTATCTTTCTCAGATTATCGCCGACGAACTCGGGTTGGACGGTCAACTCGCCCGTCGTTGCGGGCTGCTGCACGACATCGGCAAAGCGATGGATCACGAACAGGAAGGTGGCCATCCCCAAATCGGCATGGAGTTCCTCAAGCGTTTCAACGAACCGGAAGCCGTCCTGAATGCCGCCGCCGGGCATCACGGTGATGTGCCCCCGACAACCCCGTACACAATGATCGTCATGGCCGCCGACGCCATCAGCGCCAGTAGACCGGGTGCCCGTCGCGAAAGCCTCGAGCGCTATGTGAAACGTCTGCAGGATCTGGAAGAGTTGGCGAAGAATTTTGAAGGAGTCCGCCAAGCCTACGCCATCCAGGCCGGTCGTGAGGTGCGGGTCATTGTCGACGCCCACAAGGTGGATGACAAAGTCAGCATGAAAATCGCCCGGGATATCGCCAAGAAGATTGAGTCGGACATGACCTATCCGGGTGAGATCAAAGTGACGTTGATCCGGGAAGTGCGGAGTGTGGAGTACGCGCGATAATTCCCGGCTGGACATTGTATAGAATTGAAAGAATCTCAGATAAATTGTAAGCAGGCTCAATTGAACATTGCCACTGCGAAATAAATCTGGTAGAGATGTTGAGAATTATGCTGCAATTGATGCGCGGATCTGATACGATCTGTTCGCAGCCATTTCTTGGAATCTAAAACGAGGTCAGCATGAGCGGAAATACCCGTCGTCGGAGTCATGGATTTACGTTGGTCGAATTGCTGGTGGTCATCGGCATTATTGCGTTGCTGATCAGCATTCTATTGCCTGCTTTGGGAAAAGCTCGAAAACAGGCAAACATGGTCAAGTGTCTTTCGAACATGCGCCAGATCATGACCATGACAATTATGTACTCGAATGACTGGAAAGGCGTTTTGCCTTACACGGGTTGGGCGGATGGGCCGAATTGGAGCGGTCGTAATCCGAACTTGCCCGCAGGTCGTGCGACTGCGAACTGGGCTTATGATGGCGCAATTTGTGGGAAGCGCGGGTTCTTCGCGTTGGAAGATCTGAAGACAGGACAACTCTGGGAATATGCCGGTGGCAAAGTTGACCTCTTTCGCTGCCCCGAGGACTCTGGACCGTGGCCAAAACAATGGTACACGATCATGACCACCTACTGTGCAAACGGTTCGATGGGTGGAGATACGGGTCCGACGCCAGCCTTCCCCGGAAAAGATACCCCCGCTCGGAAACTGGGTAATTTCAAAGCCGCCGACGCTGCGATGTACTGGGAAGTCGGTGCTACCTCCGCGAACGGCGCTGCTTGGGACGCGGCAAACTATCCCACGGAAGACATTACAGTTCGTCACCCGGGTAAGGGAACCAGCATGGGATTCCTGGACGGTCATGCCGAGGTCTATTCAAAGGACAAGTTTTTGACCACGCTCAATCGAAACGGTTTGAATGCTCTTTGGTGCATGCCAAGTCCTGATGGAAAAAGCGGAAAAAATTTCGGTGGTTATGACGGCAATACCAATCACACGCTCGTCGCCAAGGAAAACTAGAATCATTTTCAGTTGAGTGTAGCGGATCTTATTTTGTCTTCCGTAGGGTCCGCTAACGCGGACCCTACGAAGAACGCTCTAGCTTCCCAGCACTTACTCTCGTGAATATGTCCGTATCCTGAATTGGAGAAACGCAGATGGCCGCATTTCGTAGTTTGTTGATGCTTGCGAGTTTCGTATTGATCGGGTGTGCGGCCTTTGCGTTATCTGGTTGTAAAAAAGGTTCCGAAGCAGGCGGTTCTGGGGGTGACGTGGCGGAGATGGCCATCGCTCCCATGGATCTCAAACCCGATGGAACCCTGAAGCCTGAAGGAATTCAAAAAATTGACGAGTTTTCAGGCAAGGCCCCTTTCAACCTCATCTTCGTTCGAACGAGATTGAGCGATGCAGGATTAGGACAACTCGCGAAATATCCAGGCTTGCGCCGCGTACAGGCCATTGGAAGTGACTTGTCGGCCCGCGCAATCGACAAGCTCAAAAAAGCAGTTCCCGAATCTGAAGTTATTACAAAGTAAGTGGCATGGGCGTCTGGCCCGTGCATTTTCTTTTTTGCTCACGAAAGCACGGGCGAGACGTCCATGCCACCCTGTTTTCAAACCGCTTGCATTCGAGCACATCTAAACCACTGGATCGCAGACCATCCGATGGCTATCAGCACCGCTGCATGAAATGAATCCTGGATCGCCGACGTGCGCCCGGTGATAAAAAGTCGAATGACCGCAACGGCACACACTGAATACGCCAGCACAGCCACGCATCCCACCAGCGCATCAATCGTAGCTTTCCGCCGAAGAATGCCCTCGACCACCATGCCAATCACCCCGACATACATCACCCATCCCGCCAGCAGCAGTTGAAGCATGCCGATCCACCGCCCTGCCTCCGGCCCACCCAAAGAGGGGCCGAAGTAATGTAACGCGATGACCGGCAATCCAAAGACAGTGGATTGGGCGAAGCGATATTTATATTCTCGAAGTCGCTCGGACGCCGGGCGGTTCAGGATGGGATCGGGTTCAGGCATCAGGAGACGGTGGGTGAGTCAGCGTTGCTTTGCGTGAAGCCGGTCGGCTTGTAACCCGTTTCTTTGACAGCCTCAATGAGCTGCCCAATATTGATCGCGCCAGGATCAAACAGCACCGACGCCTGACCGCTGGCGAAATCCACTTCCACCTCATGCACGCCAGGCATCCGTTGAAGCGTCTTCTTAATCGATTGCTCGCACTTATGGCAATGCATTCCTTCAATTCGGATCAACACAAATCGATCCGCCGTGACGTTCCCGTGAGATTGACCGATATTCGTCATAAATTACTGCTTCCCGCAGGTCTAACCGCGATTCAGCCGCTGTGATATCCGCAGATGAAGTACGTCGGCTACGCGGAAAAGATCGCCTTAGAGCTTCATATTAACTCTTTTTCCGTCAATTCCAAGACTCAGGAAAATCGATTACGCAAACAGATCGAATCAATGACATGCTGGCAGCCTGACTTCCTCATCGGCAGCCTCATGCACTTCGCAGTACAAATGGCACTGCGATAAGTCCCGAGCAAACTACAAATAAAATCACTAAATTGGAGATAAAATAAGGAAAAATCATCAATCCTAAGCCGATGCCGACAGGGATAAATTCCCCAGCCTTTTTGCCGTACATCATGTAGCCCATGCCGATCGTACCGAACAGCATCGAGAACATGAGGCTTGTGAAATCCATGAGGCATGCTCCAAAATGACCAAAAAGGTCTGATCATCTCTCATCGGCTATTTTGCGGATTTGCTTTTGTCTCTGTAGAGTCTGCTTTAGCACCCTCTTGAGGTCCGCAAACGCAAAAACCCCAAGAGCGGCCTCTTGGGGTTCTTGCGTTTATTCGCGAATCTCGCGGTCGTCCGCTAATTCAGGTCAAGGACGTCTGGTGAAGGCGGGATCCGAAAAACGAACTGAATCCGTGTCCACCCAATCGTCGCGCTCCGTAAGCCATGCCCAAAAGACCGAACAAGCTCATGCCCATCCATGCCGTGGATGGAAGCGGTGCAACCGTGGGTCCTTCGAAGTTAACGGTTCCGACGTTGCCATTCTTTAAGGTAACCGTCAGACCATCCAGTTTCCCCGTGAAGCCGGTGGCACTGGCACTGCCGATTCCCAACGAGAACAGCTTTATGTATTGGTTTCCCAATGGAACCTGAATGTCCTGAAGGGAGCCATCGGTGTAAGAGCCAAAGTACCCACCGATCGCATCAAAGAAGCGAAGCTCGTTGGTGGGGCCCGCTGCCGAAGTAAACTTGTTGAACCCAAGGCCATCGCTCAAATTCTTGGCGAAATAAGGTTCGGTGGTGACGCGATGATCGTAGAAGTGGGAGTTATCGTTCAGGAGGTTTGTAGTATAAATCTGAAGGTACCAATCAGTCTGATTGACGATATGGGAAACTCCGCCATTGTCCGTGAAGTATGAGATGCTGGCAATGTCGCCCAGTGTCAACGCACTAGTCAGGTTGCTGAAGAGCGTCGTCGGACTGAAATAAATCTTGGTCGTTGGGACTCCCGGAGCTGCCCAACTACTGGAACCAAATCCCGGAGCAAAGCCCGGCGCGCCAACCGCGTGAGTCGAACTGTCGTAGGCAAAATTCGTGGGCGAATTAGACACGAAGGTAAGCGAATCAGCCTTCGCGATTGCAGCCATAAAGCAACAACCCACGACTCCCAAAATAACGACACCGCTGTGCAGAACTCGGTTCAACATACAAATCCTCCGTCCACGGACACCCGCAATCGATACAATCCGACACACATTATGTCGAACTTGTGCATCAAACACCCTAATCAAATTCAGGATGCTATAATAAATTGTTATACTAATCCCGCACAACGTAACGGTCAAGTGTAATATGCTCAATTTTGCATGGTTTCCGAAATATTGTATGAGTGGCTGCGAGAAGGTTCACCTTACTGCCTGAAACTCCGCTTGCTAACACCAAGCTCTACCGCGAATTTGTTTTCAGTTTAGAGAACGCTATCGAGCGATTTTTCGGAAATTATCCAGGCAAACTTTGATGCTCTCCAACGGCACTTTGCCGGTTTCGTGTTCGACGATGTACCACTCCGTGCCACCGACGTTTTCGTAAGCTTCGATAAGCGGCTTCCAGTCAATCGTGCCTTCCCCAATCGCCGCGCCGGCCGGGCCGCCA
>JBBRMF010000222.1:0-8845 GCA_038230975.1 Tepidisphaerales bacterium
CAAGCAGATATCCGACCATCGTGCCAACGCCCGAACCTCTGGCCCCGACAGGAATGCCGTTGTCGCGCGCGTAGTTGCAGAAGTCCCAGACGATCAGGAAATAGGAGCAGAAATTCTTTTTGATGATGACGGAGAGTTCATATTCCAATCGCTGGCGAATATCCGCCGAAACCTCGGTCGTGCCGTATCGCCACACTAAACCCTCTTCGCAAAGCTGCGTGATGTAGAGTTCATCGTCCGCTTTGGCTTCTATATTCGTAGGGTCCGCTTTAGCGGACGGACCTTCTCCGGTTTCTATAGGCTTTCCTTTCGTCACGATTCCGTCCGCTAAAGCAGACCCTACGACCTCTTGTTTGTTGGTGGAGCCATCGGAAAGCACGGGCGAGACGCCCATGCCACCTTTCAATTTCTCTTTCGGCACTTTGTAAACCGGCGCATATCGCTTCGAGAAATCCAATTCAAGATTGCACATGTTCGCAATGCGGACCGTGTTATCCATCGCTTCGTGGAAGCCACCCATCGCTTCGGCCATCTCATCGGGGCTTTTCAGGTACAGCTGTGTCGGGTACTTAAGCCGATTTTCGTCAGACACCATCCGGCCCATGCTGATGCAGCAAAGCACATCGTGCGCGAAGTGGTCTTCTTTATTTAGAAAATGAACGTCATTCGTTCCCACGAGGCCTGCGCCAACCTTCTTTGCCAACTCCGCCAGCTCCGGATTCACCGCATCCTGTTCCGGGATGTGTTTCTGCACTTCGATGTAAAATCGTTCGGGTCCGAAAATATCCAGATACGTTTCCGCCACCGCCTTGGCCGCTTTCATGTCGCGCTTCATGAATGCCGATGCCACTTCACCGCCCAGGCACGCGCTCGTGGCGATCAACCCTTTGCTGTACTCGCGCAAAATTTCCTTATCAATTCGCGGCTTGTAATAAAACCCCTCCTTGTACGCGAGGCTGCTCAGCTTTTTGAGATTGTTGTAACCTTCGAGGTTTTCCGACAACAGCAACAGGTGATAGGCGGATTCGCTGTGCGAAGTTGATTTATCCCTTCGGTCACCGGGAGCCATGTAAGCTTCCATCCCCAGAATGGGCTTGACGCCCTGCTTCTTACATTCGTTGAAAAATTCGATCACCCCAAACATGCACCCATGGTCCGTGATCGCAATCGAATCCATCCCGAGTGCCTTCACCCGACTCACCAGATCAGAAATACGACAGGCCCCGTCCAGCAATGAGTAGTGCGTGTGAACGTGCAGATGGACGAATGAATTCATAGTGATCCTTACCGCTGTGTCGAATGAAGTGTTCGCTTATACGACGAGGACGAAGCAGAGACAAACCCAAGCGATCGCACCTGGCCGACTGTTCGGTGTAACCCCAGTGGGCGTATGGATCGCTTCTCGATCCACAGTCGTTTTATATGGATTTGATGTGCGTTCGATTTGAATAACTTCTTTTGGAACGCCGGTAATTTGCGTTCGCGCAACGCCATGCGAATCCTCCGTTAATACCGATATTTGCAGTTGTAACGAAAATGGGAGGTCACTATTCTCCGCCCCACGTCGAAGGTGTCCACCTCGTTAAGCTAACAGTTGAAATGATCCGGGAGATGAGTCATGAGAAAAATCACGCAACTAGGATTGATGGCGGCGATGTCCTTCGCGGCATTCCACGCGGAAGCCGGGTTTGTCATTAACCAGGCAGATGGTCACACGAAGGAATGGCTTGCCACGCCGGCCAGAGATTCCACCAACAATTATGCGTTTGCATGGGGTTATGACCGCTCGGATGCCGCCATCACAGCCAATGATTCCAGCTTCCTGAAAGTTTATCCAACCATCACCCAGAACAGCCTCGCCACGGATTCATTCTCTCTCACGGGTATGATCACCAGCGATCCGACCGTGGAAATCCTTCAGCGGATCAAGAACAACACCGGCAGCTCGTGGGATGCATATTCCGTGCAGATCGCGCCCGATGCCAACTCTGTGTTGTCCAATGTGCTTCCACTCTTTCCGGCTGACGGTGGTTTCACCACGCCGTTCACCACCGTCTCCGCAGTACCGCAACTGGATGGTTCGGTCATCCTGACGTTCGCAGGCGGCTCTGTCGTCCCCGGCGCAACCGGCGTCATTGACGTTCAGTTCGATGTCAACGTCGTCAGCAACCTGCCGGGTCACTTCGGTTACACCGTGTTCAACTCCGTCGCGGTGGCCACTCCCGAACCTGCTTCGCTCTCCGTGTTGCTCGTCGGCGCGGTTTTCGCCGGACGCCGTCGTTCACGCTCGCGTGCTTTGGTCGGTTGATGCTCTAATCCATTTCCGGCCACCGACTGTGAAAGCACATCGGTGGCCGGACGAGGCACTTGCCTTTTTATCTTGAGAAGTTTGACGATGCAAATTCATCGGTTGCGATAGCGATCTTTGCCGTAGCTCGCTGTCCACGATAACGCGGGTGTGCCCATCTTTGCCGGCATGTCAAAATGCAACCCAGAGACGCGGAGCGCGCGGAGTCAGACGGAGAAGACTAAATGATGAGTCTGTAGGTCTAGTGCATCTAACTTAGTGAATATCGATCGAAGGCACATCTTTGGAATTGGCGAACACGGATTGCATCGATCGGAAGAAGACGGAGTCCACATCGCTCCGTGTTGCCGCTGGACAACTCGGCATTGAAGAACGAATCTGAAAGTACTCGATCGGAACGGCACCGAATCACGGCTTAGTCGCCGCGACAACTTCGGGTTTTGCCACTGCGCCGTTCCCACCGACCGTTTTGGCCGCATGCAGATCCAGCGCGGCTGTGAGAATCTCCTCGACTTCGATCTCGTGCAGCTTGTACGAACCCGTGGCCGGGCTGGAGGCCGCTTCACGACCCACGTATTTCAGCACGGCCGCTTCGGGGATCATGGTTTGCAACCGATCCTGCATAAACGTCCACGCCCCGCGATTGCGCGGTTCTTCCTGCACCCAGATAATCTCCTGGGCATTGGGATACTTCTTGAGGATGGCTTGAATCTCAGCCTTGGGGAACGGGTATAACTGCTCCACGCGGACGATCGCCGTGTCCGCCACCTGGTGCTTCTTGCGGGCACCGTCGAGGCTGAAGAAGACCTTGCCGCTGCACATCAGCAATCGCCGCACGCGCTCACGCGGGGGGGTGGCCGGATCATCAATCACCGTCTGGAATGTTCCTTCAGACAACTCCTGCAACGAAGAGCCTTCCATTCGCAGGATCGACTTGGGCATCATGGCGATGAGCGGTTTTCGGAAATTGCGCTTCATCTGTCTGCGCAGCAGATGGAAATACTGGCTCGGAAGGCTGGGAATAACCACCTGCATGTTGTTCTCGGCACAGAGCGAAAGAAATCGCTCGATATAGGCGTTGGAATGTTCAGGGCCCTGGCCTTCATACCCGTGCGGAAGGAGCATGACCAGGCCACAGAACTTTTGCCATTTGCTTTCGGCCCCGGCGATGAACTGATCGATGATCGGCTGAGCCCCGTTGACGAAGTCACCAAACTGCGCTTCCCATATCACGAGATTTCGCGGGTCGGCAGAACTGAATCCGTATTCAAACCCCAGCACCGCCAGCTCGGATAGCATCGTGTTGACGATGATGAAGTCCGAGGATTTCAGCCCGGTGCTTTCAGACAGATTCGCCAGCGGGTAATACTTTGCCCCGGTGTTGAAATCGTGAATGCTGGCATGTCGATGGCTGAAAGTGCCGCGCTGAACATCCTGGCCGACGAAACGAATCGGCGTGCCTTCCGTCAGAAGCGTGCCAAGTGCCAACGCCTCGGCGGCGGCCCAATCGAGCGATTTGTTGCCCCGATACGCGTCGGCCCGCTCAGCCAAAATACGCCCGAGCTTGGGCAACGGTGTGAAATCGGCGGGAAGCTTCGAGAGCCCTTCACCGATCTTCTTCAGCATGTCGATCGGAACGGCCGTTTTCGCCGACCAGTCATTCCCCGCGCGAGAATAACCGTGCCATGTGCCACCGAACGCGCGGAAGTTCTCACGCGGACGATTTTCCTTGGCCAAGGCTTGGGCTTTGATCAGGCGATCATTCACCTTCACCTTCATCCCTTCAAATTCCTCGGCAGTCAGTTTTCCTTCGGCGAGCAATTTCTCGCTGTACAATTCCCGAATGCGCGTGTGCCCGGAAATCTGCTTGTACATCAGCGGTTGCGTGAATGATGGCTCATCGGTTTCGTTGTGGCCCTGGCGCCGATAGCACATCAGGTCGATCATCACATCGCAGTGGAAGTGCTGCCGGAACGCCATCGCCATCTTCGCCGCCCAGACCACCGCTTGCGGATCATCCGCATTTACATGGAAGATCGGTGCCTGAATCGTCTTGGCAACGTCCGTGGGATAGGTGGTAAACCGGCCCTGTTTCGGCATCGTCGTGAAACCGATCTGGTTGTTGATGATGACGTGAATCGTGCCGCCGGTGCGCCAGTAGGGCATTTCTGAAAGGGCCAGCGTTTCCAGCACGATGCCTTGCCCGGTAAACGCCGCGTCCCCATGGATCAGAATGGGGACGACTTTCGTTCGCTGATTGTCACCGAGGTAATACTGCTTCGCGCGGACAATCCCTTCAACCACCGGGTTGACCAATTCCAGATGGCTCGGGTTAAAGCTCAGCGCAACGTGAACCTTGCGCCCACCAACCATGCGGTCCTGCGAGTACCCCATGTGGTATTTGACGTCGCCATCCCCTTCGTTTTCCGTGGGAAGAAGCGTACCTTCAAATTCACTCAGGATCGTTTCATATGGCTTGTTCAGCACATGGGCCAGGGTATTCAGCCGACCGCGATGCGCCATGCCGATAACAAACTCATCGACTTCCAGGCATGAACCTTCTTCGACCAGCGTGTTGAGCAACGGGATAAGGGTCTCACCGCCCTCGACACTGAATCGCTTGGCCCCGACATATTTCTGATGCAAAAATTCTTCGAAGCCTTGCACCGCCACCAGTTGAAACATCAAATCTTGAGATTCTTTATTGGAGAACTTTGGCGTGTTGAGGATGGGCTCCATGCGTTCCTGAAGCCACTCCCGTTGATGTTTATCGGGAATCTCCATGTACTGCACACCGATCGTGCCGCAGTAGGTCTGCCGGAGTTTGGCGAGCAGGTCGCGAACGGTTCCATCCACCGGACCCAGAAACGCACCGTTGCCGCAGGAGCGATCAAGATCGTTCAGCGTCAGCCGAAATTCAGACAGTTCAAGCAGCGGGTGAGTCGTTCGGTTCGTGCCGAGCGGATCGAGATTGGCCACCAGATGGCCAAGTTCGCGGTACGAGTGAACCAGGTCGGCACTTTCAACCGCGAGCCCACCGGGAGGTTCCGTGCCGGCCGGCAGGGCGCTCTGAACGGGCGTCGAAATCGACTTGCCACCCCCCGCTTCAAACCCGGCAAAAAATGCCTGCCAGTGTGCCTCTACTGACCGCGGATCAGTTTGATACTGCTGGTAAAGACGTTCGATATAATCCGCATTGGAACGATTGATGAAATCCGAGTAATCCATAAAAACATCGACTCTCGTCGAATCCCGCGAACAACTGTATTCCTCGACTCCGATAATCCCGCTGGGTTCAAATTTCCGGTGGCGATTTTTCAGCCGTGCATCGATTCATTTTGCTACCACAATCATAGGCCGCCATCATAGTTCATGGCCCGGTTCAAAAAAGCGCCAAATACTGCGACTCACCCACAGTTTCCAGGCAACCTTAACCAACTTACGGGTCACTTAGGCTAACGTCTCGCAAACGATCTGCCAACACATTTCTGTGAAATTCCGCTCAACTGCGAACGTTTGCCCTAAACCTCCGATTTTACCATTCGCACCGTCTGTGCCGTTTCTACTTACTTTATCGACAAATCCACTTGATTCGTCGATTCTCAAAACGGGGAGGGATAGTTTGCATATTTTCGGACGAAGTCAAGACCTTCGGGCCGGTCAAATTGATTCGGTCCCAACACCATCCGTTGCTTGCCATGCCGCGTGTTCTGAAGCATCGAAACCGTATACCATGGCGACGATCGATATGCCGTAGCGTTTTTCGTAGGGTCCGCTTTAACGGACGGAATCGCTCCCAACGGGAAAATCATTCCGTCCGCCAACGAGCTTGAGAATTCTTTAGGTGGCGTGGGCGTCTCGCCCGCGCTTTCGTCCGAAAAAAGCACGGGCGAGACGCCCATGCACCATTTTTTCCCAAGTTCTAAATCAGACCCTACGACATTCAACATCAAATCCGCTACACCATCCTGAAAATGACTCTAACCCGATTCACTGGCCATGGTCCCCTTGGAGAACCTTTCGTGAACCGCCCGACACCCCGTTTGCTCATCCTCATCCTGCTATTGCTACTTCTCAATCTGAGTTGTCACGACAGCCCCGCTCAATCCCGCCGCAAGCAGAACGCCGCGCGGCTTGCCAAGCTAAAAGCCACCTCCGCGCCTGCCCCCCTGGTCATCAAAGATGTCCAAACCACCCTCGGCCCCGATGCCCCCTGGCAAACCCTAACCTCCTCCGGTGGCGAACTCAGCCTCTCCAACGCCACCCTCGATTTCTCCCCGCGCACCCCTCGCTGGCGATTCACCCTCACCAGCGAACCCACGACACAGGCCATCGTGAGACCCAATCAAAATCACTCCTACATCGCCATCAATCTCTGGATCGGCGACAAAGACGCGAACGACAAAATCATCATGCGGCCAGTCCCCCCCCGCTTCTCCCGAAAAGGCGGCGCCGACTGCATCCAGGAGTTTGACAACGGTCTATGGCCAGACGGAACCCCCCGGCCATTCCAGATCGTGATCAGCGGAACGTTGGTGAACTATCAGGCGAAGGTGGATGATTTGTTCGGGGCAGCACCCGCTGTAACTCCAACCCACCCGTAGCCGTTCGCTCAAATGAATCGTCTGTCCGAGAGCATGTAGGTGGGCGTACTCTCCCTCAGCCTTAACTCCATCTGGCAATTCACCCGACCGACACACTCTGTCTGGCGCGGAAGGCGGTTGACTTTCTGCATGTGAAATCGCCAGAGCTTCCAAGCTCGGCACGATTCACTCTTTTGAGGCATCCCCGCCTTATTTCCAGACCAACTCAGTCAGGGCTGATAGCCGACTTTTCTTGTTTTCGGCGGACAACGTTACATCCTTGCGGCTAAAGCTCAATTTCCATCGTTTGAATCGACGTTCGCTAACCGCGATTTGACACGGAAAGTACGGGATTCCTGGCGCTCGCCGTGGCACTATCCCGTAGGCCGAAAACAGTGGATGATGCGGGTTTGGCGTGAATTTGCAATAAGCCCCCTTTAGGAAAATGCGATGGCGAACACTCGCAACTGTTCTACATCCGGCGTTTACAGGGTCGCCAGATTGTTTCGCTGTCCACGGCCGCAGACATCCCCGTCGTGCCGAATTCGGCGGCGAACTTCGGGGATCACCTCAACAGTGTGAAGGGCATCGTGTAGCACCGTAGATGCGATCCTGTACTGAACTGGTGATGAACACCCGCACGGCGTGCGCCACAGAAGATGATTAAGGAAACCCTCGTATGATCCGGAACCTCTCCCCGTTTGCGATTATGACCAGCCTGCTGATCGGCCTCGCCATAAGTCGTGCCAGTGCCGAGGACATCCGCTATCCCGAGGATGCCAGCGTCCTTAATGTCAAATCCGCACCTTACAACGCAAAGGGCGATGGGGTCGCCGACGACACCGCCGCCATCCAGAAGGCAATGGACTCCGGCAAGGCCACGGTATTCATCGGTGGCGGGAACGTGTTCTACAAGGTCTATGCCACCATCAGCATCCCCGCGACGGTAAAACATATCATCGGGACCAATCACTTCGTCGAGACCAAGGGGGAGTATTTTTCGCATTTGGACGCGCCCAAGCCGTTCTACAGGATCACGGAAGACTCGAAAGATCCTCTGATCTTCGAGAACATGGATCTCAGCGCGAGCGGCGCCGGGGGGTTCGGCTTCGAGCACGGGTCAAAGCGCGCCGTGGCATTTGTGCATTGCGCCATCGGAGGTGATATTCGACTTCCCTCATACCGCAATACGGTCACGGGCGGGAAGGTCTTCGCCGAGGATATCATGGGCAGCCGATGGCTGATCACCGGTCCCCAGCAGTTGTGGGCCCGGCAGTTCAACACCGAGTACGGGGACAAGGACAATCCCTGCATCACGCTGATCGGCAAGGGAGCCCAAGCCTGGATATTGGGCATGAAGACTGAGAACAGTCCCGGCATGAACCTGATTGCGCTAAAGAAGGGAGCCGAAGCCGAGATTCTCGGCCTGTTCTCCTATACAAACCACTGGGAGCCTGAAGTGCCGATGATCATCAACGACGAAGGTAACCTTGCCATCCAGTGGTGGATGGCAGGGCAGAAGGCCTTCCGGAATGAGGTCCGCGAGACCCGCGATGGTGTGACAAAAAACATGGTCGAGAAGTGGAACATCCAGCCCTTCTACACCGGTTACAAAGCCAAGGCGGCGGGCGAACAACCGTAGCTGGCGCACGAAGTCGAAAACCGCTGGCTCATTCATGTAAGGAGGAAAAGCCCGATGATTCATACCCGGTCACATCTTGTGTGGCGTACGGTTGCTGTAACATTGCTGGCGCTCAGCGTCCACCATTTGCACGCGGAGGAGGCACCCGAAGCAACTCCGGCCAAGGGACGCTTCGCGCAGCAGGTTCGCGAGCGACGCAGGGATGCCACGAACATACGACAGGGTTTCATCGATTTTGTGGCCGAGAAGGCTCAGTTGGGTGATTTTACGAAGGATGATTGGCGGGGACTGACGGATGCGACGGAACTGCGA
>JBBRMF010000223.1:0-8807 GCA_038230975.1 Tepidisphaerales bacterium
ATTCAAGAGCCTGCTGGTCATGTGGCTGATGTCGCTTTTAGTGATCATCGTTTCCATCTTTTGCAGCACGTTTGTGTCATGGCCCATCGCGGTGGTGCTCTCCGTAGTGATTCTGCTTGGGCACTGGGGAGCTCAACAAATCGGGGACACCAATGCCCCGGGAATGGGCGCGCAGGTCGCCAAAGATATGTTCGGCACGAAAGACCCAGCCACTACGAAGACCATCAGTTCCGCGGTGGATAGTCTGTCGCGCATATTGAATATCACCTCAAAGGTATTGCCTGACATTTCCCAGTTTTCCGCCACGGAAGACATCGAGCGCGGCGTCACGATCGCGCCGCATGTGCTCGGTGAATCCCTCAAAGTCATTGCCGCGTTTGGACTGCCGCTTACGATTCTGGCGTACGCATTTCTAAAGCGCAAGGAGGTCGCGCCATGAATCAATCCACGGTTGAATACGCCATGCCATCCACGGTGTCTGCACAGCGCGCTCGCGGCCGCACGCTGACGGCCATCGTGATTCTGGTTTCATTTGTCGCCACCACTCTCCTTCAACATGTCTCTCAGAAGCAGCATCACGCGCTCGTAAAAGACACCGGCTCGCAGTCCACCGTCAGCAATCTAAACAGCTTCTCGCTGGCTCTCCTGCTGGGCGGTTTGCGCGGGCCATTAGTGATGATGCTCTGGACGAGCAGTGAAAGTCAGAAGCAGGAAAAAGATCTCGATGATTTCGACAGCAAGATCGAACTGATCCGTCTTTTGCAGCCGGAATTCGATTCGGTGCATCTGTTTCAGATGTGGAACAAGGCCTACAACGTCAGTGTACAGATGGCGAACAAGCCCAATAAATACACGACGATTCTGGACGCGATCGAATACGGCCGAAAAATCGACAGCCAACGCCCGAATGATATCAACATCATCGGTGAAATCGGACATATCTTCTTCGACAAGTTCGGCAACAGCCAGGAAAAAGAATACTACACCGAGCGCGTACTTCGGGAGAGCTACCCCGACGAGAAGATCACCGTTCCCGCCAACCTTTTGCCAGCCTTAGACAGTGTGTTGAGCAAGGCCGAAATCGAATCGTCGAAACGACAGACGCTTTTGGCGCAGGCGAATCGCAACGGATGGTTCGTCACCGGAAAGCTGACCGCCGACTCCATTCGTCCGTGGTTAAGCGGTCCGGGTGTCACTTATACGGTATCGAACCCAATGGTTTTCAGTGAAACAGGGCGTCGGGTTCGGTTGGATCCGATGTTAGATCTGGACGGCAATCTGCTCACAAACCTCGTCACCGGTGAACCGCGCCCCGCCAATTTGCCGCCCGATCGCGAGTGGTGCAATGGTTCTGAGCTGCAATATCTTAAGGCCTTTGAACCGTATCCTTATGGCGTACCCCCGATCGGCATCGGTTGGAACTATTACAAGCGTTGCCAGGTCATCAAGGATGCAACGCAGCAGAAGCACCTGCAGTTAAGCGAACTGGTGATCGACAATCGTCCGGCCATTAACATGAAGCTGTGGAGCGAAGCCGAGTGGGGTACCGGCCGACAGATGGAAATGCGGGCGTTCGGACTGAAGCTTACCAAAGTTGAAAACGACAGTGAACCGCGTGCCCGCATTGAACTACCCACCGCAGGCATTTCGTTAACCACGCCATTCTCTGATATTCGCGCCGCGAAAGAAGCGATTTATCACTACGAAATGGTCGTAAAAACCGCCGAAAGCTCGATGAAAGAATTCGATCGGCATCAACTGCACCATGCGTCGGTCGATTCAAGTTCGCATCGCGATACCTTGACCTCCATGCGTGTGTTGTGCATTGCCGACCGAGATTATCTCAAAGCCATGATGCTGCCGGGCGAAGCCGCTGCCGAGCGCGAATCACTGCTGCATTCGGCGATCGAAAATTACAACAAGACGATGGCGATGTGGGAAGTTCTGATGCTCCGGCATTATGTGAGCGACCAGGTGATCGCTGCCGTCTTTCCGCGTGGGTTGAACCGAAATAATATCGACTTGCTCCCCGCCACGCAGCTTCATGGATTAACCTTCGCCATAAGCAGCTTTCTGGCGGCTCATCCGGAAACGGATACGGAATCGGATCGGCGAGAAGTAGAGCGATATTATCGCCGTGCCTACCAGCGACTTACCCAATTGAAGGCGGCACCACCCATCCAGTAATCGGCCGGCGCAAAACGGAGTTTTCTGTCTTATCCCCTACCCCTCGACCAGGATTATCAAGCGGGGCACACAAATACAATTACACTTTTGGTCGCTTTCCCCGTACACTTGTCCGATGATCCGAAACTGTTTTGCCCCGGAGGTGTACTATTGCCATTGAAATTTCCCCTGTTGCTGAGCCGCAGGTAAAGACCCAATTGACCGATGAAAAAACGAAGAAACGCCTGGACGCGGCTCGTCAATTCTCCATTGATGCCGCGCGCCTCGCCGCCCAAACCCACTGCAACAATATCGTCGTGTTGGATGTGTCGGCTATTTCCCCGATCACGGATTTTCTCATCATCGCCACCGGCACCAGCGCCCGGCAGATGCGAACCGTCTGCGACGAAATCGAGGAAATGGGTGCCCCTAAAAACTTCTCGGCGCTCTCAAAACCCGGTTACGAGAGCGAACACTGGGTGCTGGTCGATTTCGTCGATGCCATCCTCCACGTCTTCAACACCGAAGCCCGACTCTTCTACGATCTGGAGAATTTGTGGGGTGACGGGAAGAAGGTTGAGTGGCGGGAAGTGTGATGCGCGGAAGCTCGAAATCGGAACAAGACTCAAAAAGGCTAAGGCCCGGAATAGGTATCTTTTCGGGCCTTGGCCTTTTAAGTCGCGTAGTCGCACATAAATTGATGAGGCATCACGGCAAAATCAACTGGTAACGTCCCCCTCGTCTATATCGATTAGCCAGCTTTTCATATCTCCAACAAATCTCGCCTTATCGAAATCGGGTATTGTGTACTTGTCCAAGATCAATGGAACTTCTTCAGCCAGTCGTTCAATTACAGTTTTCCTCCTAATGTTATCGTCGGCCCGCTGCATCTGGTTCAAGTCCAACATAATATCTAAGAAGAGCGTTCTTTCTTTTTTCGCAAAGTGGATACGCTGCTTAAAACTCAGACTTGGCTCCCTACACATTAAAACGACGACGATTCCCACAAGTCCGGGTCCGTAATCACGAGAACCAAAGAGATTTCGATAGCCAGTTGCCGAGATCTCCTTAGACACTCGATCAAGCCTCGATTCCCAATGAGGTCAGTTAAAATATTGAGTTTCATACAGCCTCAATTTCTTACCTTGTTTCCGAAATCAGAAATTGAGGGCAGAATTAAGAAGGAAGGAAACTCTTCCTAAAGTCATCGGCGGCTCTACCTCCGTCGATACACATCCCCGCGATGTCCCGCGTCGATCACCACCACGATGAGCTGCTGGTCGTAGATTGTGTAATGATTCGATAATCGCCAACACGAATCCGATACGCGTCTTGACCAGTAAGTTTGACACTTCCGGACGGGCGTGGATCGTTTGCGAGTGATGCGAGCCGGTCGGCAATGCGCAATCGGACTTGCTTCGGTAACCGCGCAATTACTTTGTCCGCAGCCGGTAAAACCGTGACTTGGTAAGCCATGATTTACACTCCCCAACGGCGGCGAGCTTCAGAAAGCGGGATGGCTTTCACTTTGCCAGAATGGATCGCCTCGCGACCTTTACGTGCAATTTGAGCATCTTTCTGATCTTGCTCCGCACGCGTGAGCTGATCAAATCGTCGTCGGGGCACGATGATAAACTCTCTTTTTCCGATTTTGAAAGTCGTCAGGTTCATAATCCCATTGTAATGCCCGTGATACAAAAGAGGGAAATGAAACAATCGTCGATCCCAGAATTTGATGACCGGCCGGCTTTCCCTACCATACCCACGGGCAAAGCGGAACCCGTGGGTGACCGAATTTGTGCGCCTCGCCTAGGCAACCAAAAAATACGCTAATCCCGTGGCAACAGTCCGTCGCCCTTGGAAGGCAAAAAAAACTTCGAGTTTTGAGCTTTCCACTATGCCAGATGCGCACCGCAGCACTTCTTATACTTCTTCCCGCTGCCGCACGGGCATAGGTCATTGCGGCCAACCTTTGGCGCTTCGTTCACAATCGTCTGCACCTTCCTCGGCGCTTCACCCTCACCTTCTTCGCGCGGGGGTTGGCCTTCAAGCATCCCGCCGGTGGCGCGGACATTTTCCGCCACACCGTAGCCACCGGCATCCTCATGGATAGCCGCGGTTTCGCGGTAGTTGCTTCTTGACTGGGTTTGGCCGACGACGCGGGCGCGGAAGATCAAATCCGTTACGCGGTCACGCACACCGGCCATCATCTGCTGGAAGAAGCTGAAGCCTTCCTTCTTGTACAGAATGCGCGGATCGCGCTCGGCGAAGCTATGCAGGCCGATGCCGCTCTTGAGCATGTCCATCGCGTAGAGATGGTCTTTCCAGGTTTGATCGAAGATCTGGATCAGCACAAACTGCTCAAGTTCCGTCAATTCACTGCGATAAAACTGTCGGATGCGCCGCCATAGGTATTGATGAACGGTCATCGTCGGGGGATGCTTCGGATCGACTTCTTCATCCGATTCCTCAATCGCCAGCGCCGCCAAAGCGGCCGGTTCCAAATCCTTGGCGGTGGCCACCAGGCCGTAGCGATCGAAGATGATTCGCGACAACTTCGTCAGATCCCCACCGGCCGAAGCGATGACGGCATCCACCTCCTTGTCGAGCTTATCACCGGTGAAATACGGTTCCTGCATCCCGATCAGTTCATCGCGCAGCTTGCGGACGGATGTGCTGCGGATGTGTTCGATGGAAAGATCAACGCCGTACTTTGTCTTGGCCCAGGCGCGCACGTATTCGGCGGCATACGGGTTGTCGGTCTCACCGTCCACACCACCAAACGCAAATGTCATCGCGTGGTCGACCGGGTATTCAATTTCTCGCCGGGCGTACGCGGCGCGGGCGCGGCCTTCGATCAGGTCGATGATTTCTTCCGGTGATTTCAACGCCTTGGCGCGCTCGCCGGTGAACATGTCATCGGCAGTAATCTCAATGGAGTACTTCTCCTTCGCCCACGCGGCCAATTCGGCTTCGGGGAATTTGGGCTCGAGATATTTTTGTAATCCCGAACAATCGCGAGCATCGATCTGTTCAACGGCAGCCTGCCGCAACATCGCTTCCAGATCATCCGGCGTAGACTTGCGAATTTGCGCCTGCGACAAACTCACCTGGAAACGGCTCATCATCCACGAGGCCATGTTCTTCGTATCCCAATGGCTTGGGTCGTCATCATCCTCACCCATGAATTCACCGAGCGTGGCGGTGATATTCGTCGTGGCTTCGGCGCGGGCCTGATCTTTGATATAGCGCTCCAACTCATCGAAATGCTTCATGCCGCGCAGGTCGTAGGCATCGATCTGCACTTCGAAGTTTGTTTTCGACCACTCGCTGATGACTGATGCGGTGTAATCCTTGACGATATATTTGTCGATCGCGTCGCGAATGGCTTCGCCAATCATTTTCCAGATGACCACATTCACATCGCGGCCTTCCAGCACCTGCTGGCGCATGCCATAGAACGTGAGGCGCTGCTTGTCCATGACGTCGTCATACTCAAGCAGGTTTTTGCGTTGCATGAAGTTGCGCTCTTCGACCTTCTTCTGGGCGCGCAGAATTCCCTTGCTGATGCGCTTGTCTTCGATCGCCATCCCCTCTTCCATGCCCAAGAAGCCAAGCACTTTGATCGTCCATTCACCGGCGAACATGCTCATCAATTCATCAGTCAGTGAAACATAAAAACGGCTGGACCCTGGGTCGCCCTGTCGACCGCCGCGACCGCGCAGCTGGTTATCGATTCGGCGAGCAGTGTGTCGCTCGGTGCCGATCACGTGTAATCCACCGGCGGCGTGGGCCTCTTTGGCGAGCTTGATATCCGTGCCGCGACCGGCCATGTTCGTGGCGATCGTCACGTTGCCGCAGTTCTCATTGTGCGCGTTCTGATGCTGCAAACCCGCCTTGGCCACGATCGCGGCTTCGCGCTCGTGCTGTTTGGCATTCAGCACTTCATGCTCAACGCCATATTTTTTCGTCAACAACTTGGAAAGCACTTCACTCTTTTCAACGCTCGTCGTGCCAACCAGAACCGGGCGGCCTTTGTCGCTTTCATCCTTGATCTCATCGATGATCGCTTCCCATTTTTCTTTTTCAGTGCGGTAGACGCGATCTTCATTATCGACGCGCGCGATCGGTCGATTCGTCGGAATGGAAACCACATCCAGCTTGTAGATCTTGCTGAACTCTTCGGCTTCGGTCTGAGCCGTGCCGGTCATCCCCGCAAGCGCCCGATACAGCTTGAAGAAGTTCTGCAGCGTGATCGTCGCGAGCGTCTGCGTTTCCTGCTTGATCGTGACTTTTTCTTTCGCCTCGATTGCCTGGTGCAAACCATCAGACCACTGCCGCCCCGCCATCTTACGGCCTGTATATTCATCGACGATCACGATATCGCTGAAATGCGGATTGGTCTGTTTCTCAACGACATATTCTTTGTCGCGCTCGTACACCAGGTGAGCCCGCAAACCCTGCTCCATCAAGTGCGGCCATTCCATGTTGTTGCCGACATAGAAGCTGCCAACCCCCGCCGCCTCCTGAGCGGCGGCGATCCCATCGTGAGTCATGTGGACGGTCTTTCGATCCCGCTCGATCTCCAGAAATTGGGTGATGCCTTCCTTGCCCTTTTCGGCGATTTCCAGATCTTTTTCGGCCTTGGCCTTGCGCGCCCGGGCGGCTTCGATCAGCTTCTTGTCACCTTTGGATTTGTCCTCGTCCCCTTCGGAGGCTTTGATCCCGCGCTTGGCGGCATCAACGGCTTTCTCGGCTTCCATGTACGGGCGGTGTTTGTCGATGACGACTCGAGCCACGATATCGGCCGCGCGATATTTCGCGGCATCATCATGCGCGCCACCGCTGATAATCAACGGTGTGCGCGCTTCATCGATCAGAATGCTGTCCACCTCATCAACAATCGCGAAATCCAACGGTCCCTGCACCTGTAGATCCACCCGTTCCTTCATGTTATCGCGCAGATAGTCGAAACCGAATTCGCTGTTCGTGCCATAAGTAATATCGCATTTGTACTGCTGCTGGCGGGTATCGCCACCGGGTTCCATTTCGGATTGAATGAAACCGACGCTCATGCCCAGGTTCGTAAACGACGGCCGCACCCAGGTGGCATCGCGGCGAACGAGGTAGTCGTTGACGGTCACGACATGGGTGTGCATTCCCTCCAACACGCGCATGAAACAGGCGAGCGGAGCGACGAAAGTTTTGCCTTCACCGGTGGCCATCTCCGCGATCTTTCCTTCGTATAGAACCAGGCCACCGATGAGCTGCACATCAAAGCAACGTGCCCGGAACGGCGGGCGGGAATCTGGATACAGCTTGCGAACCGCGCTGTAAATCTGCGGCGGAATGCTAACCGTCGCCCAGGATTCGCCGGTGGCGATCATCTTCCGCTGCACCTCGTCGTAGGCTTCCAACATGTCATCTTCGAGCAGATCAGGATCGAAATGATTCTCGGTATCGAAGATCGAACGGATGCCAATGTGACGATCCATCGACTCGCGAATGATGCCAAACGCCTCGGGCAAAACCTCTTCGGATCGTAATTGACCGGAAGTCAGCCCGGCTTTCAATTCGTGCGTACGGTCGCGGAGTTGCTCATCCGTTAACGTCTGGATCTGCGGTTCGAGCGCATTGATCTGACTGACAATGGTTCGATATCGCTTGAGCAGACGGTCATTACGGCTACCGAAAACTTTCGTGAGAATCTTTTGTACACTGATGGCCATGTGAGCCTCTGATTGGGTTTAAAGTGGAGAATGCGAAAAACGGGATGAATCGCGCGACATCTCAAACGCCCACGGAGCTCGGTCCGCGGAAATTTTGACGACAAAACGACACCTCGTGCCGAAGCAGAAATGAGATCAAACCAAAGGCGGGGGCAAACGGAACTGAAACGGAGAACCCTCCACCCGATGCACGGCCGCAGGGACACATACTACCTGCCGAACGGGTGACTGGGCCATCGGCCCTTCACGGCGGGCCTGATGCAGGCGAACCGCCGGAACCACCCGGCGAAACGTCACGCATAACCGCGTGGCCAATCGAGAAATCGGATCAGAAGCCGACCGTTGCAACTGTGCCCGAATTTCAGGCGCAGCGGCAGCGACCCGATCGGCACAGAGTGCCGTCGCGACCAGGGTCATTACTAATACGTGCCGTGTCCGCTTCATAAAAAGGTCAAGCCGGGTCAAGCCAATCGAACTTCATAGTATCGGCACGATTTTCGGGGACGTCAAGCGGGGATTGAAAGAGTTTTGGGCTGGAGTGCGCCTAAACCTCCGCCGAAACTTGGGTTTACACTGCTTTCAATTTTATCCTCTGATGCTCTCGATGCAACGGAATGCGACAATTCCGAGGGTGTCTGAAAAGACAAGATTTCGCGGTTATTGCGTGATCAGGTCAAGAATGTCCTACTTTGTTGTTGAGAATCGGGGCCTCTCTCGCATTTTGTGGCGAGCTTATTTTCAGGGTAGGAAACGAAAAGGGGACATGATTGGATGCCATTCACTTATGACCTATAAATCACCATAAGACTAGTTCAAAGCACCACTTGTCGCCAATTTGCGCATTGCCTTCGTTTATGCAACACTCTCTCCGTTGAGTCTATGTCCACTCTATCGGAGGCCACGGATGGCGAC
>JBBRMF010000224.1:0-8790 GCA_038230975.1 Tepidisphaerales bacterium
CAATGGATTCTTCGGATCGATAATCCAGTTCGCCAACCCAAGCCGATTTGGGGGTGCATCTTTGGCGATCGGATGCAGCGCGGCGAACACCGCCGGTTTTACTTCATCACGCGGCTGATCGTAGTTTCCGCGATACAACACATGCGCGGTTGCCATCGCGTCGGTCTTTTCCTGCATCACATGCGAGATCGAACTGATCCGGCGGATATCCCGACGGGCGCTTTCGGTGGATGCCATCTCCTGACCGAACGTCCGGTATGCTTTATCAAATCGGACCGCGTAGAGCAGGGCCAGGTCATTGCGGACCGGGCCTTCAACCTTCGCCGCATCTTTTGCGAGTTGTGAGCGGATACCATCCCACTGAGTCAACACGGTGATTTCATCGGGGATCAGTGTGCGGTTGAACGCGCGCACGTCGCGCATCGCCATGCCATTCGAACCTAACAACACCGGCGCATTATTTTGCACCGAACCGGCGAATTTTCCTTGATCGCCCCGATTGCTGAACGATGGATTACCATTGATATAGACAGTGAGTCCGCTGCTTTCCCGCCGGCCGTCATAGGTCACAGAGACATGCGACCATTTGTCGACCGCGATTCGCGCGCCTTTGGGTCGAAACACCAGATGATCGGCAGGGGAATCCCCCACCAATTCCACTTCGATATCGGCGTTACCATTCGCCGAAATCTTCCAGCCATGAATTCGGTCTTTGCCTGCATCGGCCAGTTTCGAGACTAACACGCCTCCACTTTTTGGCGAGGAAACCCAAAGGTCAATGGAAAAACCTTTGTCGGCATTCGAGGCCACCGAAGCATCCGTGGGGATCGTCGTTGGACCCTTGAAATGAAGGGCCCGAAGTTGCTTCGTCGGCCCGGGGCCCCATTCCATACTGCTGGGCAATGTAGTAGGGCCCGGTTGCAAGGGAGGGATCAGGGTATCGAGTGAGGCAACCTGTTGAAGAGCGACTCCGTTGGTTGAAGCAATTGTCGCAGCGGGCTTCGTTGCAGGCTTCGTAGTAGGCCCCGCATCCACCGCTACCGCAAGAAACTCATTGCCAATATCCAGCGGGCTACTCAGTTGCTTTGCATCACCGCGCTTGAGCCATTCGGTGAACTCCTGATCGGTTTGGACACGCCGCGAAGTCATCTGACTGCGCAATTCTTCGGCTCTTCGACTGAGTTGTTCCCAGCGCGACTTTTGCTCGGCCGGTGGAACGATGACGACGGGCGGTGTATCCGAGATGTTTCCATCGAACGCCGGTTGCACCGTGTTCCGGAAGTATGCGGAGAATGAATACACTTCCTTGGTGGTGATCGGATCAAACTTGTGATCGTGACAAGTGGCGCACTGTGAGGTCAACCCCAACCAGACAGCCGTGGTGGTCTCGACGCGATCCTTGGCGTAGTTCGCTTCCAGTTCCGCGGTGATCGAGCCTCCTTCGTTGCTTGTAATGTTGCAGCGATGAAAGCCCGTCGCGATCTGTTGATCGAGCGTGTGATTTGGCAATAGGTCGCCGGCCAACTGTTCAAGGGTAAATTGATCGAACGGTTGATTGCGATTGAATGCTTCGATGACCCATTGCCGGTAAGGCCACATCTCGCGGTAATTGTCGAAGTGCAGGCCGTGGGTGTCGGCGTAGCGGGCGGCGTCCATCCAGTAGCGGGCGCGATGTTCGCCGTATTGCGGTTTGGCCAGCCATCGATCGACCAGTTTGTCGTAGGCATCGGATGCTTTGTCCGCAACAAAAGCCTCGACTTCGACAGGGTCGGGTGGCAGACCGGTTAGATCGAGCGACAATCTGCGCGCCAGCGTCCGGCGATCGGCCTCGGGTGCCGGTGACAAGCCATTTGATTCCAGCTTTGCCAGAACGAACGAATCGATCGGACTGCGAGGCCAATCGGCCTGCTTCAGGGCAGGTTCCACCGAGCGTTCCGGAGGAATAAATGACCAATGCGTCTGCCATTTTGCCCCCTGCTGAATCCACCGTTTCACCAGCTCTTTTTGCACCGGTGTCAGCTTTTTCTTCGACTTCACCGGCGGCATCAGATCGTCTTCTTCATCCGTGACCATCCGCGCGTAAACGTCACTCTCCAAGGGCTTTCCGGGAAGCACGGCAACCCCGTTGTCGGTCTTGCCGAAGATGCCCGTGTCGCGATCCAACCGTAACCCGGCTTTGCGGCTGGAGGGATCTGGCCCGTGACATTGAAAGCAATTCTCCGTCAGGATCGGTCGAATATCGCGATTGAACTGCACCTCACCTGGAGTGGAGGGTGCTGCCATCGAGCTTGTTGTGACGAAGAGGCACATCAAGCCCCAGCCAATATGGTTGTTTTTAACGAACTGATTCATGTAGGGTTTCCTGCCCGAAGTTACTGCCAATCGAAGCGAGCGTTGTAACTTATACGGATTCTGCGAGACCTTAGATCACCTCGATATCGACGCGTTTCTTCGCGACCGAACTCATGCGGTCATTGTAGTGCAAGTTCTTCAAAAAAGTGTGTCGCATTGGCAGTAATTGTCACTCGGGTGAGACACTCATTACACTGCTGGCACATCTCAGACGGTTCGATTAAAAACCTGCTCCTACGCATTTCATCTATTGTTCGTCGATATAAGCTCTACATATCGCAAAGCTTAAGACATTTTCAAACGAATTTTCGGCTGATCCGGATTAGCGCATTCCGCGTGGTATGACCATTGCATTACAGATTCCCGTCTGACGCAATTGAGACTGTGTCAGCCAGATAAAGTTCTTTAATATTGCGATAGCGGATGTTTTTCGACTGGAGAAGTCGTCGTCGCAATACTCAGATGAATCACTCTCCCTCCCTCCTCCGACGCCGGGCAAGCCCCCCCGGCGTTTTTTTATGCGCTGAACGAACTGGAACCCTATTCGGCGATTGGCACCGGATGAATACTTTCGGTTTTCACATCCCGGTTCAACGGTGTTCCGCATTCCGGGCACCGGGGTTCCGGCAGACCTCGCAGGTCGTAGCCGCATTGAGTGCAGTAACCGAATGTGGATCGTTGCTGCATCCGCCGGGTAAAGTAGAGGAATACGATCCCCGGCCCAAAGCTCCAGATCAGAATGGTTACGCCAATGACGAGCGCAAAAAATGTGCCTTGATCGCAATAGCAACTGGTCCGCTTACGAACTTGCACATCCACGGGGATGGTAATCAGTAATTCTAAAATCGTTCCGGCCACGAGTAGCTTATAGACACGGCGAAAGAGGGGTAGCCATTCACCAGTCCAGATAAGGAGGAAAAGCACGCACCATCCTGCCCAGAGTGCCAGTGGAATATAAATAAAGAAGCGCGGATCGAGGTTCTGGAAAACATGCTTGTCCCGCATCAGATCGAGGCCGCTTACGAGGGTTGCGCCAAATCCGAATGTGAGCAGTGCCGCCAATGCAGCCGCAAATACCTTGGACACGATCATGGACCGTTTGCGGCGAGGACGTGGCCAGGTGAAATGCGGCGCGCCGGCCAGGAATCCTGCCTGTACCCCCAGTAGCACCAGCACCACTAGAATCGCCTCCGACACTTCGCCATCATTCCAATAGACAACACCCACGAATCCACCGAGCAGAACCACGTATAGGGCCAGCAAGACATGGCGTGCGCGAAAGAGTGCCGCCTGCCAGCGCGGCGGTTTGTTATTTTCGATTTTGTCCAAAGGTGCGTTCATAGACGATTCGTGAATTTGAAAATATTGTCACCGACTGCGATCGAAATGTCGCGATGTGGGTATAAGTAACGTATCGCGAAATTCTTCGCATTATTTAGCCGGCTCGCAAACGAACCGGCTAGAGCGGTTTTCGACGCTGTGTGTCGCGGCCTAGGTTGCCACAGGTCGCGGTACTCCGAGACCTGTGCAGCGTCCCTGCCGCACAAAAACACAGGTCTCGGAGTACCGCGACCTGTGGCACCTTCATTGAATCTGTCGCTCCGCTTTCATGATCCATTCATGCGAACGCCGCTGTAAATAATTCAGAAAGAGTATTCCATGCCTATGAAAAACCTGCTTCTCATTCTGTGTTTCAATACATTACTCACCCCGGTGGTTTTTGGCGAAGCGGATCAACCATCGAAGACGCCTGAAGAGGTGGCGGCGGTGGTTCGGGAAGCCTCGCAATGGCGAGCGGAACATCGGATCATCGACCTTCATCAGCATATTGATTTCACGCCGGAGCATTTGGCTCGCGCGGTAAAAATGATGGATGCGGTGGGCGTTGGGGTTGCCGTCAATTTGGGGACGGGGGTGATCACGCCGGGGAAGGAGGGTGGCCCCTCGGAGTTTGAGCGTAACAAGGCTCTCTCCGACAAACTTCACCCCGGCCGGCTCATTCACTACATGCTGCTGGACTACAAGGGTTTTGATGAGGAAGGGTTTGCCGAGCGCGCCGCCGCGCAAATCGAAACCGGTCATCGCCTTGGCGCGGCCGGTCTGAAAGAATTCAAGCGGCTCGGGCTTTTCCTGCGCGACAGCAAAGGAAAATTAATCCGCATCGACGATGCGCGGTTCGATCTCATGTGGGAAAAATGTGGCGAACTGGGCATGCCCGTTTCCATTCACGTTGCCGATCCGAAGGCCTTCTGGGAGCCATTCAATGATCACAACGAGCGATGGAAGGAGTTAAAGGATCATCGCAGTTGGTGGTTCGGCGATGCGGCCAAATATCCGCCGCGCATGGAATTGCTGGAAGCCCTCGACCGCGTGATTGCCCGTCATCCGAAGACGACGTTCGTGTGCGTCCACTTTGCGAATAATTCGGAGGAGCTGGAATGGGTTGATGCCGCGCTCGACCGTCGACCGAACATGATGGCCGACTTGGCCGCGCGTATCCCCGAACTGGGTCGACATGAAACCGCCGCCCTTCAGAAACTCTTTATCAAGCACCAGGATCGCATCGTCTTCGCGACCGATTTCATGGTCTACAACCGCCTCATTCTCGGCTCCAGCGGGAGCGAACCGCCACCGACCGATGAAGATGGCATCACGTTTTTCACGAAGGAATGGCGATGGCTTGAAACCCTCGATCGCGACTGGCCGCATATGACGCCGATCCAGGGTGATTGGACGATCAGTTCCATCGGCCTGCCCACCAACGTGCTTCGCAAAATCTATTTCGACAACGCCCGCAAGCTATTGGCCCGCTCGCTGCCGGCACCGGTGATCAAGGCAAGCCATGTCGATCAGGACTTTGAACCGACAGCTGATCTGTCGGCCCCGCAATGGCAGCACACCCCCACCACGCATCTCGAATACACGCTCGTTGACGGGAAACCTCGCCCGGAACTTTCGACGGAAGTGCGCTGCTTGTGGACGAAAGAATCACTGCATATCGCCTATCGCTGCCCGTACAAAAAGCTGACCGTCTTCGAGGGCCCACCTCCGAAAACCAAACGCCTGGGCCTGTGGGATCGCGATGTGGTTGAGGCATTCATCGGGACCAGCCTCACGGAAATTCAACGGTATGATGAATTTGAATTAGCCCCGACCAACGAACGGCTGGATGTCCGACTCAACCTGCCTGCCAAAGATTTCGACTGGTCCAGCGGCTTTACGTCGGCGACGCGCATTGACGAAGCCGCCGGGGTGTGGACCGCGGAGATGCGGATTCCTCTGCCTGTACTCTCGACCACTCCACCCACCCCCGGCACCCGCTGGCGGCTGAACCTGTACCGCTCCGACGCCAACGGTCATGCGTTTCTGGCGTGGAATCCGACATTGAGCCGCACGGCCCATCAGCCGGAGAGGTTTGGGGTGTTGGAGTTTTCGAAGTAGTGGGGAAGGACGTGTTCACCTCAAAGGCACAAAGAACACTAAGGAAGAAATCGCTTTCGTCACAAATCAAGCCGGAAGCGGAAGCACGAATCGACGCGCCGAGCCTCGTCGGCATGCTCCATTCGTCGACAAGAACCCGGTGCGTCGCCTACGGCTTCCGCTTCCGGCTTGGGTTTTAATCCTTCAATCGATCCGTGTGGATTTCCCGGGTATCCGCCCGCCGATGAAACGTTATACTTCCTCAAGCAGCCTTGAATTCGCAGTTTGATTGAGTCTTTGGAGATCCTGTCGATGATTGGACCTAAACGCCTGTACCAGCGCATCCGAAACGTCGTTCGATCCTCGCGGGGGAGTTTCAAGAATTATCGCATTCTCAGCAGCGCTTTAGGGCAGATGAATTCGATGCGGAAGATGCAAGCGGTGGATAAGGATAGCAATCCGGTCCCGTGGTTTACCTACCCGGCGATTGAGTATTTGCGACAGTTGGATTTTACGGGCAAGCGGGTCTTTGAATTTGGGTCGGGCAATTCGACGATGTTCTGGGCCAGCCGTGCCAAGCATGTGGTGGCGGTGGAAGAAGATAAGATCTGGTACAACCGCATGAAGTCGCAGTTGCCTTCGAATGTGGAGTATATCCTGACGGAAGACCGCCAGGCGTATATCGATTCGGTCACGAAGCAGGAAGGTGTATTCGACATCATCGTGAACGATGGTATTTATCGATACGACTGTGCCGTGGCCGCCCGCCCGAAATTGGCGAATGACGGTTTTATCATTCTGGACAACTCCGAATGGTGCGTGAAAACCTCGGGCTACTATCGCGATTGCGACCTGATCGAAGTGGATATGTCCGGGTTCGGGCCGATCAATACCTACTCCTGGGTTACGTCGTTCTACTTCACTCGAAACGTCAAACTGAAACCGGCCCACGCAGTGCAACCCGTATTGGGAATCGGCGGGGAGATGCTGAGCGATAAGGAACTTGGGGAATGGATTCAGGGGTAGGTGCTGTGGGGAACGAGAATCGCAAGCCATAGAAAGGCGTTCCGCACAAAGCCTTCAACTTATTTGTGGCACGGGCTTCCAGCCCGTGTTAGCGGATCAGGACATAAGAAAAAACCTACTTTTCGGCAGTGATTCAAGTTCAACGGTTCTCAACACGGGCTGGAAGCCCGTGCCACGAATTGATTCTCAGGCTCGCAGCGGAACCTACGAAACCGGTTCGGCCAGAAGTTGATCGAGATCCAGTGACCGGGTGAACATCGCAATTTTCCCCGCATTATCGCGCGGCCAATTTTCCATCGGTCGATCCCAATACAGTTCAACGCCATTGTCGTCCGGATCGCGAAGATACAGCGCTTCGCTGACCCCATGGTCGGCCGCACCGTCGAGCGAGATGCCCGCGGCCATCAAGCGCCGCAGTGCGTCGGCAAGTTCGATCCGCGTGGGGTAAACAATCGCGACGTGGAACAAGCCGGTGGAACCGGAAGGCGGCGGTGAACCCCCAAGACTTTCCCAGGTATTCAGCCCGATATGATGGTGATATCCGCCGGCGGATAGAAACGCGGCGCTTTCACCAAAGTGCTGCATCACCTCAAAGCCGAGCACACCGTTGTAAAAGGCGATCGACCGTTTGAGGTCGGATACCTTCAAATGCACATGGCCGATGCGGGTGTGGGGATGGATCGGTTTGGGGGCGCTCATAAGGGTCACATGATAGTCGTGAATGCTTTTCGTGGCATGGGCATCCCCGCCCGTGTTCGAGGTACTCCTCGATTTCGATCTGTACTCGGATCGAATCAGCATGAGCGCGGCGATCTTATTTTAGAGCACTTTTCAAGATGGTGCCCCGCGCCGGGTGCCACAGGTCGCGGTACTCCGAGACCTGTGCTGCCTGATCGCCGCAAGAACACAGGTCTGCGAGTACGCCGACCTGTGGCACCCGGCCATCTTGCACGATTCATCATCATGAAAAACGCTCTAGCCTGATTGAAAAACGCTTCGCTCTTGTTTGATTGTCCGGAGTACCCGCCAAAGTTACGGAGTACTGCAACCCATGGGCAGGATGCCCATGCCACTAAAAATTCAGATACGGTGGGAGATTTTCGAAATTGGGCGCAACTGGTTGGTTGGAGCGTACCGTCGATCGCGGCGGATTGGATAAGTGAAACATTTACGGAGTCATTCATGCCGGAACATTCATTCTCATTCACTCGCCGCCAGGTGCTGCAAAGCGGTTTTGCCTTGGGCGCGATGGCGTTGTTCACGCGAGGGGTTTTTGCGGAACATCTCGCAGCCACCCCGGCGTTGACCGAAGGGCCGTTTTATCCCGATCGTTTGCCGCTGGATACGGACAATGACCTGATCATTATTAAGGATTCAATCACGCCCGCCGTCGGAACGATCACGCATCTGACAGGTCGTGTACTTGATATCAACGGCGACCCGATCAAAAACGCTGAAGTTGAAATCTGGCAGTGCGATGCAAACGGTGTGTACATCAACACGCGCGACAGCGGTCAACACGCCGATCAGCAGGATAAGCACTTTCAAGGGTATGGCCGCTTCGCGACGGCTTCTTCCGGTGAATACCGATTCCGCACGATCAAGCCTGTCCCCTATTCCGGTCGACCGGCGGCGCACATTCACGTCAAGGTGAATAAGGGCGGCAAAGAACTGCTGACGACGCAAATCTTCATCGCCGGGTTTGCCGGCAACGCGCGCGACGGGGTTTTCAATGGCGTGCGGGATGTCGTCGATCGCGAACTGGTGCAGACTGAATTCAAGTCGTTGAAAGATTCGAAGATCGGTGAATGTGCGGCTCGATTCGATATCGTGATCGGCCGTACACCGGCGGATCGGGATGACCATCAACATTAAATGAAAAGTGGCATGGGCGTCTCGCCCGTGCTTCGGGTTCGTCGTCAATGAAATTCATGGGCGAGACGCCCCTGCCCCCAGAAAGGAAAAAGATATGCGCAAACACACCAAACAACA
>JBBRMF010000225.1:0-8638 GCA_038230975.1 Tepidisphaerales bacterium
CTTCCGCCGCCAACGCCGAAGAAAGTGCCTCGGCCAGCGAAGAACTTTCCAGTCAGGCCGAGCAGCTTCGATCGGTGGTTGACGAGCTTACCGCTCTGGTCGGTGGAAGCACACGGCAAGTGGCGCCGACCGCCTCCCGACAACCCAGCCATGCCGCTGCGGCACCGCGAACACGATCGGCTAACCCCGCACCCGCTGCCAAGCCCAAGCGTGGACTCAAGAAATCGGCAAAAGAACTGATCCCGTTCGATGACGAAGTAACTCTATCGCAATCCAATGATTTCTCTGAGTTCAGTGAAGCGGCATAGCAATCGTCTGAATGCCTAATACACAATACCCGCTGGTCGATCATTCAATGATAGAGAACCGCCGCAAGGTTGAACGCCAAGTTGCCCTATGAACACTGTTGCAGATGACAATCTTACGGATATCGAGTTCTCCAAGCTCGCCGATCTGGTACACCGACATTGCGGGATCAATCTACGTGAAGGCAAGCGGGATCTGGTTCGGGCGCGCCTGGCGAAGCTAACCCGGGTCGGTGGGTTTGACAGTGCAAAAGAGTACCTCGATCACGTGACAGCCGATCCGAGTGGAAATGGGTTCACTGGTCTCATTGATGCACTGTCGACCAACCTCACCAGCTTTTTCAGAGAGTCCAATCACTTCGACTACCTGGAGCACACCTTGCTTCCTAAGTTGATGGCGGACAAGAAGCGTCTGGGCACGCAACGCCTGCGCGGCTGGAGCGCCGGGTGCAGCTCGGGCGAAGAACCGCATACCCTGGCGATGGTTTTACTGGAAGCCACACGGGGTGGAATCAAAGGCGGATGGGATACCAAGCTACTTGCCAGTGACATCTCAACCCGCGTGCTCGCCACGGCCAAGCGAGGCCTATACGACCAGAAGCGAATCGCAGAGATTCCTGAATCGCTTCGCAGCAAATATGTTATCGCAGAACGACACGAAGGCCGTCTTTTCGGCCAGATGTCCCCGGAGATTCAAAGCATGATCTCGTTCCGACAGGTTAACTTGATGCAGAGCTGGCCCTTCACCGGCCCGTTCGATTTCATCTTCTGCCGAAACGTAATGATCTATTTCGACAAACCCACGCAGCAGAAGCTGATCGGCCGTTTCCATGATCTGATGGCGATTGGCGGCACGCTTTTCACCGGGCACTCCGAGTCTCTTACCGGAATCAAGCACGATTTTAAGTACGTCGCACCCACCATTTATGTCCGAACGCAGGAGCGCGCTTGAATATCACCGTCAACGTTTCCGACGTTCGAGTTTCAGCAAACTCCGAAGACGTCATCGTCACATACGCACTCGGATCCTGCATCGGGGTATGTCTCTTCGACCCACTGGCCGGGGTGGCCGGGATGCTCCATTACCAGCTCCCCACTTCCACTATGGATGCGGCCAGGGCTATCGAAAGACCCGCGATGTTCGCCGATACAGGAATGGCACTACTGCTACAACAGATGGAATCGCTGGGAGCGCTTAAACAACGGTTGCACGTAAAGCTTGCTGGTGGCGCGGCAATGCTCGGTGATTCCGGCTCGTTCAACATAGGCAAAAGAAATCACACGGCGATCCGCAAGATTCTCTGGCAACACGGCATGTTTATCAAGTCAGAAGACGTCGGAGGGAACGCCCCTCGCACCATCTACCTTACTGTCGCCGACGGCGTGTTGACGATTAAATCGGGCGGGATCGCAAAAGCGGCCTAAGCACAAGAAGGAACTCAATGTCACGCAATATTCTGATTGTCGACGACTCTACCACGACCCGCGCCATGGTCCGCCGGATTATTACGATGTGCGGCGCCGCCCCGGACAACATCTACGAAGCCGCCGACGGTGCGGATGGTCTGGCAATGCTCGGACAAAACCACGTTGATCTTGTTCTGGCAGATCTCCATATGCCAAACATGGGCGGTCTCGAGATGACCCAGCGAATGCAATCCAATCCTGCAATGAAGAATATCCCCGTAGTCATCATCTCCGCCGACCCAAACCTCGGACATTTGGAGCAACTGAAACTACTCGGAGTACGCGGACATCTCTCAAAACCGTTCACTCCTGAAGGTTTCCGCACTCTTGTAGGCGATCTTTTGGGAGTCCAAGCCAATGCTTAAGATCCATAACGACCACCTCGAAGCGTCTCTTTCGGATGCACTGAATGTCATGGCATTCATATCCCCAATGCCACCAGAGGATATGGCCCCACCCACCGGTCCGGCACTGCGCACGCGAATCGATTTTGAGGGAGTCACCACCGGCTCCCTTGAACTCGTCTGCCCGTTGGCATTCGGTGCCATGCTGGCCGCGAACCTACTGGGAACGGAGCCGGAAGCGTCTGATAATAATGCAAGTGGCGACGCCCTGCGCGAACTGCTCAATGTGACTTGCGGGACGATGTTGCGAAATTCAGGTGCCACCCAGCGGGGTGCAATCGAGATGGGGGTTCCGACCCAGGAGAGCTTCGACATATCGAACTGGAATACTTTCATTGAGTCAGATGCCGTGGTTGTCGATGCTGATGGGTGCAAGCTTGCCATCCGAATGATTGATGGCATTTGAAGAAGGGTTCTCGATGAGCACGCCACAAACCCAATCTTTCAAATCGGCACCAGGTCGTCCCATACGCGTATTGATCGTGGATGATTCGGCGGTGGTGCGACAGATCCTTTCGCGCGAGCTGGCTCGTGATCCTCTCATTCAGGTCGTGGGAACTGCGCCTGATCCCTATGTCGCCCGTGAAAAGATTATCGAGCTTGACCCGGACGTCCTGACATTGGACGTTGAAATGCCGCGCATGGATGGCATTACGTTCCTGAAGAAACTGATGCTTTTTCACCCGATGCCGGTGATAGTGCTCAGCTCCCTGACCGCTACCGGCACTCAGACCGCCATTGATGCGCTTGCCGCCGGCGCGACCGATGTATTATGCAAGCCAGGATCGTCTTATAGTGTCAACGACATGGGGGGTGCGCTGGCCGAGCGGGTGAAAATCGCCGCGACAACATGTATCCGTCGCCCGACTTCGATTGTATCTCCTAAATCCGAAGCTCTTCCCGGCCTTTCGTTTACAACCGACAAAATCTTCGCGGTCGGGGCTTCCACCGGGGGAGTTGCTGCCCTTACGGAAATGCTGAGTGCCTTACCCGCGGACGCGCCCGGCACTGTGATCGTCCAACATATGCCCGCCAAGTTCACAACGTCATTCGCTCAACGGCTTGATGGGATGTGCAAGATTTCTGTCAAGGAAGCTGAACACGGCGATACCGTCATCCCTGGCCGTGCCCTGTTGGCACCGGGGGGTCGTCATATGGTAATACGTCGCTCCGGGGCGCGGTATCACGTTGAATTAAGCGATGCTCCGGCGGTTTTCCATCAGCGACCGAGCGTGGAGCTTCTGTTTGACTCCGTCGCAACACATGTTGGCCGAAATGCGGTCGGCGCACTGTTGACGGGAATGGGCGCCGACGGTGCCCAGGGGCTACTACGCATGCGAAATGCCGGAGGGCGCACGATTGCACAGGATGAGAACTCATGCGTGGTGTTCGGCATGCCGATGGAAGCGATAAAGTGCGGCGCTGCCGAAGTAGTTGTACCTCTCAGTGACGTAGCCCGAACGATGCTGATGCTCGTTCGAGAAATGGAATCAAAAGTGACCGAGGTTCAGTCGAGCCAACACAGGAGAAGCGCATGAGTGTCATTGAAGCCCCAAAACCGGCCGCCTCGCCGATCAATTCGAAGCTGATTATGCCGTTTGTGAACTCTGTACGTTCGGTATTCAGCACGATGGTCAACGTCCCTACGACCCTCGGCAAACCCTTCCTGAAGAAGGATCCGTGCCCGTCATACGACGTGTCGAGCATTATTGGTTTCTCCGGGGATATCACGGGATGCGTTGTCGTCAGCCTTCAAATGAAAGCTGCCGAGCAACTGGTAAGCGCGTTCGCGGGCGCAGCAATTGAATCCTCCAGCCCCGACTTCGCCGATGCGATCGGTGAGCTGGCCAATATGATTGCCGGGGCAGCCAAGAAGGATCTTGGCCATGCCGCGCGCATCTCGATTCCCAGTGTGATCATCGGCACAGGTCATTTGATCGCCCGTTTGAGCGATGTGCCATGCATCGTCATCCCGTGTCAGACGCCTTCGGGGGATTTTACCGTGGAAGTAAGCATCAAGCCTGTGAATCAAAGCACTTAAAAGATCGTTCTGGTTTGAAGAGGAGAAGAAGATGAGGCTGTTATTGGTAGATGACTCGCGCACGATGCGCAATATTATGAAGAAGACGCTCGATACCCTTGGAGGTGTCGAATTCTCGGAGGCTTCTGATGGTCATGAAGCTCTGAAAGTCATTGCCGCCACTCCGGCCGGTTTCGATCTGGTCCTTGTAGACTGGAACATGCCGAACATGGATGGAATCACGCTGATTCACAAAATCCGCGATACCGACAAGAAAACGCCGCTGATGATGGTCACCACTGAAGCGGAGAAATCCCGTGTGATGGAAGCCATCAAAGCCGGTGTGAACAACTACGCGGTGAAGCCATTCACTCCGGAAGCCCTGCTGGAAAAAGTGACGCAAACCCTTAGCAAAGCCAAGGCAGCCGCCTGATACCGCCGAATGGATAGACTACCATGCCAACAATCACCTCAAATCCGACCGCCAAGATTGCACCGGTGATTCGTTATGATCGACGGATCGAAGGAAATGTCGACCCTACTACAGGGCCGATCGATCATTCTGGAAGTCTGTTTGTAGGCGGCGACGTGGTCGATCTCATGCGGGTACGTTGCGGAGGATCGCTTCATGTCGGCGGCGTGATCCAGGCTGCTAATGTCCAGATCTCGGGGGATCTGGTAGCCACGGGCGGCATCTCCGGGCGCGACAAGGGACGGTGTTTTGCCGGCGGTAATATCACGGCCCACTATTTCCAGAAAGCCGTCGTGGAGGCAGGCGGGACAATCACCACGACCGCGGAAATTCGTGCCAGCCAGATCACCTGCGGCGGAAAGTTTGTTAATCTCAACGGACGCATCCTTGGCGGTAGCGTGATGGCAACCGGTGGAATCTTCTGCCGGAATCTCGGGGGACCGACGGGCATACCCACCCTCGCGGCTGCTGGAAATGGCCCGGCGCTGCAGGAACTGGCAATACGGGCTACCAGCGAGCTGGAAGTATATCGCGCGAAAGCTCGGCACGCCGCCGAATTAGGGAATCGGCTTCTGCGCGACCAGAAACGCTTGAGCCCTCAGGCGAAGGAACGAGCGACCGAACTGCTATTCAAATCATACGAACTGGAAGCCAACATAAAGAAAACCATGGAGATGATCCAGACTCGACACGCCGACGCCATCCGTGCGGCGAACCCCGAGATCCAGGTGTCCGAAGCCATCCACTCCGGGGTTATCATACGCTTTTCAAATATGGAGGCTTCGATTGTAGTTGCTCTCAAAGGGCCTCTGCGAATCGCTCCCAGAGCCTCGGGTACACGGTGCATTGTCGTTACCGAAGTAGGCGGTGGAACCATCTTGCTGCCCACGCGAACAATAAGTCAGGACTCGCAGGATGTTTCGAGCCGAAGATCCGCCTAGCAGGGGAGACCCCTATGGATGTCGCATACATCAATCCGTTCATCAATAGCGTACAAAAAGTGTTCAAGGACATGGTGCATGTCTCTTGCGTTGTCGGTAAACCTTTCCTCAAACGTGAAGGCCACCGATTTCATGTTCTTTACAGCCATGCCGCCACGGTTCAACTATCGGGTGCGGTCAACGGCATGATCTCGCTCGCCTTCGCCCAGCCCGTCGCATTGTCACTCGCCGCCGCCTTTGCAGGTGAAACCTTTGAACGCGTGAATGCTGACTGCTCGGATGCCCTGGCAGAACTCGTTAACGTTGTGGCCGGTGCGGCAAAAAAAGACATGCCCGGCGGACAGGTTAAACTATCTATCGCCCGGCTACTGCGTACCATCGATGTGGACTATCCCCCAGGGGTTGCCGTCATCGTGCTACCCTTTGATACGGATAAAGGTCGACTCGTGATGGAAGTGGCATTGCAACGCGTCGCCGAAGCCGCCTGAATTCATTCCGCTGGGGAAACGAATCAGTCACACCTGATCGATCCCACCCTCCCATATCGCAGGCAGTTTTGAGAATTGCATGTTTTCAACATTTGATTAGTCTCAAGAGCGCACCGATTGAAAGGAAACCCCTGATGCGCTCGATTGCCACAACCGTTTTTCTACTGGTTTTATTGAATTGTTTGCCAATCCTTGCCGGAACCACGGATAAGCGGCTTGACATTTATTGGGTCGATACGGAAGGAGGCGCTGCGACGCTGATTGTTACACCGGCGGGTGAATCAATCCTGATCGATGCGGGGAACCCGGGTTCCCGCGATCCTCATCGCATTTTTGATGTGGCTTCGAAAGTAGCCGGGCTAAAACAGATTGATCATCTGGTAACGACGCACTACCACATCGACCATTTCGGCGGTGCGGCCGAACTTGCGGCGATGATCCCGATCCGAAATGTCTACAACAACGGGGATTTTGCCTCGGGCCGTGAGAAGCCCTCGCCTGAATATCGAAGCTTCAAAGCCGATCGTCGTATCGTGCTCAATCCCGGCGAGGAGATTCCGCTGCAATCCCCCACCGATTCAAGCGTTCCAGCGTTGCACCTCAAATGTCTGGCCGCACGGCAGATTATCATTGATCCCCCCGCCGACGCCGTCCAAAATCCACTTTGCATCGATCCTAAACATAAGGCCAAGGATTTGAGCGACAACGCCAATAGCATTGTACAACTGCTCAGTTTCGGAGATTTTCGCTTCTTTGATGGCGGTGACCTCACCTGGAACGTCGAATTGAAATTGGTCTGCCCCATCAATCTGGTTGGAACGGTGGATGTCTACCAGGCCGAGCATCACGGGCTTGATCAGAGCAATCACCCGCTTCTGATTGCGTCCCTCGCCCCGACGGTGGCGATCATCAACAATGGCCCTAGGAAAGGTTGCGGACCGGAGATGTTCGCCACGATGAAAGCGACTCCATCGATCCAGGGAATCTACCAGCTTCACCGCAACATCCGCCCGGACGGTGACAAGATCAACGTTGAAGTCGAGCACATCGCCAATGAAGAAGAAAACTGCCAGGGAAACTACGTGAAACTCTCGGTGGACCCGGCTGCCAAGACTTACACCGTTTCCGTGCCATCAACGAAGCATGAGAAAACGTATACGATTCAAAAACATGCAACGGCCGCCGGTAAATAGTCCAAGTTTGGAGCATTGACAGAGGAGACGCCTCATTTCAACTGGATTATTCTTCGTAGGGTCCGCCGTGAGCTTGAGAATTTTTCGGTGGCGTGGGCGTCTCGCCCGCGTTTTCTTGCAAAGAAAGCACGGGCGAGACGCCCATGCCACCTTTTGCGGACCCTACAACACTCACGGCGTTGGCGTTGATCCCAGTTCGGCTCTCGTGAAATCGAGCTTATAGATCGTGCCCTCATATCCTACTACATAAAGCGACCCCTCGTCGTCTCGCCCGAATGAGGTCACGCGCTCGGAGGCAAGGCATAGCTGCCAGATTCCCGTTAACTTACGTTCCGACTGCCTGAGCCCGAAAATACGCTTCGAGTTGTAATCTCCGAAAATATAGAGCCCATTGAATGGCTTGCCCACCGATCCGCGATAGACGTATCCGCCGGTAACTGAATTGCCGAATCGGCGATTGTAAGCAAATACAGGAGACACGAAGGCCGCGCCCTCTTTTCGATATTTATTGGAATAGAGATCGAAACCTTCGTACACGTTCCATCCATAATTCTCGCCCGGCCGCACGATGTCCACTTCCTCAATACGGTCCTGCCCCACATCACCGACCCAAAGGTCTCCGTTGAGAGGATCAAAGCTAAATCGCCAGGGTTCGCGAAATCCGTAGGCCCATATCTCCGGCCGCGCCCCAATTTGGGTACGGAACGGGTTGTCTTTAGGGATCGCGTAATGCAATCCATCGCTTTCATGGTCGACATCGATCCGCAACATCTTGCCCAACGGCAGGTGCAGATCTTGACCGTGGCCTTGCGGATCGCCTTGCGGGCCGGTGTCGCCCATGGCAACGTACATGTATCCATCCGGCCCAAACTCAACTCCGCCACCGGCATGATCGACCGTCGCACAGGCGATTCTGATAATCGTTCGCGAAGGCGTCCCGGAATCCTTCCGAAGATCCGGAGACGCAATTTTCTCCGATACAAACGCGTAGAGTTGGCCATTCACCATCATTTCATGCTGAATATAATACTTGTGGTTCTCGCGAAACTTCGGGTGAAATGCCAATCCCAGCAAACCAGTCGCCCCTGCTTTATGAACCTCCGTTCCAAAGTCACCCCAGAGGTTTTTTTTGTCTCCTTCGGGTGTTTTAGAAAGTAAGTAAACGCGGCCAGTTTCGTGTTCGCAGATCAAAAATTGCCCCGCTTCAGAGCCTGTCGATTTATCCACCCCTTGCATATAAAGCAATTTCGTGCTAAAGTACCAGCCATTGGGGCTGGATAAGTTTGGATGACCTGGAGGTCGGTATGTCTCATTGGGCCGCGGCACCGCTGGATCGGAATCAGGTGGC
>JBBRMF010000226.1:0-8608 GCA_038230975.1 Tepidisphaerales bacterium
AAGCTTGCAATGCGCCTATCGCCAACGAAAATTGAAACGCAGGCAATTCGCTTGTTTAAGGACTAGTGCATTTTTCAGTTTGGTGTATCGCCGGATCAGATATTTGCCGAGTGTAGGGTTGGTGTAGAAGCCAATATCGGACGATATTGACGTCTTGCCCATGCGACGTCATTAAAAATTCCTGACACAATCGGGTATACTCGATCTCATGAGCGGAGCCGGTTTTTTTGATTTTCAAGAGCGAATGGCGCGGCGAAGTGCGAAGCCCGCAGGTGGCACAAAGCCGGTAGACGATGTCGAAGCACTGAGCGTCACCCAGTTGACGGCCAGGATCGATCGGGCGATCAAAGCCGGTTTCCCCAAATCCGTTCTCGTCAAGGGTGAGGTGAGTAACTACAAAGCTCACGCGGCCTCCGGACACAGTTATTTTACACTGAAAGACGCGGGCGCGAGCATCAGTTGCGTCATGTGGCGAAGCGACGCTGTTCGCTTGAAATTCCAACCCACCGACGGGATGGAACTGCTCGCCACCGGCACGGTGTCGGTCTATCCGCAACAGGGGAAATATCAGCTATATGTGTCGACGTTGCATCCGCTGGGACAAGGTGCGTTGGAACTGGCCTTTCAGCAACTCAAGGCAAAATTAGAAGCCGAGGGATTGTTTAATCCCGCTCGCAAAAAACCGTTGCCGCTTTATCCGATGCGGATCGTGCTGATGACCAGCACCGCCACCGCTGCTCTGCAGGACATGCTCAAAGTTCTACGGCGATTCCCCTGGCTCAAGCTCTTTGTCTATCACGTTCCCGTGCAGGGTGACGGCTCGGCGGCAAAAATCGCCGCCGCCATCCAGCACCTCAATCGGCGCGCTTCTCAATTACAGGGGATCGACGTCATCCTGCTCGGTCGCGGCGGGGGATCACTGGAGGATCTTTGGGAGTTCAACGAGGAAATAGTCACCCGGGCGATTGTCGCTTCAAAAATCCCGATCGTGACGGGTATCGGTCATGAGATCGACACCTCCATCGCCGATCTGGCGGCTGATTATCACGCGCATACTCCCACCGAAGCCGCGCAAATCATCATCCAGCAATGGAAGAATGCCACCGATTTGCTGGATGTTTCGACCCTCCGTTTGCGGCGCGCCATGCGGACGATGATCGCCACGGCTCAGCAGCAACTCACTGAAGTGCAACGACACGAAATGTTCCGCCGGCCGTTGGATCGTATCAATCAACTTCGACAGTTGCTTGATGATCGACAACGGGCGATGGCCTTCAAGATCGGTCAACGCCTGCGAATCAATCAGAGGCAGATCGCCGAATTAAGCGATCGGCTCGAAGAGCATCGCCCAAAATTCCTGATCAGCCGACATCGTCAAAAACTGGATCGTCTGGAAACTGAATTGACTGATCTTGCACGCGACCGGCTGCGATCCATTCGAGATCGCTTGCAAGATTTGATCGCGCGATTGGCCGAGCGTCATCCCAAACATCAGATTCAACTCGCCGCCCAGCAACTGAACACATTGCAGTCCAGTTTGCAGCGGGCAATCACTTCTGAATTAAAGCGGCAGGGGATGCAGTTGCAAAATTTTGACGCCCAACTGCGTGCCCTCGGCCCGGAACATGTTCTATCGCGCGGGTATAGCCTGACGACGCTTAAAAAGAGCGGCGCGGTGATCCGCCGGGCCTCCCAATTGAAGCCCGGTGATAAGCTGGTGACGCGCCTCAGCGAAGGGGCGGTCGAATCCATCGTCGAAGATTCAAATCAATTACCCCTGTTTGAATAGTAGTGGAAGGTAAATCCAATTTTGCGTTACTTGAGTTCTTCGGGCGTCCGTTTCTTCTCCAACAGGAAGTCGCATGGAGCAGAAGACTATTTCAAACATTCCGACCGTTGATGATCAAACGCTGCTGAAGCGCTACACCGCCAAAGAGCCGGGCGCGAACGATGCGTTTGCTCACCTGGTCAAAAAATACATCAATCTTGTCTATACCGCGTCCGCGCGGCAAGTACACGACAAGCACCTTGCGGAAGATGTGACACAAGCGGTTTTCATCATCCTGGCCCGCAAGGCCGCGACACTTGAACCGAACGTCGTGCTTTCCGGCTGGCTTCTCAACGCCACCCGCTTCGCCGCGCGCGACGCACTCAAATCCGTGAACCGCCGACAAAAACACGAACGCAATGCGGCCGAACAAAAGGCGGCGCAAATGAAACGCGATATGACCACTGCTTCGCCCACTTCTTCATTGAAAGATCCGGAACTGGAAAAGCATCTGGACGGGGCCATTGCAAAACTCGGGCCGGTTGGCCGCGATGCAGTGGCGTTGCGATTTTTCGATCGGCGAAGCTTTCTGGATGTGGGCCAACACCTCGGAATTAGTGAGCAAGCCGCCAAACAGCGCGTCTTTCGAGCGTTGGAAAAACTCCGCAAGTTGCTGGGCCGCCGAGGTGTGAATCTTTCTGTCGAGACGCTTGGAACCGCCATCGCCGCCAGTGCCGCCGGTTCCGCACCGCAGCATTTGGCGCAGACACTGATCACCTCCGCAGCCACCGGATCAGCCGCCGCAACGTCCACCGCCATCGCCAAAGGTGCGATGGCCGTCATGGCCTGGACCAAAGCAAAAATCGCCGCCGTCGCGCTTGTCGCGATCACGATGGGGACGGGTGCGGGAATCGTCGTCCATCATTTTTGGATCGGCCGCTCCCGCGAGGAAGTGGTTGACCTTACGCCGCGGAATCTGCAAATGGCTCCTCCGGTTTTCGGTGTGAGAATGCCGCCGCTCCAGCCCCTGCAGCAGCCTCAATCCGTGTTCGGTTTTTCCAACGATGGACCGATCCACGGCATCGTCGTCGGAACGGATGGCAAACCGATTCAGGGCGCGGAAGTCATGGTCACCACCGTATCGCGCCCGCTCTCCGTGTATGGTCCGGCCGCGCCGGATATGCCGTCCATTCGAACCGGGGCCGATGGCTCATTCGACGCACCGTCCGGCAATCAGCCCTTGGCGATCATCGTGCGTACCGCCGATGGAGTCGGGCAGGCGCTGGTCAGTAACCTTAAAAACAATCCAAAGATCGTCCTTCATCCGTGGGGCAGGTTGGAAGGCACGATGCGCGCCGGAAATCGCGTGCTCGCCAATACCCCCGTTCGACTATTTCGTGCCAATCTCAACGTCGCCTGGCAAAACTGGCACATCATGCACGATCGCGAAGCACGCACCGATGCAAAAGGGCATTTCGTATTTGAATAATTGATTCCGGGCCCCATCTTGATCGGTCCTGCTCCAAGTCAATTCACCGAACGAAGCCACAACTACTTCGCCAATCTGGTCGATGGAAAGACGACAACGTTCGATATCGGCGGGCGCGGAACGACCGTCAAAGGCCACATCACCGAACCGCTCCGCAACTACTCCATTCACGAGGCGATTCTCTCAGCCATCCCGCCGGATTCTCCGACCGTCATGAATAACCTTCCCGAACCTTTACGCGCCGCGATGACCCGCTTTTGGGAAGCGAGCATGACCGAATGGCAGAAAAACGCGCAACCCTATTATGTCCAAATCGAACCCAACGGGGATTTTCATTTCGACGATGTCGCGCAGGGGCTATATGCGTTGCAACTCAATCTCGGCGTTACAGAACGCGGCAGCCGATTCGTCGAAAGTGCCGCATTCGCAACGCAAAATTTCAACGTTTCCGAAACCGGTGATCCATCCAGCCAACTGCCAAAGGATCTTGGCCCGATTCAAATGACCCACATCAAGCGTTTGAAAATCGGGGAGTTGGTTCCCGACATCAAAGGTCTCAATTCCGATCAGACCGAACTGACGCTCTCGAATCTACGCGGAAAATATGTTCTCTTGAATTTGTGGTATCCGCGCGATCTGAGCACGAATTGGGAGTTGGCCCTCGCCCCGGTCTTTGATCGTTTTGGCAGCGACAAACGCCTGGCGATTCTGGAAGTCGATCGACTCAATGAAAAAGAGGCCTTTGAGGGCACCGCCAAAAGTCCTTCTCCCGCGCGGCTTCGAATCAATTCCGCAAAGATTCCAGACGAATACAATGCGGCACCCTCGCGCATTTTCCTCATCGATCCCGACGGCAAACTACTTGCGAAAAATTTCGAAGCCTCTCAGCTCTATTCGCAACTGGATTCATTGCTCACCGCGACAACCTCCTCCGATGCGCGCGTCCGTGTTGAAAAAGTCGCCCCGGCCAGGAATGGCGTCATCGGTACATTCAGATCCATTCCCAAGCCGCATCGCACGGAGGCAGCCATGTTCAGGATAGTCGATGGAAGTCTGATGAAAGGCAGTGGCGCGCTCACCTGTCTAACCGATGGTCTCATGCCCAACTCAGACGATGCCCCGACACAAAGCGTCTACTTTGATCCGGGCACTCTCGAAGGCCGCCTTGGAATGGACCTTGGCTCGGTTACACCGATTGCACAGATCAACACCTACTCGCGCCATAAAAGCACGCGATCGCCGCAGGTTTATCTTGTGTATGGAAGTGATGGCAGCTCTACATCGTTCGACCTGAATCCGAAGATTGGTCGCGATCCACTCTCCTGCGGCTGGTCGCTCATCGCCTCGATAGATACGCGCTCGAGTTCTGAAAAACCGGGTGGCCAGGTCGGTGTCAGTATCGGTGATTCCACCAACCCGCTCGGAAAATATCGCCATTTGCTGTTTGTCACATTCGTCACCGAGATGCAGGATCTCTGGGGACATACCTTCTACGGCGAAATGGATGTCGTTCGGCAAAACCAGTCGGCGGATTGACGCGGAGATCACATGCCCGATTCAAATCATAAAACTCTCTCCATGTGCCCTGGCTATGCGGGCCGATTTTCCTTCTTATCGACGCAGAAAAAATGCGTGGTTATGGCACCCGAAACGTCAATGTCTTCGGATCAGCGCAAGGCTTCCGTGCGCCGCTCGTCAGCCGCCGGGTTTACACTCGTCGAGCTGTTAGTCGTGATTGGTATTATCGCACTACTCATTGCACTGCTTATGCCCGCACTGGCCAAAGCCAATGAACAGGCACGCCAGGTCAAATGTCTCGCCTCGCTTCACGCAATAGGGCACGCCGCTCAAATGCACGTCAACGATCACAAGGGCTATTTGCCGCTCGCCGGTTGGCATTGGAATGTCGCCGGTGGGGTCGTCAACCCGGAAGGTCTGGACGATATTGCCGAATCAAAATACGACTATTACATGGATAACGGCACCAAACGCCCCGTGCCGATCACCGCGGCACTTGCCCAATACCTCGGGCCGGTGCTTCGATCCGACAGCCGCGAGGGAATCGAATCCGATCTGCAATCACCGGCCGTGCGAAAGCTGTTCCACTGTCCAAGTCAGGAAGTCGAACTATGGGGCTGGACCGAACGTGGTGACGGCCCGGGTGGGGAGTGGATGTCCCCGCCGGAATGCTCGAGCTACATTTTCAATGAGGCCATTCTCGGTCGGCGCGACGGCGGCAAAATCAAACGCTGCCCGGTGGGATTGATCACCAAAGTGGGAAGCGCATCGCAAGTGTTTTTTGCCATGGATGGCCGCACCCGCGATCAGGCCTATGACCGCTGCTATCTCGCGTTTGACTACGGCACGAATGATTCTATGTACGACTTTGATATCAATATGAAGAACGGAACGCTCGGCAAAGAAATTCTCGATTACTGGCGACACGGTACGCGCGCAAATGTGCTCTTTGTCGACTGGCATGTGGAAACCATCCCGATGTCATCCGATGGCTTGAAACGCATCGGTGTTTCCAAGGGCGTTTATCCGTGATCGACAAGCTGCATCCATCGGCCCAGAAAATTTCTTCGGAACCCATTCATGTTCACTCAACTCAGTTCATTAAAACGCTGGCATTGGCTGGTGATCTCGATACTCATCGGGATCGCGCTCGCTACCATCGCCACGCCCAAGGCGATCGATCTGCGCACCGAATACGGGGACGCCCGCAACAGCCAGAAGGATTTTGAAAATGCCTTGGTTCGAGAAATCGAAGGTAGACGGCGGTTCAAAAACATCGTCGTCCATCGTCAATCCGTGCCCAATCCGGCCGGTGGAGATCGAAATGTCTGGATCGTGAGCGGTCTGTACTGTTCCAACGTTCCGGAGGCTGGCGATGGGAAACTTCACTGGAAGCCTTCTTTCTTCGTCGCTGACGAACCGTATCGACCGGCCAATGATCTATCCATATTTCTCGGCCATGTTTCAGAGGCGAACATCTCTAAATTCGAGAAGGTTCCAAACCCAACCGTCCTGGATTTTCTGCAACTGTTAGGAGAAACCAGCGCGGTGAAATACAGCCATGCCTGGTGGCGCAGTTACGCGGCTCAATTGTGGTTCGTAGGTTCCCTCGCGATGATCGGCATTGTCTGGCCGACCGCGATCGACCTGATTGTATTTGGCCGACTCATCCGCCCGCGCGAGGAAAAAGGGACGGATCTGAAACCGTCTCCAACGGTGCATAAACCAGCGAAACAGGAATTAACGGCTGACGACCGCGCCAAGTTACAAGCGCTGGATGATGCGATGGAAGCCAATCTAAAAGCAGGCGCTACAGCTCACGCATCACCCGCTCCGGCAGCCGTCGCAACGCCGGTGAAACAACTTGGCAGCGAAGCGTTGGTAGCAGTTCCCGCCGCCCCGCAAGCACCGCGCGCATACGGGGCCGGGGCTGGTGATTTTTATCCCACCGAACAGAAGTCGAAATCCAAATCCAAATCCAAGCCGAAGTCTTAAAGCGCATTTTATTTCTGAACCGGCACCAATACCGTATCCGTTGCATCCACCGGTGAACTGCCGAACGCACCGGTTTTCGTCGTATAGATATTATCTTTATTGATGCCGCAGTCGTTCTCCCGCTTCCACTCGACATGGCTGTCCGCGAAGAGGACGTTCTGCCCTTCATCCTCATGGTTCTTCGAGTTTTCGCTGAACGTACCGGGGTTCAGGTCAGCCGCGAGTACGAATCGGGGACTGATGTGATTGTTCAGTGCGTACCCTTTCGCAACCGCCGCTGCGTCTGGGTAAGGATTTGCGTAACTGTACCCAAGGTTCTTGCGGTAGTCGGTGAAGTTTGAGCGGTTCCGGATATTCGGCGCTTTATCCGCTTCAAAGGCATTCACGTCGTTGTACGGGCACATGAAAATCATCGGCAAAACATCCTGCGTCCGAATAAGCAGGAAAATGGCAGCCGTCACGTCATTCGGCTGCACACCCCCGGCACCAAATGGATCAACCGCATCCGGGCTTGTGCCTTCGGTCAGTGGCGCACCGGGAATGTATGTCGTGCGCGGGTATTGGCCATGGTTTTCATTGGAATACAGCACCAACGACTGCCCAAACTGCCGGATGTTCGAGGCACATTTTACTTTTAGCGCGCTTTCCCTGGCCTTCTCCAATGCCGGGAGAAGGATGGCCATCAATACTGCGATAATTCCGATCACTACGAGCAGTTCGATCAACGAAAACCCCAACCTCGTGGCGATGCGATCACATTTCTTCATCCAGGCAGCGTATCACGCGTTTGTGAAAACAACGTGAAACCGGAGATCGTGCATCGATTTACTTCCTGAGGTAAAGTGGACGATTTAATAGAAGAAGGCTTGGCCTAAAACCTACTGTCGGAAGAAAAACTCATGATTATTAAAGACAGTGAAGTCGTCGATTTGCAAACCCCGACCGGGCCAATGCGGACTTATATTTTCCGACCCGTCGCCGGCGGAAAATATCCCGCACTGATTTTGTTTTCCGAAATCTTTCAGGTGACCGGTCCGATTCGCCGCACGGCAGCCATGCTCGCCGGTCATGGGTATATTGTTGCTGTTCCAGAGGTGTATCATGAACTGGAACCGCGCGGGAGTGTCATTCCCTACGATGGTGGCGGGGCGGATCGAGGCAATGCGCACAAGATTGCCAAAGAGCTTTCAGCGTATGACGCAGACGCGCGGGCGCTGATCGACCATCTCCAATCCCGCGCCGATTGCACGGGTAAATTGGGCTGCGCGGGCATTTGCCTCGGAGGGCACCTTTCGTTCCGATGCGCCATGAATCCCGAAATTCTGGCGGCCACCTGTTTTTACGGAACCGACATCCACAAGCGCGGACTCGGAAAAGGGAAAAACGATAATTCCCTCGACCGCATTCCTGAAATTAAAGCGGAACTGCTGATGATCTGGGGCCGGCAAGATCCACATATCCCCATCGAAGGCCGCCAACTCATCTACAACACGCTCTCCACCGCGGGGACGACATTCACCTGGCACGAGTTTAACGGCCAACACGCTTTCCTGCGCGACGAAGGGCCGCGCTATGACCCGGAACTCGCCCGCACTTGCTATGGCTTAGCACTTGGCCTCTTCCATCGAAAGCTCGGTCAAGGTGATCTCTCCACGGCAACCGGAGCCACAGAATCGCGACACTAGTCCTTAAACAAGCGAATTGCCTGCGTTTCAATTTTCGTTGGCGATAGGCGCATTGCAAGCTTGAATGCTTGTTCAACTTCGCTTTCATTCTGGATTTCTTCACTCCATCAGGCTTCCGCGGCGGATCGGAGCGTCCTTACTCCGACATCATCT
>JBBRMF010000227.1:0-8561 GCA_038230975.1 Tepidisphaerales bacterium
CGCTACATCAAGTTGCGAAACGCTCTAAAAAACAAGGCGTCGGCTAGGGGGCTGCGCCATCTGTTTCGTCCATCCGCAGTTTCGCCGCTTCTTCATTCGTGAATTCGTCATTCGTCATTTTCTTTCCCAATCCGATCATTAACCAAGAGATCCCCATGCCAACTCCTTATGTCAGTGGAAATGCGTCTATTGCCAACCGTTGGTTGAATGGTTCGGCGACGGTGTTGTGGATTGGTGATTCGATCAGCGTCGCCTTTGAGAATCGGCTGCTCCAGGTGCTCCGGGTGTCGCCGGCGGGACTGGGTATTCGGGGCGGGAACTTTTTCTCGGTCGGCGCGCCGTCCTGGGCGGCCACGGGCGGCGGGGCGCTTGGGGCGGCGGGGTTGCTCACCGAACGGAATTACTCGCCGTTTATCACTTCGGAAGCCGTCTTCAACGGAGGCGCGGTGCCAGTGGTGGGTGCTCCGGCAGCGCTTTCGAGTCGGCTGATTTCCGATGCCGGTGAGCCGCTTCTTCTGGCGAGCCGTACGGGGCTGGCTTTTGGGGGTGCGGACTGGATCACGGGCACAACTCTCAAAGCGCGCTCGATCTTCTATCGCAACGCCAATTCATCCAATGGAATGATCCGCCCTTACGTTCGGGGCAGCGGAAGCGCCAGTGTCGCAAAAGGAGTTGGAGGGTTTCAGAATCTGCAGTCGGCAACCCCGGCTTATCTCGCCGCGGATGTTTCCTTCACCGCTCCATCCGCCGGTGAAGATGTGTACCTGGAGGCACAGAGTTTCGAGGGAGCCACGCCCACCAACGGCAGTAATGCCGTGCTCTGCTGCGCGCTTGTCAGCAACGGGCAGCCAGGCTTCACATTCATTCCCGCAGGTGTGGGCGGATGGGATGTTCTGAAATGGATCGATCCAACGGTTATCAGCAGCGCGGCGTTGGCGGGGGTGTTGCCGTTACTTGGAATCACAGATGTGGTGATTTCCATCGGGCAGAACAACCCGGCAAATCAGACGGCTGCACAGTTCCAAGCTTCACTGCTGACATTGGCCGGGCGATTTCGCGCGGCACTGCCGAATGCATCAATCGTGTTTCTGCCAACGTACGATACGAACAATGCGGGCTCAGCGCCGCACCTTGCCGGATTTGCCGATGCCCACTACGCGTCCCAAACGCAAACCGACAACAGTTGCTTTCTCAATCTTTACAAGGCAGCGGGCCTATTTACGCAAAATAATCCGCTCAGTCTTTTCGCTGATGGCGTACACCCGAGTGAAACCGGGAAAGTCTATTTCCTGCAGACGATTCAAGGTCTGTTGGATGCACTGCTGGCCGGTAACCAAACCTCTGCCGCCGGGCGATACGCCACGGAGAAGGATATCGAGGATGTGTTTGGCGGCGCGAACGTTCTGGCATGGGCGGCAATCGACGCGTTTGGCGGATTGGATATTCCACGGATCCAACGCGCCTTGGATTACGCCGACGCGGCGATCGACGATTATTTCCGCGATGGGCCATACGCCACGCCATTGTCGTTAGGAGTCAGCCGATCCACCGTCGCCAACTGGGCCGCAACGATCGCCGGTGTGCGGCTCTATCGCTCGCGGACTTCGGCCGGGACGACTACGGCGGCGGTGACGGCATCGGTCACGCTGACCGCAGGAGCCTCCTTCAGCGCGTCGACCAGCCCGTCGGCCGAACCCTATGCCGCGTTGCTGGCCGATGTGAAGTCGCAGATGGCCCGCTGCAAAGCCGCCACGATGCGCCTCGATGCCGTGCCTAACAACGTGCTTGCGACGAACGCGCCCTCCATCGGCCCATAAATAAAACGCTCCGACGAAGTCTTCGCAATGTCCGATTTAGAGTTTCCGAAAAAAGGGTGGCATGGGCGTCTCGCCCGTGCTTTCTTCGGGAAGAACGCAGGCGAGACGCCCACGCCACCTAAAAAACCACAGGACACCCCATGACGATCGAATCCCTCCTCATCGATTCTCTCCACGTCGACCCTGCCAATGCCCGGCTACATCCGGATCGCAATCTGGACGCAATCAAAAGTTCCCTCGCGAGATTCGGGCAACAGAAACCGATCGTGATCGATGCCAACAATGTCGTTCGCGCCGGCAACGGTACGCTGGCGGCGGCCAAGGCGCTCGGGTGGACCCATCTCAACGTCGTTCGCACGGAGCTGGCCAATGTGGAAGCCACCGCGTTTGCGATCGCCGACAATCGCACGGCGGAGTTGGCCGCGTGGGATCCGCAAGTGCTGGCGGGCGCATTGGCGGACCCCGGGATTGGTGACCTGGGCTTCGACGCAGCCGAAATCAAAAAATGGCTCGGCGACGATGCACCCTTGCCTGAAGAAGAGCCGCAACCAGCCATCGACGTCGGCGAATCATTTCAGGTGATCGTCGAATGCGAAACCGAATCGCGCCAGCGGGATGTGTTCGAGCGACTCACCACCGAAGGAATGTCATGCCGATTGTTGACGCTTTAGTCGAGTGCCCGGTGTTTGATAGCTTTCGCGTTCGGCAGGTCGCGGGGTTGTTCGATCTCCCGCTTTCAACCCGCGTCGCCGAGCGATTCCGATTTGAAGTTCCAGGCGCTGAGGAAGAATGGAGTATCGGCATCATCGTCGGGCCTTCCGGTAGCGGTAAATCAACCATCGCGCGACAGGTATTTGGAGAGGCGCTTTATTCCGCGAGCGAATGGCCGACGGATCGAGCGGTGATCGATGGGTTTGGGGATTTGCCCATCAAGCAAATCACGCAGACTCTGACGGCCGTGGGTTTCAGCAGCCCACCCAGTTGGGTGAAACCTTACGCGGTTTTGAGCAACGGTGAAAAGTTTCGCTGCGATCTGGCCCGGTCCATGCTTCAAAATAATCTTGCTCCCTCTCCCGGTACTCCGGGGGAGGGCCGGGGTGGGGGGCCAGAATTGGTTGCATTTGATGAGTTTACAAGTGTTGTGGATAGAACAGTTGCGCGCATCGGGTCGGCGGCGGTGGCCAAGGCGATGCGATCGGGCCGGATCAAGAAACGTTTTGTAGCGATTACCTGTCATTACGATATCGTTCCCTGGCTCGAGCCGGATTGGGTGTTGGACACAGCCACGGGAACCTTGGCGCGGGGGCGGCTTCGGCGACCGGAAATACGCCTCGATATTCACCGCGTGCGCCGCGAGATTTGGCCGATCTTCAAGCGTCATCATTATCTGAGCGGCGCGCTGCATCGATCCGCTACTTGCTTCGCCGGGTTTGTGGATGGTTCACCCGCGACGTTTACGGCGGTGCTATTTTTCCCGCATCCCACACGGCCGGGTTGGCGCGAGCATCGCACGGTTTGCCTGCCGGATTTTCAGGGCGTGGGACTCGGTGCGGCGATGAGTGAATTTGTGGCGGCAATGTATCGCGCCACCGGCAAGCCGTATTTTAGCACGACGAGCCATCCGGCGTTGATTCGGCAGCGGAGTCGGTCGGCGTTGTGGCGCTTGACGCGCAGGGCGGGGATTTCTACCCGGCCGCATGTGAATGGTTTAGCCGCAAGCGGCAGCATCGGGAGAATGACGGCCGGGTTTGAGTATCTCGGCCCCGTCCGCCGGCAAGATGCCGCGCGGCTGGGGGTTGTGAGTCGGTGAGTGGTGGCAATGGCGTTTAGCCCGTGCAAGGGTTCCTTGCGGAAACGCACGGGCGAGACGCCCATGCCACCTAGCATTATGGCACGCCCTAAAATTGAAATCGATCCGCAGCAGGTGGAAGGCTTCACCCGCAACGGCTCTCCTGCTTCGGAGATCGCGGATTACCTCAGCGTCAGTGAATCCACTATTCGCCGCCGTTTCCCCAAGTTGATCGCCAAGTCACGCGCCATCCGCCGCATGAAACTGCGGGAACTTCAGTGGAGCCAGGCAAAGGATGGCAACGTGTCGATGCTGATCTTCCTCGGGAAAGAAGAACTCGGCCAAGGCCAGGACGCGAAGGAGGCCGAGGATAAAGTGATCGTGCGGAGGATGATCAAACGGAATGATGCGTGAGAGGTTTCAGTTCGAATCAAGCCAAAGTCGGAAGCCACAGGCGACGAACCGCGTCTCTTTGCCTCCGCGCCGAAGAACCCGGTTCGTCGCCTACGGCTTCCGACTCCGGCTTGGGGCCCATTGCGCCCTCAATCTGAAAACGTCAGTGAGACAAATCCTCTGGATGCCATTTGCGAAACGGCTTGAACGACAACGGCAACCCGTTCTTTGATAAACGGCCAATTCGTCGTTGATAAAATAAGGATTGCGATCGTTCGCGACGTAAGATTTTGCTGATAAACCAGGTTCTGATCTGTCGTGACTAAGAGGTCGAACTCATTTTGCTCTGCAGCGGACAGAAGGTCGCCATTGGAAAGCTCCGACCAACCCATTTCGTAGGCTGTGGAAACTTCGTGTTCCGAAAGCCATTTTCGCAGCGGAGCGGGAGTGCCTTGATCGAAAAGGATTTTCATTTCGCCCCATTCAATTATGCCTCAACCAAGCTGCGCTCGGTGTGCTTTAATACTGCTTCCACCTGTTCTCGCTGCACGCCCGGGAACCATTCAAGAAACTCGTCGATGGTTGCGCCCCCTTTAATATTTTCGAACAGCGCGCGAACCGGTACCCGAGATCCTTTGAAGAGCCATACGCCGCCGACTTTACCGGGGATTTGTTCAACCGAGCGGCAGTCGTTCCAATCGAGCATCAGAGTATATTACCGAGAATCCACGAAACTTATAATGGGTATTTATTGATGCGCTCAGAGGGATTTTGCGGCGCATTCGTCCCACATTCCGGGCAACGGTCGGGGGTGGCGCGGAGGTCGTAACCGCAGGTACAGCAATGGCCACCAATGCGCTGACACTTTCGCCGCCGTGACAGAAAAAAACTTAAATGGACCAGAGGGAGGAAGACCGCCATTAAAGCGATAAACCAGAGTGTGATGACTGTGTTTGACCAACGCTGGATACCGCCCTCCGAATACATGTAACCAAGCACAGAACCCCAATTCCAACGTAGTTGTTTATTCGTGAGATGACCCGGGACGTCGGGAAGGTAATGACTGACCATCAGGTAGCCGTCGAAAAAATTCATCACCCAAGTTCCTTTGGCGCTTGTATATCGAAGGCCTCCGAGCGGGTCGTTCAACCAGAACCTACGGTTGTTGTAGCTCAGTGGCCACAAAAAAACGGTCGCCGCGAAGATCGCCAAGGATAGACCCGTCAGTGAGTTTAAGAGCCAGCGGAGTAGTCGCCTCATCGCGGGATCATACCAAGACCATGCCTACCCTCTCAATTATCGAATCGCCCGACCTTTTCCGTCCAAACGAAGGTGGCCAGCAATCCTTCATGGACGACTACACCCACCGCTACTGCGCCCTCGCCGGTGGGTGGTTCGCCGGCAAGACCTGGGCCGGGGCGCGCAAGCTGGTGGATCTGCATTTGTACAACGCGTTTGATGCCAGGGATCAACCGACGGGGGTGAAGAGTGCCGTGATTGCGCCGACGTACCAGTTGGCGAATGATTTTGATTTGCCCGAGCTTCGCCGGACGTTGGATGAAATGAATTTGTCGTATCAGTTTATCGCCAATCCGAAGCGATATTGTTTTCAGTTGCCGGATCTGGGGACGCGGAAGCAGCCGAGCGAGATATTGATTCGGACGGCGGATGCACCGGAGCGGATCACCGGGTGGACGGTCGGGGCGATCTGGGGAGATGAGGCGGCTCGCTGGAAATCCGATGCGTTTGATCCGCAGAATGATCCGTTCATTCAGGCGGATGCGCGGCTGCGAGATCCCAAGGCGCGGTTTCTGCAATTCATGGTCACCTTCACGCACGAAGGGGATGACACGCGGGTCTACCGGGATTTTGAAAGGGAACCGAAGCCGGATCATGTGCTGTATCGGGCGGGGACGTTTCAGAATCCGCATGCCCAGGCGTTTGGCAATGTGCAGAAGCAGCAGTTGAGTGCCGAGTTGGCGGCGCAGTATCTGGAAGGCCACGCAACATCAACCGGTGGGCATCGGATGTATGGGAGCTTTGAATCGGCGAAGAATGTGGATGCGGAAATCGGGGTGACTGATGCGGTGCCATTGCAGATGGCGGTGGATTTCAACATCAACCCGGGGATGCACTGCATACTCGGGCAGCATTTTCCGGAGAAGAATCTGCTGACGGCGATCTGGGAGATCCATGAGCCGCGCATGAGCGTGAAGCGGATGGTGATGGCGTTGCGGGATGTGATTGAGAAGGAATGGGGCGGTTGGAAGTGGAGCACACCGTTGCAAATCTTCGGCGATGCCAGCGGTTCGGGGCAGTGGGCGGGCGTGGGCGAGAGTTGTTATGACGTGTTGTGTGAGTGTCTGCGTGTGGCGGGTGTGCCGTTTCAACTGCGCGTGCCGCGCAGCAATCCGCATGTGGCCGATCGCGTGAACGCCGTGAATTGTGCGTTGGCTGATGCGAGTGGGGCCGTGCGATACAAGATTCATCCACGTTGTCAGAAATTGATCGATGACTATCGCGTGATGCGGTGGGCGATCGACGGGTCGGCCGACAAGCGCGACGTTCAGCGGAGTCATGCCAGTGATGCCGATGGGTATCGGGTGCATTACCTGATGCCGATTCGTCGAATGCAAACCGTCGGCGGGAAAATCGGTGTGATGGAAAAGTAGGTTCAAGGGCGTCGATGAATCGATGAGAATCTTGCATTGAGAGCGCTTTTCAGGTTGGTAGGTAGCCCGATGTCGGGTGCCACGGGTCGCGGTACTCCGAGACCTGTGTCTTTTGCCAGCCGAAACGCACAGGTCTCGGAGTACCGCGACCTGTGGCACCCGGACTGTTTCTTCGGTTCTACTTAGTTCCGTGGAATCTGTCCCGATTGGATGTACCTTCATATCTTCACGATTCCGTCCGCTAAAGCGGACCCTACAAAAGACGACAACACTTTACCGGAACACTATGAAACTCATCGAAAAACTATTCGGGATTCGAAGTGCCGTTGCGCCAGTGGTGGGGGAGCAGACGCGCCAGCAGGGGGTGGCGCAGGCGGGGATTGGGCTGGGTCAGTTGCCGGGATTTCTGTCGCCGCAACCGGGGACGTATGGCGTGTATCGGCGAATGAGCGCGCATCCCACGTTGGCGCTGGCGAAGTCGATCGTCACCGCGCCGATCCTGGCGGGCAGTTGGTCATTTGAAGCCCGGCGGCCGGATGGCAAGCGTCGTCGTCGGGCGGTGATTGGTGATGGTGTGCAATCGGATCCGATCGATCAGATGCTCGAGGATCGTTGCCGTTTCGTTCAGCGACAGATCGAACCCATGCGCGCGGCATTTCTGGTGGAAGCGTTGCGAGCGCTCGAATTTGGCTGGCGGCCATTTGAAAAAGTGTGGGACGTGCGAGATGGCTCTGTCATCTTACGGCGACTTAAACCATTGTTGCCGGACTTTACATTCCTACAGGTTGACGCCAACGGCAATTTCGCGGGAGTAGCCCAGATGGATGTGCGCCTGCCGGTGGAGAAAGCGTTCATCTATTCCTACGACGGTGAAGCGGGGAATTTGTATGGCCGCAGCCGCCATGAAAACGCGCGGCAAGCCTGGAGTTGTTGGCAGCAGGTGGATGATCGCACGGCACAACTGGCAACAAAGGTGTCGGCGATTATTCCGCTGGTTCACTACCCACTTGGCCAAAGTCGCGATGCCAGTGGACAGCTTCGCGATAACGGCGACCTGGCCGATGTGATTCTCAACGGCCTTGGAAGTGGGCGCGGCGTGAAGCTACCAAACTTGTTCGCCAATTCCGAAGACCCACGATTGTCGGCGGACCTGGCGGGTAAATCGTCCTGGATGGTGAGTTTTCTGGAAGCCGCCAACGCCGCTCACAATCTTACCGGCCTGACGGAGCGCCAGCGATATTATGATGCCCTGATGTTTCGCGCCTGGTTGCGCCCGGAACGCGTGGGCTTGGAAAGCCAGCATGGATCGCGCGCCGATGCCAGCAAGCACACCGAAACGGGGCTGACCGATAGCGAACTGGTTCACGCGGATATTTGCGATCAATTCAACCGCGGTGTGGTTGACGAACTGCTGACATACAATTTCGGATCCGGAACGGTTGGCAGTGTGTATGTTTCGCCGTCACCGTTACAGGAAGCGAAACGAGCACTGCTTCAAAAGTTGATGCAGGCCGTGTGGGGCAATGCGGCCACGCTGGGACAGTTCCTGGCCCAGACGGATATGGATGCCGTGTTCGATGTGCTGGAAATTCCGCGAGCGGATGTGCCGATCCATTTTCAATACTGATCACTGGAGCTTTGTCGTATTTCTAGTTTAGGGTGCCACGGGTCGCGGTATTCCGAGACCTGTGCCTCGCACCCGCACCGCACAGGTTTCGGAGTACCTCGACCTGTGGCACCCGAGTCAATGCCAGCCTAAGTGAGAAGTGTGACAATGGACTAGGCCTTAAACAAGCGAATTGCCTGCGTTTCAATTTTCGTTGGCGATAGGCGCATTGCAAGCTTGAATGCTTGTTCAACTTCGCTTTCATTCTGGATTTCTTCACTCCA
>JBBRMF010000228.1:0-8540 GCA_038230975.1 Tepidisphaerales bacterium
ATTCTGCGGACCTGGGTTTAAGCGATACTTCTTTTGGTCGGCAGGTCGAAGAGTTCTCCGGTGAAGCCATCGCGGCTCCGATTCTTGATGCGCCCGTTGCGGGCGAAATTTACGCGGCTGAAGAACTGGAATCTGAAAGTCAGCCGATCGCTGAATTGCCGGTCACCGAATACGAGACATTCGAAGAGCCCGCCGTTCAAGAGGAGCCGGTCGAAGCGCATCTGATCGAAACGCAGCCGGTCGATGAACTTGAATTTGAAAGCCCGCCGGCCACCGACACCTGGGTCGAAGAAATAGAAGATGTCGAAGCTGAAATGCCGACGGCTGAAGTTTCCGAATCTCAGCCGCCCCTGGATTCTTCGTCGGGCGAGGGAGTTTTCGAGACCATTGAGGCACCGCAGGCGGAAGCTCCTGAACTCGTGCCCGCTGAATCATTGTTGATTGAGCCGATCGAGGAGTTCATTCCCTCCGAAGAGTTCACCGAGCCAATGGAAGTCGTCTCGGCAACCGAAGGTCTCGATTCACCGTCCTCCGTTGAAATCTTCGAGACTGTCGCGGACACCTTGCCACTGACCGGTGAAGTCCCCGTTAAAGCCGACGCTCAACCCATCTTTGTTCCCCCGCAAATTACCGGTGAAGATACCCTTCCCGAATTTGATGATCTGGAAATTGGGGAACACTTCCTGACCCATCCCACGGCTGAAGTGCCCACCGAAACGCAAGTCGAAGCCGAGCCGGATTCTTACCAGCCGATGCACATTCCCGGCATGGCGTTATTCGAAAATAGAGCGAACATTCCCGACTTTATCGGGGGGATGCCGCTGCTCTTGAACGAGCTTCCACCACCTCCTCCCACGTTCGGCCGGGTGCAGGTTTCGTTCGGCCAGAACGAGCCGGCAACCCCGTTGCTGGATGATCCTCACGAACCCAGCCCGTTTGATCGCATCAATTCCAACGAGTCGAAGTTGCTCGGTGCAATCGCGTACGACGACGAAGAAATCGTTCCGATGGAAATTGATATTCCGATGGAACCGGAAGCGGAAGCTGCGACTGAAACCGAAATAGAATCCGAATTTGAAGTTGAACCGCAATCCGAATATGAACCGGAATCGCAATCCGAATTTGAAGCCCTCTCGGAATTCGAAGAAGTAGAGGCAGCCGAAGAACTGCCGGTCGCCGAAGAGGAACCGGTCGCCGAAGCCGTAACTGAAACCGAAATTGAAACATGGTCTGATCACGAAACCGTGACAGAGCCAGCGGCTGAAGCGCCCATCATCGTGGAAGAACCACCGGCCGCACCGGTTGAACAGGCCGTTGAACAACCCGTCGAAGAAGCGCCACCCGAACCCCCGGTTCGCACGCTGTTCCAGAAAAAGCTGAACGTTCCGCCCGTGCGTCGAACCAAACCTCCTGAGACGCCCCAAGGCTTCAACAGTGCCCCGGCCGGGTTTGGCCAGGTCAATGTTTTCGGAGGTCTAAACGCGCCGCCGCGCGATACCGATCCGTTCAGTCAAGGGTTGTCGGCTGATCTATCGAGCGATCCGGTCTTCGGTGGCACAGTCAAACCCCTTCCACAACCCACGGCTGAATCGTCTCAATCGACCCGCGGAAAGCTTCGCGAACCCCGCAAGCCCGCCGCGCCATCCGCTGCGGATGTGGCCGAAACATTGGCGGATGGATCCGCTGAACTTTCATCCGCAGCAACCGCCCCTAAAACCGGTTTGCCCGCCCGTTCTTTGATGCGCGCACCCGGCACTGCAGGAACTCTGCAATCTGAAAAGGCGCTGAAAGCCCACGCGCCGGCACGCTCCCGCAACGGTTTCAGCACCGCCGGTGCCTCCACGGCAATGACTTTGACGGACGCCTCGGCCTACCTTCCGCCCCTGCGGATTCCCGGCCAACCCGCACGACCCAACCGCGGTCGCCGCGTCGGAATCCTGCTCTGCACCATGCTGCTTCTGATGATCGCCACTTTCGCCGCCATCTACACCTTCATGAAGCAGCGCGTCACCGTGACCGGCTCCATCAGTTTCGAGAATTACGGAAAGCTCACCATCGCAGAACAGCGCAATCTTCAATCCCAGCAGAATGCCTTGATGGTCAGCGAAGAACTTCGCACGGTCGCATTCAATAACTTCACCCACTACAACCCGCAGCTTTCGGCCGGCTACCTGGCAGATCGGCTGGACTTTGCCAAAAACGAAGTCGGTTCGCGTGTGAAATGGCTCCCCACCGGAACCCTCGTCTACACCTACGAAGGCACGGACAAATCCGATGCCGAACGCGTGCGTGCCGTATTGAAAGGGCTTTATGCGTTGGATGCCGATCTGATCTCGAATGCCAGCACCAACCGCCAAATGATTGCCAATCTGCGCGACACGCTGGACAAAAAGCAGAAGGAACTGGAGACCAAAAAAGTGCTGCGCGATCAGGCGCAAAAAATCGTCGAGCGTCAACCTGCCGAAGCCGAGATCAAAGCCCTGACCGCCGACAAGGAAGCCGCCGAAAAAGTGTGGAAGCAGGCCGTCTCCGCCGTCAACATCGCCGACCTTGAATTACAGCGGATTGCGCAAGCCTCCTCGCTCGCCTCGACCGCTGAGGGAACCGAAGGAATCGGGGCGACCCCCAAGCCCGCCTCCACCGGCGACCCGCAATTAGATCAACTGCAGAACAGTCTCGAACAGGCCACCGCGCGCCTGAATATCGCCCGCAATACCGCCGCCGAAAGAGCCGAAAGTGCCCGTAACGCCCTGGACACCGCGCTCGAACAGTTCCAGCAGAGCACCAACGTCGTGCAGGGGATCATGAAGGACAATCCGGAACTTTCCGCGTTTGTCGTCGCCGCCCAACGGCTTCAAGAGACATTGCAACGCCTCAGCGGTGATCTTCTGGATCGCCAGCAAAAGAGCTACGACCATCTGCAGGATGAAAAGCGATACCTTGATGAGCGTCTGGCCAGCCGTCGCAAAGAACTGTGGGATGCCGACAAAGACATCAAGCGTCTGAAGGATGATCTGGGCATGCGTGAGCGCGGCTACAACGCAGCCCTGACCAACGACTACCCCAAAGAAGCCGCCGAAATCAAGAAGCAAATGGATCTGAGCCTCGGCAAAATCATAGAGCGCAAAATGGAGATCGAGCACGATCCGATCCTCATGACGCTGAACGAATTCACCGCCAAACGTCAACAGGAAATCACCGCCAGCAAAAAGCTTTTGGAGGCCGATCGCCGCAAGGCCGACGAATTGGCGAAGGAAATTGAAAAGAATCTGAGCATTCATGCTCCCACGGTCGAGAAGCTTCCTGAGAATCAGCGTGCGCTTGCCCAGCAGATGTCATCGAAGATGGATGCCGTCTCCAATGCACGCAAGGTGTATGCAGAGGCGATCGAGGATAAAAATGCGGAAGTCAACAAAGCATTGAAGCTCGCCGAAGAGCTAGTGCAGTTGAATGCCGCCAAGTTGGAAGAGCGTAAGAAAGCCGTCGCGGCGATGAACACGCAGAAGATGACCGTCGCGGAATTGCAGGAACGTGAAATGTTCGTCGAACAGAAGCGTGCCGCGTTTGATTCTCTGAAAAAGAGAGAGACCGACGCCTACAACGTCTATTTCGAGAAAGAAAAAGCCGCCCGTTCGGCCGCCACTGACGTCGCTTCTGCCTCAAAGACAAACATTGAAGTCGGGCAGTTGACGGATGCTTTCTTCAATCTACGCGATAAAGAAATACCGCAACTCACGCGCCAACTGGAAATGAAAGAACACGATATCGGCGCCTTTGCCTTTCCCTCTGAGCCAAAGGTCAACGAACCCACTGCCGCCGCCGATCAACGCCTGATCTATTCGCTGGGCGCGATGGCCGCCATCGCACTGGTCTTCAGCCTGCTGTTTGCCCTGACCGGCGGACGAGATCCACGCGGCCATTATGGCGCTCCCCAGGAAATCGAAATGTTCGCTCCCCCGGAGAATGACATCGAGCCGCTTACCGGCGTCGGATTGCTCAACCCCGAATCATTTCATGCCCACGGTGAAGCCGATCATCCGAAAAAGAAATCCGCCGTCGCGTAAATGAACGTACATGATTCGACGCATTTTCTCCCTCTCCCGGAGTACCAGGACAGGGAGCTGACTGCAAAACAGCGCGGAATCGCGCACCGTCATTTAATTCTTCGCCGCACTATCCTTCCCATTCTCCTCCGTCTGCGTCGGCAATTTCGGTGTGAACAGCACGTGCCCCACGCGCCGCTTCTGCAACACCGTCTGCACCTTGGCCACAAAATTCCCCATCAACACCGCATCTCCCGGGCGCGGCCACCGGCCAAGCTGTTTAATAATGTAGCCCCCAAGCGTGTCCACCCCTTCCGTATCCATCAACGGCAGCTTCAATTTCTCTTTCAACTCGTGCATCGGATACAGCCCGCTCGTGCGGAAATTCTCGCCGTCCGTCACAAAAGCCGATGGCTCCGCCTGATCGAACTCATCTTCAATTTCCCCCACGATTTCCTCAATCACATCTTCCAGCGTCACGATGCCCAGCGTCGTGCCATATTCATCCACCACCACCGCCAGGTGAATGTGCATCGTCTGGAATTGCCGCAGCAACTTCGGTACCGCCAGCAACTCCGGCACAAACATCACATCCCGCTTGATATGCCGCAGATCAATATCCCCCGCGCCAATCACATGAACCTGCGACCCCGGTAAACCGTCCACAATCGCAATCACCTCACCGCCGTGCTTCTCATCCATGAATCGCAGCCGACCCGGCATCAGATTCAAATGCGTAAACAGATCCTTCATATGCACCAGGCCCACCACATGATCGATGTCCCCGTCGCATAATGGCAAGCGCGTGTACTCGCTCTTCTGAACCGTCCGCAGCACCTCACCAATCGGTTGACCCAGCAGCAAATAATCCACCTCGGTGCGCGGCGTCATGATCTGCCGCACTTTCAATGAGCCAAATTCAAAAGCCGATTGCAACAATTCTTCACGACCCTTGGTGATCGTGCCGTGCCGCGCCGCCTGTGCCAGCAACCCCCGCAGTTCCTGCTCCGAATGCGGCAACGTGTGCGCCGCTGAACCCGTCTGCATCCCCGTCAACCGAAGCACCAGGTTCGTCGCCGCGTTCAGCACCCAGATCACCGGGTAAAACACAATCGTGAAGATCATCAGAGGCAAACTCAACGCCTCCAGAATCTTGTCCCCGTGCAGAATCGCCCAGTTTTTCGGGGCCTGCTCCCCGAGCACGATATGCAGCACGGTGTTGATCGCCATCGCCAGCGCAAACCCCACGATATGCGTGTCATGCTCCGACAGATGCAACCAGAGCAACGGCTTAGCCAAAATCAGCGTCACCACCGGCTCCGTCACTGCCCCGAGCGCCAGGCTCGCCAGCGTCACCCCCAGTTGGCAGCTCGACAGATACAAATCCAACTGCCGTTTGATCCGCAACGCCAACCGCGAGAAAAGCCGCGTCTGCGATTCCGTCTCCAACCGGGTCAACCGCGCGCTCACCGCCGCGAATTCCGCAGCCACAAAAAACCCGTTCAGCGCCACCAGCGCCAGCGTCGCCATGATTTTCAAGAAAAGATCCACACTCATCTTCTACTCGCCAAAGGCCGGAAGTGAAAGAGACCGCTGGTCCCCACCCCCGATCTCACGTTCGCTGGTGGGCAAGGTGCCTACAACCAACTCTTCTATTCCGTCGATTCCGCCTTCACCCTCCCCAACGGCTCCATCCTCACCTCCGTCGAAAAATACGCCAGCGACACGCCGTACATGTCCGCGACCCTGGAAGTCGTCCTCGTCCTCCCCAACGGCGGCACCCCCAACACCTTCGACCTCTTCGCCCGCGCCCCTCTCTACGCCAACGAATTCGCCGCCACCTATACCGGCAACATCAACGGCATCATGACCACCCCAACTGCCGGGGCTACCCCAACCACTGGCCAATCCCTTTTCGCCACCGCCCCGGGCGCAACCCTCTACAACCCAAAAGGCTCTCGCGACTTGCTCGATGATTAGATTGATCTGGACTCGATACAGTTCAGTCCGGGTTCGTTACTGCGGTATCTGCTCCCGGAACTTGGCTTTAAAATCTTCGATTGAATCGATGCCCTCGGGCAATTTAGCTTCTTCGATCAGCATCACGGGAATGCCATCGCGCACCGGATAACGCAAGCCACCTTTTTCGGCCACCAGGTAATCGCCTTCCTGCCGCAGTTTGCTTCGAGTCAGAGGGCAAATCAGAATCTCTAAAAGATCCGGATCGAGAGTGTTCGAGACGACAGTTGATTTCGGGGAGGATTCCATTTCATTCCTATCTCATACTTCGCGTGCTGTTGGGTTGCGCTGCAATTATCGCTTTTGAAACAATCGCAGGCAGTATAAGGCATCTGCAAGGAGCATCAATGTGATGCCGTTGATCGGCGGTTCGCCGCTCGTGTCATGCTCGCGGATTTGCAAGGTACTCAGCATTTCATCCGCCGTGGAGCGTGTGTCTGGGTTCCAGAGAAATGCAAACAGTCCCCACGGTTGGTGGGTTGCATGGTCCGGCTGGGTTTCGTTCTGATGAAAGCGCGTCGCCCGGCTGACCGCAGCAGCCAACGGTCGATCCTCCGCCTGCACCGCATAGCTGGCGGCGGCGTGGAGAATGACCAGTTCGTGGAACCAATGGGTTTCAGGATTGTCCGATAATGTAGTCGTCAGAAATGCGCCACTGTCGCGCTGTCGGCGAACCAGTTTTCCAAACACATCGCCCGCCAGGTCGGTCCACGCGTCGCGGATGAAAACTTTTCCGGCAACGTGCAATGTCAAGGCGATCCAGCAGATCTCGGCAGCGCGATCTCCGATGGCGGCCGGTAGATCTGAGGCGGGCCAAGCGAACTCACCCAGTCGAGTCTCCAAATCATCGCACCAGGCTCGTGTAGCTTCTTCCCAGCGGCCAAATTCGGCACGCGGAATCAATTCGTAACCCAATCGAAAGGCCTGCATCCAACAGTAGGTAAGCAACGGCCGATAAACCGGACGCGTGTGTCCAGCCCGATCAATGATTTCGAGCTGACCCAGAATCGAATCTCGCGAAACTTGAATCAGCCGTTCAGCGGGATCTACGGCTTGAGTTGCCGTCGTTGGAGTCAGCAAAAATGGTGCGAAGAGAATCCCCCGCTCAACTTGTATTCGATAAGAGCCTTCCATTTCCGGACGGAATAAATCGGCCCTGAAATCTGTTCGTGAGGATGGACTCAAAAGGCCGACAATGAGTTGTTCGTAGTGGTCCACGAGTCGGGTGAGATTCTCCGTGCTTTGGGTTGGCTGTGGCATAGTGATGAATTTTATATGAAGTTACTCATTTTAACCGCGTTACGGACCGATCAATTTTTTAGCCGTGGTACCGGCGCTTCGGGGCGTGATAGTATGGTGCCGCAGGCTGGCATGTCATTGGTTCTGCCGGACGCGAGGAAACTATGAATGGGCGATTGATCTATGTCGAGCGGGAACAACTGGATCACCAACGGGCACGACTCGAAGAAATTCTAGCCGCGGATATGGTTTCATCCACGATGAAAAGCGACCTGCGTAAGCTGCTGGATGACATCGGCCGGCGCATGTGGGAATTGTCTCAGCCAGCCGATAAGCAAAATGTTTATCTGAATCAGTAAACGATTGTACTGTCCGTTCGCTGTCGACGGTTAAGCCGCAAGCGGAAGAAGCGCGGTCGCGCAGATTTCGGCGCCGTTTTGGGGAACGGTTTGAATCAGTGGGGGATCGGATATTAACGCGGTGAGATCTTTCTCCCACCGTCCGGACGCGAAATCCTCTAGGTTGCCCGATGTCGGGTGCCACGGGTCGCGGTATTCCGAGACCTGGGTCTTATGCCCGCCGAACCGCACAGGTCTCGGAGTACCGCGACCTGTGGCACCCTGTGCTGTCGCTACACCAACGTGCGAAACGCTCTAAGTGAATTTTTCAGACGACTTGCCAAGAAATTCAACGTTGCACCGTTTTCTGTATGCAAAGGTGACCTTCCCCATCGATTTTCCTAACCAGCCTTTGCTGTGGACGGGCCTGCATGGCGTTCGTATTCTCTTTCAATCTGGCGGTTTTTAGAGCTTCGCGTTGCCCGCCACAGAAAGTCATCCGTTATGTCGCGCCGCATCTGGCCAATCTTCTTCTTTGTCGCGGTTCTGATCGGCGGGTGCAGTCGAGCAGCAACGGCTCGCGGGCAGAAGTCGCCCGATGGCACGATGTCCCTGACGACTTCGGTGAACCAGAGCAAGTCTGACGCGACGCGATACCTCTGTGTCGTCGTCGATATCACGGATTCTGCCGGCAAGACTTTGCATCACGAGGTAACTCCCGCTTCCGACACGCAGCGGTGGTCAATCCAGTGGTTGAGTAGCGATGAGGTTCTGCTCAAGAGTTCGGATGTAGGCAATTACCACATTCGGCGGCAACCGGATGGCAGGTGGAAAGGCGAACTGGCCGCGCTATAACCAAACACCGCGGGAGTGAAGGGGACACTCACTTTTGAGCCTCCGC
>JBBRMF010000229.1:0-8531 GCA_038230975.1 Tepidisphaerales bacterium
GAACACAAGCGTATCGGCGGTCAATTCCGGCAGATCGACCGGCTTCACATCCTCGATCTTCTTTTCGGGTGTGCTGCTCACCAGCCCGAGTCCGGCTGGCCACATCCGCGCGAGAACGGGCGGAGTAAAATCGTCCAGCTTCATCTTGTCTTTGAGGGAGGCCACATACGTCGGTGGCTCACCGAAGTATTTGACAAGCTCCGGCGGGATCTTTCCTTCGCCCTTCACGCCACGCTGTAGCTTGACGACGGGACCCTGCTCTCCTGCAATGTAATCATCCACTTCGCTCGGGCCGTATTTATTTTGACCGATGGTGGTGAATGTCGGCGGTGAAAGCCAGTAGGCGTAACCGACCCATAAAACCCAAAGCAAGCCCAGACCCAGGGCCAGCCATTCCACGTAACCTTCCACATACTTCATGACTTTTTGCATAAATCACCCTTTCACTGCGGGGTGGCCCGGACATCGACAGCCGGGTTTCACTCGTTACATCAAGGTCAAATCCAAACACTCTCTCACTGACACGCCACTTCATCATTGGGCCGGTTTTTCCACCAGTTTCAACTGCGATTGAAATTCAAGACCGGGCCCAATCATTGCATCCTTAATCGCTCGCGGCATCAAAGGGGCGGTCCACTCGCGCATTTGAAGCGCTTCGCAGTCCACGGTAATTTCCGCGATCGGGCTGGACCCGTAAACATAACCCATCGCCAGCAGCGGGGCGGTGTCCAATCGAGTCAGATCCACGTTGCGGACCGTAATAAACCGGTCTTTTGAAAGTTGCTTGAGAATGGCCGGAATTCGGGTCTGATCGACGTGGAGTACGATTGTAAAGCTGATCACATCGTACATGCTGTTCGATGTCCGACCGGTAGGTGACACGGTAAATACGCGAGCGGGTTCACCGTTGGCGGGGGCTCCGGTTTCCGCGGCAACAGCACCCCGACCGGCCAAACTGCCATCGGCAGGGGCAGCGGCATCGGCTCGAACATACATCGCCGGTCCGGGAGGGATCACCAGGGAAACCAACCGCTTAACAGGCGATTCCTGCACGTTCTGACCAGTGCTGTTAATTTCCGCGATCGCACGGCAAACATCTTCCTGAACCCACAGCGCCGCCTGCGTATACCAGATGACCGCAGGGCTCGGAGACTGTGGCGCGCTGATGATTTCCTTGGGGGCACTCAGTACCTCGGGATCAACATAGATTCGACACCGATTGGCGATCTCCGCTCTCATTTTCTTCGGAAGTTCAAGCGAGTCCTTCTGGTAGGCATCCGTAACCGCCTGTTCGTTGATGGCATTCCCATCGGCACCGAGAATCCGCTTGATCCGGGGTGTGGCCAGGAGTTTATCGTCCTCTTTCTTGATTTCTTCCGGAGTCGGCGGATTGCCCGCCTGAAGCACATTTAGCCGCAGGGCTTCCATTTCAGGTTGAAGTGCCTTTTTAAAACTGTTGTCCGCATTGTTCTGCGGCTCTGGAAGTGAGCCGGGAGTCAGCAGCAAAAGTTGTTTTAAACCGACCGTCGATTCCTGCTGATTGATTTGAACGGCTGCTTCCAAAACGCCCCGGCTTTGAGAGACCAATTGATCCATGAATTTCTTGGCCATCAAGGTGATGTTTGGCGAAGGAAACTCATTGAGAGGCTTTTGTCCGGAGGTGCTGATGAGGTCCACATCAGGCAGAAGCCGTGACTTTTTGAGGACTCCTTCCGCTTGTGAATATTGCTTCGCGCGATCGTCGAGTTGCTTTTTGGTTTCGTCGAACTTTCCGTTCATCGGAAAGAATGCCAGTACCACTGCGACGAGAGCGATCACTCCGAAGATAATGCTGACTACGTTTTTCTTGACAATATCCATGATGTTTGTCCGGCTGAACTTCTCACTAAACGATTGCGAAACCGAGTATTGCTTGAACCATGACGACCGCAGCGATCGATTACTGCGCTGCGGCCCGAGGCGTTTTGTCGGCATTTGATGGATCGGCGGCCGGGGGTGCCGGTGGGTCCAAAACCACTGCGATTCGCACCGTCAGCGAGAAGTCGTCCGCCATCTCTTCACCGGTTTGGGGATCGGGGAACTGAGCCGTGGGGCCGGTGGGTGTCGGGACGTCGGCAGCACCGGGAGTTGGGTTCGTCGGTGCAATCTGGACTGGAGCGGGTCGATTCAACATGCCACGTGTTCTTCCGCGAGGGTTGAAAGTACCTCCGCCCTGCGGCACAAATGCCGGACTGGCTGCGGCGCCACCGCCTCCACCGCCTGCGGTACGGCCGGTATCTTCCTTCACTTTGGTTTCGGCGATGACGGTCGCCTTGGCGATGTAATAAGGCTTCTTTTTCGCGTAGGCATCCGCTGCCGTGTACTCCAGCAGTTTTTTCACGAGGTTTTGTTGAACGTAAGTGGACCCACCGGCATTTGGCGTCGTACACCGAAGCGTGATTAAGTACCCGCGTGCGTTTTCCGACCCGGCGGTTGGAACGACGGCAACGACTTCCGGAGCAGGAGTGGGTGCAACGCGACCGCCACGATTCGATCTCGGGTTCATCGTCGGGGCCGCCGCCGCCGGTTCTGCGGCGGTCATTGGTGACCGTGGGGCGATCACCGAACCCGGCGCCATGTTCTTAAAATCATTCTCATTCGCTGCCAGAATATCCGCCATTGACGGGCGGTATTCGTGCATGATGCTGTCGATAATAATCTGCTCCCTCTTTGCTCGCGGGATCGCTTTAGCCACATCCTCAATCACTGGCTGAGGGGGAACGGCAGCGCTCAAATCGGCAATGAGTTTCGGCCAGACGTCCCACCCGGAACGCATCTCGTAGACATCGCGAATGCGTTTTCGATCGACGGCACCGTCATCCTGAGTCTTGGCCCAGTTGGCATCGGCTGCATCGGCCTGCTTGATGGTGTTGTCGATCGTGCTGCGAACCGACTCTTTCGAATCAAACAGCTGCTTATCGAGATACCACTTTGCGGCCACGCCTAAAGTGCCGGCCACAAAACATGCGGCGGCCAGACCAAACCAGGGGGTTTTCTCTTTCCAGATTTTCGCTTTGCGAATCGGTTCAGGAAGCAACGAACTGGTGATTTTTGACTCGCCCATCGCCTGCACGGCCAAGCCGTAGGCAGTGCCGAGGGACACCACATTTTCATTGAGCAACGCACCCAGTCGACCGTCCGCCGGTGCGCCACCGCTGAATCCATCAATCCGGTCGACATCCACTTGTAAATTCTGCTGGAGATATTTCTGAAGTGTTGGCAGGCGGAACGTGCTACCCAGGGCGATGATGCGTTTAATGCGTGAATCGCGATGCACCGTTCCGTAGAACCCGATGGATCGCTGGATTTCGGAGACAAGGTCTGCAAACACCGGTCGCATCGCCTGGAAAATCTGCCGTTGATACTTGCTTGTGGCGGCGTTTCGCTTTAATTCTTCAGCCTTGGGGAAATTAAGCTTGAAACTCTTGGTGAGAGATTCGGTGAAGTTATTTCCACCGATGGAAATGGTTCTGAGCCAGACGGTTTCCCCATCGGCGATGATCAGATCGGTGTTTTCCGCGCCGCAGTCGACGATCATTGTCGTGCCGTCGTTCAGGCGCTGGTCATATTGCATGCCATTGTAGACCGCCAGAGGGCCCATCTGGACGACCTGCACGTTCATTTCCATGTCAGTAAACTGCTTGATCTGGGCGTTTACCAACTCCTTCCGCAACGCAAAGATACCGACTTCCACATCCGGTGACTCCGGATCCTGAAACAGTTGATATCCCCATTCGACATCTTCCAACGGGAAGGGGATCTGTTGGATGGCTTCAAATTTGACAATTTCCGGGATTTTTTTCGGTTCGACAGGAGGCAGTTTGATAAAGCGGGCGAAGCTCGATTGCCCGCTGACGCTGATGCCAACGATGCTGCCTTTGGTCGAATGCCGTTGGGCAAAACTCGCCAGAGCGGCTTGAATCAGGCTTTCTTTGTTGTCCCCGGCAGAGGAAAGAATCTGCTCGTGTTCAATGACTTCAACGTCATCAACCCGAAGGCGATCTCCTTCACGGACGAGTTTGACCGCTTTAAGGGCGCGGTTTCCAATATCGATACCCCATGCGGATCGGGTGGTGGCCATTTATAACTCCTCGTGTCCTGGGTGCGGGCTCTGTAGGTGTATGGTGTAACGTCAATGGCGATTTAGTTCAACTCTGGCAAAGGTTTTCACTCTGATCCCCTCCCCCCGGCAATCCGGGGGGAGGGTTAGGGTGCGGGGTCTTAGTCTATCGATTGCACAACCGAAGGACCATCTTATCAGACGAAGCAACGAATCCAAAGTTCGCAGGTTTAAAAGATTGTCGCGGTGTTGCCGGATCCTTCGTGTTCTTTGAGCTTTCGTGGTAAATTAATTCTCTTTTCGGCAACACGTTAATTATGCAGACTTTTTCAATAACTACGTTGGGTTGCAAGGTCAATCAGTATGAGAGCGACCAGATCGCAACGCTGCTTCGCGCTCGCGGCTTGGAGCAAATCGACGGCGGGGGAGACATCCAAGTCGTCAATACCTGCAGCGTCACGGTTCAGGCAGCCAGCAAAAGTCGCCAAACTATTCGTCGGGCAGGTCGGCAACAAAATTCACGGCTCTCTCTGCCGGTGCTATCGTCTGCGGTAGTGGGAAAACCGGTAGGGGAGTTGAAACCCAACCGTTCGTCCGAAACTTCCGTGAATTCCTCCGTTCTCTCAGCGGGGCAAAAGTCGAGGATCATCGTGACCGGCTGCTGGGCGACCAGCGATCGGGAAGAGGCGACAAATCTTCCGGGGGTCGACGCGGTGTTGGGGCATCATGATGATGTTGCTTCGGATCTCGATCGCCTTCTGAAGTCCTGGTCAGATGAAGACTCCGCTGAGTACGATTTCTATACTAAATCACAATCGCACGAATCAAGCAACGAAAATCTGGACAGATTGTCGACTGTGAAATCCGGCACGATCTCTCTACCGCAACTCGACGCGCGCCAGACCGGCCATCAGCGCGCATTCCTCAAGATTCAGGATGGCTGCGATGCCCACTGCACCTACTGCATCATCCCGCAACTCCGGCCGGTGCTCTGGAGCAAAAGTAACGATGACGCCGTGAATGAAGCCCAGAAGCTGGTCGACGCCGGCCATTTTGAAATTGTTCTCACCGGCATCTTCATGGGTGCCTACGGCCAACCCACCGCGCTCCGTCGTCGCCAATCACAAGCCACCGGTAAACCGCTCGGTGAACTAGTCGATGCCCTTTGCAGCCGTGTAAATGGCCTCAAACGCCTTCGACTTTCCAGCCTGGAACCCGGCGATTTATCTCCCGAACTGATCAGCGTTTTAAAATCCCACGAGCAAGTCGTTCCGCATTTCCATCTGCCCTTGCAGAGTGGTTCCGATCATTTGCTGCATCGCATGAATCGCCAATATACGTCCGGCGACTTTCTGGAAATGGTTGATGCCGTCCACCAGGCCTTTGATCGCCCGGCGATCACCACCGACATCATCGTCGGTTTCCCCGGTGAGACCGACGCCGAGTTCACCAAAACGCTAGACGTCGTCAACCGAGTGAAATTCATCCACACCCACGCGTTCTCCTACTCTCCTCGCCCCAAAACCGCCGCCGCCCGGTGGAAAAAAGAATACATCCACGGCCCCGTCGTCAACGCCCGAATCAACACCCTCCGCTCCCGCGCCGAGGCACATAGCTACGAGTACCGTCAACAATTCCTCGACGAAACGGTGACCGTCCTCGTCGAAAAACCCTCGGCCGAAGAACGCGATCTCCCCGCCATGTCCGGCTTCCAGCACGGCCGCTGCGAACGCTACTTCGCCGTCCATTTCGAAACTTCACACCCCCGCGTCGGTGAACTGCTCAAAGTCAAAATCGACCGAGTGACGCCGCACCGCACGCTGGGGACGATTGTCGAATGAATGAAAGTGGTATTGGCGTCCCGCCCGTGCTTTGGCATTTGACGGCGGAGAATCGGAATCAGTTACTCAAGTAAAGCAGGAAAATGGAGAGCTTTCGTCGATAGGATTTTGTACATCATTTAGTCGCGCACCGCATCAAAATCAAACGAAAAGAACCCCCATTTTCCAATCGGAAGCAGCAACAATCCCCTGCCTCCCAGGAATAATTCAAAAGTATATCTACGTTCTGCCGCATGAAAGCTCCCGCCGCAAAGGGGTGCGTAAGCCCAAGCCTTAATGCTCGGATCCATCGGGTTGGTCGGGCTTGCATGAGCGAACACATTTCTAATTTTGAGGTCACTCATCCCGCCGACCTGCGAAGCATTCAGACCCGGTTATATTTCAATTCCTGAACCCTCGCGAGGAATCTCCTTCAGAAAAACGAGTCCACCCGGTTGATTCCAGGGCGAAAAAAGCGAAGGACCGGTCGATGGGATTCACAACCCACCCATCGTCGCATTCGGGAACAACGGCAGCGAACGAACGCGAGTGCCAACGAGTTTGAAATACGCATTCGCCAGCGCCGGAGCGAGCGTCGGCACGCCTAGTTCACCGACACCACCGATATTTTTCGTGCGATCGGCGACGGCGGGGCTGGGGATGTAGGTCACCGCAACCTGCGGCATTTCACCGAGGCGGATCATGCGGCTGTTGTTGAAATTTTTCGCCGTCGCGGCACCGTTCACGAAGGTCTGCTTCCCATATAAAGCGGCGTTCAGGCCGTGCACCACACCTCCGATGAGTTGCGTTTCGACTTGGCCGGGATTGACGACGAGATAGCAATCGATCGCCACGGATACCTTGTTAACGGTCACGCTGGTTGTGGTGGCGGCGGAAATCTCAACGACCTCGGCGACGATGCTGTTGAACGCCGTGCCGATCGCAATCCCGCGGGCGTGACCGGCGGGTACCGGGGTGTTCCAACCTCCCAGAGTAGCCGCCGCGTCCAATACGGCGATCCAACGCGGATCGGTTAGTAGGTTGCGACGATATAGGTAGGGATCGATCCCGGCTGCTGTGGCCATCTCGTCGATCATGCACTCGACCCCAAATGTGTTGAGCGAGGCACCGACCGATCGCCAGAAACCAACGGGGATCTTGGCTGTGTGCGTGACATATTCCACCGCGCGTGTGCCAAAGTTGTAGGGTAACGACTGAGCACCCTCAATACCTTGGCTGTCACCCTTTGGCCCGAGCACGAAACCGCGCTGAGCCAATATCGATGGAGAGACATTTCGATAGGTCCAACCGAGGACCGCGCCGGTGGAATCGATCCCCGCCCTGGCGTGCATGATGGCCATCGGTCGATATTGATCGTGCGTGAAATCTTCTTCGCGAGGCCACATCAGCTTGATAGGCCGCCGAACCACCATCGCGGCCTGGACTGCCTGACTGATGAAATCCACCTCCGCCTTGCGACCCAGGCCGCCTCCCAGGTAGGTCGTATGGATCGTCACCTGCGAAGAGCTCATCCCCGTGAGAGCCATTACCAGTGTAAGGGCGGTTTTGGCCGACTGCGTGGGGGCGTAGACATCGCATTTCACACCGGCCACATAGTCTACCGTGCAGTTCAGCACTTCCATCGTGGCGTGGGCAACGTAGGGAAGAATGTAGGTTGCATCAACCACGGTAGGGGCGGTGGCGATGGCGGCATTGGCGGTGGGGGCATCGCCTTCGACGGTATAAAGCGTCCCGGGCGGATTTGCAGCACCGGCAAGATACGGCGTGGCGGATGCGGCAAGGGCTTGACCATCGGCGATGAACTGAGCCGTGTTGAGCGCGGCTGCGTTAGCCGGGGCATTCCAACGGAGTGCCATGCGATTAGCCGCCTGCCACGTGTCCCATGTATTTGAGCCTACCACGACCACCGCATTCACATTCCCAGTGGCTTCCAATCCGCGAGCAACCGACGCAACTACCTTGGTCGGAATCACAGAAGGGATCGACGACGAAACGGCTGAGGGTGTCGGCGGGGCGACAATTAGCGGGATCGAATTGCCGTTGCCCGACTTCGCGATGGCCACATCGGAAACGGTCACCATTCCGTTACGATTGAAGTCTGCGACGGAGGTAATATCCACGGTTGAGTTAATGGCTAGTTTGGTGACTGCGATGTCCGTCGTGTTGACGATGGCCGCGTTGGTGTGCTTGCCCGTGCAACCGATCAAATTTCCGAAATAGAAGATATCGTCAGCGGTGAGCGCGGTGTTTGCGTTGGCTTTGACGGTGATCTTCAACCACTGGTTGACGATCGAGCGGTCGGTGAATGTCAGCGTGATTCGATCTGCCGAACCAAGGCCGGCAGTGAGGCGCACGCTGACCGTTGCCGGCGTCACAGTCGTCGTCCACGTCGTGGGATCGGCTGAATTACCGGCAACGCAAACAAAGTCCGACGCGGAAAGTGTTACGCCGGCTGGCAAAGTTCGAATGTCGACCATGACCCCGTTAATCCCTTTGTCGTAGCTGGTGTAGTTGGCAAATGTCGCTGATCGACCGGGAAGCAGGGAGGTCTTATCGGTCGCAATCGCACTGTCATCGGCGGCCGTCGGGGC
>JBBRMF010000230.1:0-8511 GCA_038230975.1 Tepidisphaerales bacterium
CTCGAGGAATATACGAAGTAAACACCGCGCCGAGTTCGCATTCCAGCATGAAGCCATGAAATGCAGGTCAAGCCCGGGTAGAAGCTCCAATATGTCCACTTCGTCTGCATCTTTCACCTTTGCGGTGCGAAACGTAGTCGCAAGTTGTTACACAGGGATTGATTCTTTGGCGAACTGGCGTTCCACGCAAGCGCTAGGCCGATCTCTAGGAATTTTTCGGCTGGACTCGGATCATCGAACACCAAAGTAAAATATATCGTCTCGAACTCATCCCTCCAAGCAAAATTGGGAAATCGATAGATGTGGAAAAGTAAAACGGGGTTGCAAGTGAATTTCATTCACTATGCACTTTCTCCGCGCGGGGCAGGGAAAAAATGGATGTAAAAAAGGTGACACTGCTAAATCCTGACTTATTATGACGCTCATCAGTATTCGTTCACATTATCTTGTATCCGCTTAAAATAGCTACTTGTAATCAAACGATCGATCGAATAGCGGCTGAAATGCGGGAAGCCTATAACAATAAAGTTTCCGTAGTTGCCAGTTGCCCGAAACGTCTTGACACACCATCCTCCGTGGCCGCTAGCGTAGCATTCCTGATTGCATCCACGAAGCTTTTTTTTGAGAAAGTCGAACGGAGAAACAACACCGTTACCGAATACAACAATGACGTTCGGCTGGACAATTTTTAAAACTTCGTTGTGAACGATCCAGCAATTTTCGGCCCAAGTTTTATAATTCAAATCATGTTGGCTTTTGGTGCGTCTAAAAATCAGATTGCTCGCGCAAACATTCTCGCAACAGTCGGCACCGAACATTTTCAGCATATCCTGAACATTACGCTGGATTCGGTGTTGACCATTGGCCCGGCACTTGCCTTTCGAAGTTCCCCAGCTTTCATCTAAATATGCATTCCCTTCTTTAGGAAATTGGTTCTCTGTTACAGTACCCGCCAGATTCTTGTCGGCGGTATTTCCGCCCGGATTGAGACCTAAAAGATAGAACCGCCCTTTGACAAGTGTATGTTCTGCGCTAAAGAATATTCGTCCATTTTGCTTAGAAATTGATTCATCGAGATTCTCAATAGCGGTCTTCAGATTAGTTGGAATCATGTAATCATCATAGCCTAGATTTGTGGTATTGGATTAAAAAATGGTGCCAGCCACATTTCTCAAAAGTATTGATTTCACATGCACTTACGTGATTCGTTGGAACCAGTTCGTAGCGTCTGCACCGCGGACCGATTCCATCCCCGCGCGGAGATTTCGGCTTCCGAAGTGGGCAAGTCGCGGCGATTCTGTTTGAAGAGGCGATGTTGAACACCGAAAACGGGACAGGTCCAACTTCTTCAACAAGAGGCGCGTCGCACATCCAAATCCGAAAAGACATCTCCCAACTCAAAATCGGTACCATTCTCGCTCTTCCCTGACCGAAGGAAAAACAACATCAATTGCGGTAAGATCCAATGCAAGTGTTCTGGCGGGTAGACCAATAAGTCATCTACTGCGCCGCGACACTCGTCATCGGTAAGCCTCCTCGTTCCCGGCTCGGGAGGGGTAACGTTGGCGAAGGCTCGCTCGATTTGCACAAGAAGCGTCTCATTCATTGTCGATCCGTTAATCTTCACTCAGAACAAGTCCTATGCCCACAGCCGCCGCGGCCTTGCGCGCGATCCCCGCTCCGGCTTGAGTGCAGATTTTTCCTGCAATACCCGATCCTCCGGCAGGTAGAGGTGGGCGTCCTCACCGTCTGATTCCGGTATTGACAACGTGGTGGGCGAGTACGCCCACCCCAGTCGCTTTACCTCTACAAATGTACGCGTCGGGTGTAGACCCACCATTCGATCAACAGCAGCGGTAACGCCGCGCAGGCTACGATCCACCACCAGAGTTCCATGCGCGATTTGCCGGATTGCGCTTCGGTAGCCACCCCACCGCCAGGGGGTTGGCTGATCGGCAGTAGATTGCTCTCGGCACTGTCGAGCAAATTGACCGCGATTTTTTCAAACTGCGGAATCGGGGGATCCAAAGTATAGAGCCCGACTTTATCCAGCGCCGGCAGCACGACATCGCCGACGTCCGGAATCTTGACGAACCGGCGGCCCATCGGGCCATCGAGCTTTAGTTCCTTCAATGGCGAGCCTCTTTCAGCTTCCACTTTCTGCAGATTGGTGCGTGGGATTTTTGGAGTCGCCCCGGGTGGGAATGATTCGCGAACATCCATGTCTGTTCCCAACGCCAGGTATTGCAGCGCGTTGTGCATGAAGATCGGGAAACTGAGACGCAAGGGCCAGTTGCTTTGTAAAAGATCGAAGGTGCAGACCAGATGCGTGCTTCGGCCTTCGCGATGCAGCAAAATCAGCGGTGCCTTAAATCCTTCGACCAGCGTTTCGGTCTCTAAAGGAACTTGCAGCTTGATAGCCTCACCGACGTACATTTTGCCAAGTTGCAGACCGCGCAATATCGGATGATCGCGCTTCCAATCCAGGACCATCGTGTCTTTTACGATGGCGGTTTCCTCGCCGACCTTCATCGGTTTGAGTTTCAAACCGTTCGCCAACGCGCCGAACCAAATAAAATTTCCAGAGCTTGGCATGAATTTCGGTTCGTACCGATCGAACACGATCACATCATACTGCTGCGGTTTTTTATCTTCGTATTTCAGCGGTGATAAAGTATCCGGATGTTCGAGGTTCATCGCATCGAGCACCTTCTGGAGGAAATAGTTGCCGTCGGTCACGAGTAGAACCGACATCGACTTGGGGGGTGGGACGACGACAATCGCCACATCGTCGCAAGCCAAGGCATCTTTCTTGGTTTGTTCCAGACGAATGATGGCTGCGGTGGTCAACTCAATTTTGGGGAAGTCGACGCTATCCTTCGGGCGCATCTTGTCCTGATCGGCGGTCTTCTTGAAACCCGGATCATTCCATCGCTCGGGCAGTAGTAAAAGATCGGTAGCGGTGCCGCGCACTGTACCGTCGACGGTGAGTTGGACATCGGTAGTAACCGGCGCGGGCCCGAAATTGGCCAGCCTTGCGAAGACTTGAACCTCCGTGGGGCGCTCGTAATTCCGCTTGGCACTTAGTGATACAATCGCAATATTAGAGGTATCATCGCGACCGATTTTTGAATACCGAATATCGGCCTGCACGCTCAATTCTTTGGCATCGGAGATTCGACCGTCGGAATAAACGAAGACGGTGGGTTTCTCATTCGGCCGCAATTGCTCCGGGTAATACTTCACCTGCGCTTCGGCCAACTTATACGCCAATTTAAGCTTGCTTTTGCGATCCGTGGGTTGAATGGAATCGATCGCCGTGCGAAGGGCGGCGGTATCGGTTGTGAGCGGTTGGAGCACCTCAGCCGCATCGTCAAACGCGATAACCATCGCGCTTTCCTTGCGGCCCATTGAATCAATCAGCGATTTGGCTTGCTTCCTGGCTTCGTCCAGCCGGTTGTGTTTATTGCCGTTGAAATCTTCCTGCGCCGACATGGAAGCCGAGCGATCGATCAGAATGACGCTTAGTTTCGCCGCGCCCGGGGTGAAGTTTGCGACTGGCCGCGAGAGCGCAAGACAGAGGAGCGCCAGCAAGAGCAATTGCAGCAACAGCAACAGATTTCGCCGTAGCTTTTGGAACGGAGCATTGACCTGCAGATCTTGAATCGCCTTCCGCCAAAGTAGGGTCGACGACACCGGCATCTCGCGACGGCGCAGCTTGAGGAAATACAGCACCAGCAACGCGGGCACGGCAATTCCGGCGGCAAGGGCGGCGGACCAGGGATTGAGAAAACTGGGCAACCAATTCATGTTGCTTTCACTTCTTCCGGGCTGGCCCCCACGGTCAATGAGATCTGTCCCCATTCCTCAGCAGACAATCGTTTTTCGAGTTCGTCCCAAATCAAATCGTTTTTTTCCTTCATCCGTCGTCCGTCGAATTTGCGGCTGACGACCACGACATGAATATTCCCATCCGAGCCGTCTGACACGTCGACGAGATCTTCCTGGTCCCGGAACAAACCGGATTTGAGCGCGGTTTGGATTTTATGTTTCAAGAATTCGTCGGCCATGCTGACGCCTTTCGATTCAAACGTTGTTCTGAATCCAGTGGAGAATTGTATCAACGGCTGCAAGGAATGTCTTTGCATCTTCGCGATTCGCCGGATTCGAGTCGTATCTCCAGGCTGGAAGCCAGCGGTTGACGAGATTGAACGTCCGCCATAACTGAGCGTTTTGGCGAAGCCGATCAATGGCCCGCGTCCACTTTAGCAACCGCTCGATATCATGCGTAAAAATAGTTGCCTGCTCCGGCAGGAGTCCACGACGGTGAAGTTCCTCCTCCAAATCCTGAAGATGATGGCAGTTGTACTGCTTCATCAATTTTGCCTTCAATAAGCACTCAACGGCGTAACCCGCCAAGTACATTGCTCCGCGCCAGCGATCGCCATCCTGCAGCGTTTGAGCATCGACACGACGATGCTGGCTCGCTTTTGTTTGTTCGGTCAGCCCGTGATGGACATTTCTTGGCATCGTGTTGTTAAATTGTGCGCCATTTATCCGAGCAGCCCTCGTTCGCGCAGGTAATTCAATACCAGTGTATCAAACGGCACCGTCGTGCTGCTGAACAAATACGTCCCGCCCCGACGGGTGAGGTATTCTTTTAACGCCAGACAGTATGAATTTAAATTCGCCTTGTACTGTTTTATCAAAGGCTGCGTGATTGAGACCTCGGCCAGATCATCATCTTCCATGTCACGCAGTTTTAGATCGCCTTGCAATTCGGGATTGATCTCCTGCGGCGACAATACCTGCACGCAAAACAGATCGTATTTCCCACTGGCGACGTAACGCAGGCCGTTCTCGAAACCTTCTTTCACGAAGAAATCACTCAACACGACGCAGACCCCTTTTTGCCGATGCTGCAGGGCGAATCGCTTGCAGGCTTCGGTGAAATGGCTTGCGCCGGTGGGTTCCAGCTTCTGGACAAAATCGAGCATTTGCGGAACGCGCTTGCGGCCGCGCAGGGCGCCGGTCTCACCGACGATCCCATCGGACATCGCCACGATATTCACGCGGTTGTAATTAATGAGACCGATGTACGCCAGGGACGCGGCCACCTTTTTGAGGTACATCGCTTTGCCGGGCTCGCCGTAGTCGCAACTCTTGCTGACGTCGAGCAGGATATACAAAGACAGATCTTCTTCTTCGAGAAACAGCTTGAGAAAAAGCCGATCGAGGCGGGCGTAGATGTTCCAGTCGATGAAGCGGAGATCGTCACCGATGACATAGTTGCGGTAATCGGCGAACTCGACGGATTGGCCTCGGCGTTTGGATCGCCGCTCACCCTTCATCTTTCCGGCGAGCAGTTTGCGCGACATGACATCGAGCTGATCGAGCCTGGCCATGAAGGTGGGGTCGAGGAGAAGTTCGGATTTAGAGGGTGTTGCCACAGCCATGATTGGACTCGGAGGAATTTTGCCACAGATGGGGCACGGATGAACACGGATTAAGAAGGGATTTTTTGTTTAAATGCAGGGCCAACGACCCGCTACACATCGACGCGCTGACCGAAATTAGTGAGTAGACACACCGGCAGTTTTGTCGCGGCCAGATAGTTAATACATTGGGCCGTATGAATCGCCTCCAAAGCTTTAATAGCCTTGAGCTCAACGAGGACACTGCCTTCCACAATGAGATCCGCAATATATTCACCAACGACAATGTCATCATACCACACCTTTAATCGAACCTGCTGTTCGACGCGAAGTCCAGCCTTACGCAGTTCGTATGCGAGCGCGTTTTCATAACAATTTTCGAGAAACCCACATCCAAGTTTGCTCGCCACCTTAAAAGCACACCCGATGATGCGTTCAGTGATTGAATTTAAACTCTCTTCATCTGTGTTCATCCGTGCCCCATCTGTGGCAAAAATAGTTTTCAATCCACGACGATCTCGCCGTTGTGTTCTTTGCTATTGATCTTTTTGCAGATCTCCTCGGCCTGTTTGCGGTCGCGGCAGATGATGGCGAATTCGTGCTGGCCTTGCTTGCCGTTCCAGACGGTGAATTTTTTGCCGGCGGTCATCGCCACGCGTACTTTGCCGGCGTTTTGGGGGATTTTGTAATAGATCGGCACGGGTAGCTTCCTTCAGTTTTTTCACGGTCGCGCGAGCGACATTAGGTCGGCGGACAACAACTTTCGTTCTTCCGGATCGGTCACGGCTTCCAACAACAGCCGCGCCTCGGAATGACAGCGGTCAAATTTTACCGGATCGCCGACTAAAGCGTGAGCGCGGGCGAGCGCTTCAAACGCATACGCCTTGTAGAACGGCGCAACACTGTCATCGCGGGCCCACCGCAACGCATGGGCCGCATGATAGGCAGCGGCATCGGCCCTTTTCAGAACGGCATATACCCGGGCGATCTGCCATTCTCCGATCGACCATTCTTTTGCGGTTCCGACCTGTCCCCAATGATACCGGGACGCATGGGCGGCGTGGATCATCTGTAAATCTTCTTCCACCGTTCGCTGCGGTTGCTCGAGGAAAGACCAGACCTGGTTGAAGAGGGTAACCGCGAGCTGGCGGTGGAGGGCAGGGTCGATGAGGGTGGACTGGCCCATGGGATCATCCAATCGTTACACCTTCATTTTTCGCAATAATTCTTCACGGCTCACGCGTAGATGAGAAGCAACTGAGCCGAGGATCGCCGCAAGAGTGCCCGTCTTCACAGGGTTGTGCAGGGGGATACAAAAATGATGTTCGCCACCCGACTGCGTCGTCATGTAAACAAGGTCGCCTTTCTGACGGGTGGTCTCATATGAGACCATTGGGAGACCTCGAATAATTTCCTCTCCGGAACGGTCTCTTGGCAGTTTCATCGGGCGATGACCTCATCGCGAACAAAATGCAGGTGGATCAAGTCCGGCTTGGGTTCACCTTCGTCAAATGATACTTCCAAGGCTTCGCGAATATTGCGCAACAGATCGTCTCGATTGTCGCCTTCGGTAAAGATATCTCGATTGCCATCCGGCCAATGGGCATGCGCGGTGTAACCGCCGTCGATCCCGTCTTCGGTGATGATGAAAGTGATTTCTTGCATAGGAAACTCATTTTTCGAACGTATATCCGTGCCGGATGATGAGGCGATTATTCGATGCGATCCGAAGGATCGGGCTCGACGCGCGGAGCCTTACGCAGCGCCGCCAGGAACTTCTCCCGATTGCCAGGACTCTCCCGGCTTCAACACCTTCACTCCAAACGCCTCGGATCCAACGAAATCGCGAACGTTATGCGTCACGAGATAATCTACACCGGCGGCCATCGCCAGTTCGAGGACAACTTCATCATCCGGGTCCCGAAGCGTCGGACGCCAAAGGAACGGGATCGGGTGTAACACACCGACATTGCACAGGTACTTGAGGACCGTGGCGACATCGGTCAGTCCAAGTCCGTCGATGTTCACTTCCCGGCGTAAGACCGCTTCATCTTCGAGAACCAGCGGGACGGACAGATGATTACCGTATCGCTGTTGGGCCAGCAGTTCCAGAAGTCGCGAAGAGGCCCCGAAGACTGATCGCGCTGCTGCGATCAAAACGCTTGTATCGAGTACAACGTCGAGAGCGGCCATCAGTCACTCGGCTATTTACAAGTCCGACGATTTTGTCCGCTGAAGCGGGCCCTGCAAACTACAGGTGCAAAATCTGAAGCGGTGCATCACGATCAAGCCCAGCATGTTTGGCGACGTTTTCTAAGATCCCGTCAAGTGTCCCAACCTTGATGGGACGATGCATCGGTACGGATACAGGATTATAGGTTGGGGTATAAATTGCCATTCGCACATGGCTACCCGTTTGCCGCACGACGACATAGCCGATCCGAACCAATGCTTTGACAAGTTGGGAGCCAGACACATTGCGCGGCAGCTTCATAGTGCGATGACCTCATCATGCACATAGTGCAGGTGGATCAGCGGCGGTGCCGGCGATTCAGGCTCAAAGTGACATTTCACTGCATCGCGCACCATTTCCGCGAGTTCCTCGCGGGTCTCGCCCTGCGTAAAAATCCCATGGCCGACGGCTTGGGCGACGTAGCCGCCGTCTTCGTCTTCTTTTACGATGAAGATGATTTCTGTCATTGGTTTCCTTAAAAAACGCTCCGCCGTGCGGACTCCAAAATCTTCAAAACCCATATATGTGATTCATTTGCAATATTAGCAGCATGCAATACGCCAGAATCAGAAAAAGCCCCAGGAATACGAGAAGCAGAAAAGTCAGCGTGATGCGCTTTAGCACCAGCCACCAGACCGGTGGCCCTTCGCCCCGCAACTCTCGACTTTCCAACACGCCGGGCGCCAAGCCTCCGAGTAGTCCAATCAACAAACCTGTGCCGCCCAACCAAGGCCAATATTCGTCCGCGATCGGGCCATTGCGTCTAGCGACACAAATGGTCAGGAACAATGCCCCTGATAGTCCGGCGACGCAGACTCGGGCGATTCCACGCGGCGTCCGTAA
>JBBRMF010000231.1:0-8363 GCA_038230975.1 Tepidisphaerales bacterium
GCCGATGTGCTTGAATACGATACGTATTCGCGCTATCCCGGGGGTCGCCGCATCTATTCCTATAAGACGATGAAGGAATTACACCCGGAAAAGCTCGTGGAGTTGGCCGTTCGCCGCATGCTCCCCAAGAGCAAGATGGGGCACAATATCCTCGGCAAGCTCAAAATTTATAAGGGTGACAAGCACGAGCACAGCGCTCAGCAGCCCAAGCCGTTGAAATTCGCCTGATACGCAAACCCTGGACCCTTCAACTGAACGATATTACCATGGCTGAAGAAACCGCCACCGCAACTGCCGAAACGACCGATCCAAAGGCCAAGCAGACCTTCATCTGGGGCACCGGCCGCCGTAAGAGCGCTGTCGCCCGCGTCCGTGTGGCTCATGGCACGGGCAGGATCGAAATCAATGGTCGCACGATCAACGATTACTTTACCTTCGAGCAGGATCGCAAGGCGATCTTTGGCCCGTTGGAAGTCACCAACACCGGTGGCAAGATGGACGTGCTGGTCAATACCTCCGGTGGGGGTCACACCGGCCAAAGCGGCGCGATTGTCATGGGTCTGGGTCGAGCCTTGATGAGCCTCGATAAGGCGTATGAACCCGCTCTGCGAAATGCCGGTTTCCTGACACGAGACAGCCGCATGAAGGAACGTAAAAAATACGGTCAGCGCGGTGCTCGCCGTAAGTTCCAGTTCTCCAAGCGCTAAACTGGGTCTTTCAAAGATCCGCATTTACAGATTTTTCAGAAGAACCCGATGCTCGCATCGGGTTCTTTTTTGCATTCAATAACCTGATCACCGCTCCGGGTTCAAAGATCTGATCAACTTCAGCAGATCTTCAGGTTGCCGCGCAAGTTGCACACTGCAACAGCGGGCATTCGCGGCAAGCGTCAAAAGCACCTGCCGTCGCGATCGATGCAAGGCGGCGATCGGCCAATGCCGCTGCAAGGCCTCCAGCGCGAGATGGCCCGGCAATTCGTCGACCCGAGAAACTGCGCGACGGCCAGATTCCACCATTATCACCGCATTGCATCGCGATGATTGACGAACCTCATCACCCTTTGAATGCGTGAATATCTGAACCTGGCCTTGCTCTTCCTGAAGGCAATGCCAGCTTTGGGCGATCACTTCAAAACCATCCCGCGACAATGCCGCTAATTCCCCGTCCATTTTAAATGGCGAGAAAATAATCGCGCCCCACCCATCCTTCTGAATTGAAATCGCGGGCAGGACGGCCAGCCCAGGCCCACTCAGCAATTGGGCCAGTGGCCACATCACAGTCCACTCGGCGCAGCGCTGAAGATCGGCCGTTGGGTGCGGCAAGACCCAGCTGCGCCAACTTTTTTTGAGGAGATTCACCTCCGCCATGCCCCACTGATCGTCGACCAGCCAGAACCGTTCTTCATCCTGATAAAGTTCAATCACCGGGCTCATTCCCGGCCGGGTATTCGGCACGCGATTGGCTACGGTTGAAACGTGTTTAAGAACCTCGTCTTCGTCATAAGCGCGCACAGAACCTGTGATGGGAAATCGATTCGACACGACCTGGCCTCTTGCAGTTCGCGCGATAACGCCCGTCTGAAATGGATCGAGAAGTCCCGCAATTTCGTCGGTTAGCCACCCCACGTTGCAAGCCAGTTCTACCGGCTGGCCCAAAATGACATCCTTACGGGTACTCGAATGCCGGATCTGCGACGGCGCAAGTATGGCGGTCAATTCCAAAGATGCTCCTGTTCAAGCGGACAGGAGAGATATCGGAAGAATGCGGTGTAATAGGCCTTCTAAAAACGAAGATCCGGTCAGATCAAGTCTTTAGATCACTTTCTCCGACAAGATCGAAACCCTTACGAAGGAGGATTTGCGACGCCAGTGTCGGCTCATCGACGTACAGCGCCAGCGTCGGCCCGTGCGGGCAAACAAGCAGCGGATACGCATAATGAATGTTGATTTCGGCAGTTAGCAATGCCGTGCAAATCGCGATCAAAGGCTGAGTCGATTTAGGGGGAAGCCGTACCGCCAGCACATCGGATTCTGCAAATGCAAACCCATGTTCTTTCAAGAGAACGATCCCGAGATCAGGTTTGGAGCAAATCATCCGCACGAGCGTCGCCTCGGCCGACTCTTCGATGGAAATCGCGACGATCCGGGCGTTGTTTTCCTCGAAGGTGCGAACGAGTTGTTGAAGCCGCCCCACCCGGTTTTCCAGGAAGACTGTAAATTGTCGCACGCGCGTCGGTTCAAACCCGGCACCGAACTGCGTCTGCGGAGGAAGTACAGTTTCTTCCATGGGTCTTACTGTATCCGCGTGGACGGCCAGAGGCGAGCCAAAATCCAATTAAACAAGCGTCGCGGCAGCGAGCCGCGACGCTTGTGGTTATTCCTGGGCCGCACCATCAATCGACGGTTTGACGCATCGGACTGAAGGTGCCACAGGTCGCGGTACTCCGAGACCTGAGCGTGTCCGGAGATAAAACACACAGGTCTGCGAGTATGCCGACCCGTGGCACCCGACATAGATGTAACTCGGTTTTCATGGTTCACTGAGGCAAAAACCGCTCTACCTGACCACAAAAATTTTCAGTTCGTCGACGACCCGCGCAATCACACTCGTCCAATCTCCGGCGGTTTTTTGTCGAAACAGTCGCATCGTGGGATACCAGGGTGAATCCTCCCGATCGAACTGCCATCTCCAATCCGGCCCAATTGGAATTAAGTTCCAGACCGGTCGTGCCAGCGCCCCCGCCAGATGTGCCGCAGCTGTATCAACGGTGATCAGCAAATCCAAGTTCATCAAAACCGCGGCGGTATCCACAAAATCAACCAGATCCGGCGCGAGGTTTGAGATCTCAAAAGGCGAAATCGCGATCTGCGACCCTGCGGATTCTTTTTGCAGGCTATAAAAATCGATTTGTGCCGCCAACTCCCGCAACGCTCCGAATTGGGCGAGTTTGATCGAACGCGCGGCATCATTCGGATGCCCCGGATTTCCTGCCCACACGAGCCCGACACGCTTTCGCCCGGGTCGGCGTCCGAATATCGCGCGCCATTTCTGAACCTGCTTCTCAGGAGCGCTCAAATAGGGAATATTGGCCGGAACCTGGGCATTGGAATGCGTGCCATACTTCCCCGGAATATTGAGCAACGGAGCGTGCGTATCAAACTTAGACACGTGATCACCACTGCTAATCAACTCGTCGACTCCCGGTAATTGCGACATCAATGATCGCAGCGGCGGCTGGCATATCATCACCACCCGCGCGCCTTGCTCCTTTAAAAGCGGCGCGTAACGACAAAATTGAATCGTATCGCCCAACCCCTGCTCGCAATGCAACAGAATGGTCCGGCCCTGGAGGGATAATCCATCCCATTCCGGTACACCAAAATCACGCCCTTCACTTTTAAGCGGCTCGCATTTCCAACGCCATTCGTATTCTTTCCAGCCTCGCGCAAACTCTCCCATCGATAGAAGCAGCCATGCGAGATTCTCATGCAACTTGGGATCGGGCGGCGAAATCGCAATGGCCTGATCGAATATTCCAACTGCCTCTGACCTGCGATTTAGCAGGGTATACAGAGAAGCGAGACTATTGAGTCCTTCCAAATGTAACGCCGTCGGCTCCCCCACTTTGGCGGCAATCCGGACCGCCTCTTTCAGATGGTGCTCCGCCTGATCGTACGACCGTGCTGAAACCAGTATTCCGCTAAGCAGTTGATGGGCGACGGAATCATCTGGATCGATTTCGATCGCCTTCCGGCAAAAAAAGGTAGCTTCGGCGTCGTTCCCCTGTATCTGCAGAACCGCTGCCAAACGCACATATGCATCTGGAAACAATGGCTCAAGCTCAATCGTTCTACGGAGAAACGAAATCGACTCGGTCAGATGCCCGCCAGACATCAGTAAGGTTGCCAGGTCATAGTTCGGTTCCGCCGCGCTGCGATCGAGCGCAATGGCGGCGACATACGCATTGATCGCTTCGGGATATTGTCTCTGCGCCCGCCAAAGTGTCGCCAGGCTCAAATGCAGTCGAGCATCATTTTGGCCGGCGGCGATACCCCGCTGCAACAACAGTGCGGCACCCGCCAGATTCCCGCAATCGGCCAGCGCCTTCGCATCGGCAAGGATAGATTCGATAGAAACGATTGGCACACTCATGGGATCGCTCGATTGCGGCTTTCAAGCGTGTCGGGTGGCTATAACCCTCATCTTTCCCCACAATCTACCCGATGCGCATTGCGTAGCCACGGACGAGCAGCGAGAGCTTGCGCCAGCCGCGCCAAAGCGTGAGCCAGCCGGGGTCGCCGTCGCCTTTGCGGCCCATCAATCCGCTTAATGCTTTATCACATTTCTAATTTAAGGTGCCACAGGTCGCGGTACTCCGAGACCTGTGTGTGTCCGTAGACAAAACACACAGGCCTCGGAATGCCGCGACCCGTGGCACTCACCACTTTCGACAATCCTATTTCCTAAGCGTGACAAGGCATCAGGCTTGGAAAGGTTGAAACGCTGTCCGGTGCTTTACAGCGCGAAGACCGCATCAATCGCAGCCGTCGCCTGCGTCTTGTGGTTTCCACCACCGAACGCATCCTTGTCGGCGTAATCGAAGCGAACCTCCGGACGGATCTGGAAGTTCTGACCGATTTTGTCCTTGTAAAACGGCTTGATCGATACGCCGGCCGTGGCTTCGAAGAAGTTCGCCGACAGACCCAGTCGCGAACCGCCATCATCGCGGAACCATTCCGCGCGACCGTTCAGCGTGAGCATATCACTAATGGTGTAACCGACATATCCAGTCACGCCATACCAGTAGGCCGTCTTGCCGGTGAGGGAAGCATGCTCTTCCCAACCGAATAAACCGTCGACGGCGAACGAGATCGGAGACTTCTTCGGAGTGTATGCAACAATGCCTTCGACGAGGTATCGATAGTCCTTCGAATTATGGGTTCGCTGGGGACCGATCGAGCCGTTGCCAATGATTTTGACTTCATCGCTAAGGGTGTAGACGACTGAAGCAAGGCCATCGATGGAGCCGTTGTTGTCTTTCGTCGACTGTTCCCAACCGCGGGTGAACCCACCGGTGATGCTCAGCTTATCGTTCAGAGCATACGTGGCGATGACGCCGGTATGCGTGAAAGGAATGCCGAATCCGAAGTTGTAGCTATGCGAATAAAGGGCATTGCCGCTGCTGCCGGTGACGCTTGCGACCGGAGCAATCGTTTCATTGCCGAAGAGCGTGACGAACTTGCCGACCTTGATATCCAAACCGTTTCCGACCGGGATGATAAAATCGAGGTAGGCCTGCGTCAGGTCAAACTGATTGATCGGGTGCGTGGCGGAATTGTATCCAGCCAACCCGTTGGAGTGGATCAGACGGCCATCGGAACCGTACATCATGTCGATGCCAAAACCGATATCAAACTTTCCGGCTTTGGCAGCGGCGGCAACGTCGACCGGGCGGGCGATCTGCAAGGCCAACTGATTCAAACGGGCGGCGTTGTGCTCGAAATCGAACACCCGGCCTTCATTGATTTCGTTCCGTGGCGCGCGGAAATTGTAGGTGTATGAACCTTCGATGGAACCGCCGACCTTGATCCCTGCATCAGTCAGGAACTTGCCGGCACCCACCTTGTTCAAGCCGTATTCATTCAACACGCTGGTCGGACCTGCATCAGCGACCGGGGTGGGAGTCGGAGTTGCCGGTGCAACCGGGTTATCCGCATAAGCCGTCTTCCCAAAAAATCCTACTGCCAAAACCGCGCTGCAAGCCAACGCGATCGCACCTGTACGCTTCGACATAAACTGACTCCTTCCAAAAGTCTGCCCCTGCTGGAATTCAGCAGGAGCGTGGTGATTGCTAGCCCAACAACCTCAACAACGCCTTATCAAACACAGTGCCACGGGCTAAAAAGGCACCATCGAAGCAACCCGACTTGACCGAACATGAGGTGGCCGAGCGTCCGCTCAGCCTTCGGTCGTTTGTCAGAAAACAGGCAAGATCGCCTCTGGAATCGCACGCGGTCGACATAAAACGCGGTTGGGTGCGATCGCGGGCACAACTCCGCTTTCGGCTTCCATACCGAAGCGGGAGGCCAGTGCCATTTCCAGTTCGTTCAACTATCCTGCCGCAAACGGATTGCCATCGTTCGCAACAGTCGCTTAACTGATGGGCAAACATCGGTGCTCGGGGTACCGAATGTTTAAACAAAACGCAGTATTTGGGGAAGAAATGTTGAGTGGCGGCTCGGTTTTGCCGAGTTTTTGTTGAAAACTCGATTCTTAACTCGTCTCCGAGCGGTATTATTGGAATCGATTTAGACGGCTATGCGAAAATTCTTCTGTCGCTTTTGAAAAGTGATGGTCGCAGAACGTGCCTGCCCTTCTTGATCGACGAGTAAACTACTCCGTCCACCTCCGCGATCTCCGAGCCTCCGCGTTGCATTTTTGAGCTTGCCCGGAAGTTTGATCACGCCCGCAGGTTCCGTTCAATGTTCAGGGTGCGAAATTCGCTCCAAAATCTGCTATAATCAATCGTCTATGGCTACTTTGACGTATCGCACGGCCGGTGAATCGCACGGGCGGGCACTGATTGCTTTGATCGAGGGAATGCCGGCCGGTGTGCCGGTGGATAAGGCCTTCATTGACGGTGAATTGCGCCGCCGTCAGGGGGGATACGGGCGGGGTGGAAGACAGAAGATCGAGACGGATACCGTTGAGATCTTATCCGGGGTTCGCCGCGGAAAGAGCATGGGCTCGCCGATCACGCTTCAGATTATCAACCGGGATTCACGGCTAGACGATGCCCCCCCACTCAGTCGCCCGCGCCCGGGACATGCGGACTTGGCCGGGTCGATCAAATGGCTCACCACCGATTGCCGTGAAACGTTGGAGCGGGCCAGCGCTCGCGAAACCGCCGCCCGTGTGGCAGCCGGGGCATTGGCGCGCTGCCTGCTTCGAGAATTTTCCATCGAAACCTTCGGCTATGTGCTGAGCATCGGGTCGGTCGTCGCCAACGTTGATTTCTCTCAACCCATCGATCAACTTCGAGCCCTTCGCGATGAAGGCGATCTATTTAAAGAGTGGGTCGGCTGCCCGGATCGCGACGCTTCGGCGAAGATGAAAGACGAAATCCGCAAAGCAAAGATCGAAAGTAATACGCTCGGTGGTTTAGTCGAGGCCCGCGTCTTTAATTGCCCGCCGGGGCTCGGTTCGTGCATGCAATACGACCAGAAGCTCGATGCCCGCATTGCGATGGCCGTGATGGGCATTCAGGCATTCAAGGCCGTCGAGATCGGCCTTGGCAAAGAAGCCGCATTCCTGCCCGGCAGCAAAGTACATGATGAGATCAGCTACGATCCGACGCAGAAGGAATCGACATCGCTGGGTTTCATTCGCCATACGAACAATGCCGGCGGGTTGGAAGGCGGCATGACCAATGGCCAGCCCATCATCGTGCGCGGCGCAAAGAAACCGATCAGCACCCTCGGCCCATTGATGGCTTTGGAGAGCGTCGACCTCAATACCAAGGTTACCAGTAAAGCCGGCTACGAACGCAGCGACGCCTGCGCCGTTCCCGCCGCCAGCGTGATCCTGGAAAATGTGGTCGCCTTCGAAGTCGCCCGCGCGTTCCTCGAAAAATTCGGCGGTGATTCGCTGACCGAAGTACGCATGAACTACGATCACTTTCTGGCGACAGCGCGGAAGCTACCGCTGTAGTGCCGTCCTAGATTCTCCTTGTTTGAACTCGCGTACGCCCTAACGTACGATATTAGGCAATCATCGGAGGTTGGACGCATGAAAGTTCTAAGCGCAACAGCAGCCCGAGCAACGTTGAATGGGCTTATTGACGATGCCGCCCTATCGCATGAGCCGATCCAAATCACCGGGAAGCGAGCCAGTGCCGTTTTGGTTTCCGAGGAAGATTGGCGTTCAATACAGGAGACTTTATACCTGGTGTCCATTCCGGGCATGCGCGAATCTATTTTAGAGGGCATGCAAATCCCACTCACTAAATGCTCGGCAAAGCTCGATTGGTAGCTTTGAGATTTTAGGGTTGAATCCAACTTCATGGCTTGGAAGCTTTATTTCACTCGACAGGCACACAAAGACGCGAAGAAACTTCAGTCGTCCGGCCTACATCCCAAAGCTGATACGCTTTTGACGGTCTTGAGAAACGACCCGTTCCAACAACCTCCTCCTTTTGAAAAACTGGTCGGGGATCTATCTGGATCCTACTCCCGCCGGATCAATATCCAACACCGATTGGTCTATCAAGTGTTCGCAAAAGAAAAGGCTGTGAAAGTGCTTCGGATGTGGACACACTTCGAATAACAAATGCGCTCGACCGTACCGGCTCTTTTCCCCGAACC
>JBBRMF010000232.1:0-8332 GCA_038230975.1 Tepidisphaerales bacterium
CAGCCTGAACTGCAAACGGAACCACTACTGAATCTCGCCACAACACAAATGAACCACAGATAAATACAGATGTACACCGATATAAAAGACATAGACCGCCGAAACGTCTTTTCCTTCCCCGTACAGGCGCGGCGGTACGTCAGTCTTCGTGGTCAACCCGCACTTTTCTCCAGCCCTCTCCGATGCATTTCAATCACCATCAACTGATGGTGAATTGAATGCAACGTATGCCCCATCACCCACCGCAACCAGCGTCGGATCAGCCAAGCGGGTAACATCATCGCTGTCCACCGCCCGCGAACTGCAATCGTCAATCGACAGTTGCCATTCACCTTCGACTTCACTTCATACGTGAAGACATGCGGGAACCCCACGCCATTTCCCCCACGCGATAAATCGCTAAAACTATATCCGATACCCTCGCGCCATTTCAGCACTCGACCCACGCGATTAAATCGAATCGGACCAAACCGATGCCCCAGAACAATGGCCGTGCCTGCTCCGAGGCGTACCGATTCATCCGCAGCGCGAATGCCCGCATGAAATGGGTCCAACCCCACACAGTAGGTAAACGATCGCATCTGCCCCCACACCGTGCCGACCGACATCGGCAACAACATCGTCGCGAGCAACTCCACGCGCTGCCGATCTTTTAAACGAACTGCGACTATCATCAATCTTCTTACTTGGAAACCGCCAGTGATCGCGGTGCATGCGTTGACGCATTTTCCTTCGCCTTCATCGCCATCCCCGTCAATACATGCTGATGCAGCGTGTGCGTCGCCCAAAGTTCAGCCCATTGCCACGCAAACCGCGGCCCCAGCAACGGCTCATATTCCGTCGCCAGCGTAACGCGCGTTTGCTCCGGTCCAACCGCCTCAAACCGAAATTCGCCACCGGTCAGGCGAATCGATCGTGTCTCAATCTGCTTTTGTTCAATCACCTCAAACGCCAGCAACTTGTGTTCTTCCCGCTTCGTAATTCTCTTGACCAGCCTGCCTTTACTATAAACGCAATACTTAATGTCGCCCACGTTCTGCGTTCCACCCGTTGTATAAAGTGGCTTGGGTAACAACAGCCTTAGCAGCAGCGGGGGCTGATGCCGAACCTCTTCATAAAAGATCACGCCATCCCAGGCATTGGCAACGCTCGCAGGAATGATCATCGACGTCTCGATCGTCTCATTCGCGAAATGATGTCGACCTTCAATTCTTCCACCAATCAATGGAATGATTGTCATCAAGATCAATGGCAGCCAGTCTTTTTGAGAAAAGCTTCGCCGCTTGAGCTCGTTGCGAAGCATTGCGCCTAAAAGCCCTCCCAGGATGGCAGGTCCGACCACAACACCCCCAAATGAACAGCCGCAAAACAGTCCCAGGATATTTCTGGAACCCAGTCCCGTGATCACTACAAAAACAACCATCATCGCCAGCAGCACGATGAAAAAAGTTCGTACCCGGCAGGCATATCCGGTAATCGCCCCGATGCACAAAGGCGTCACCAATGTGACCGTCCATCCATAACCATACGCCGGGAGCAAGAACGAGAAGCTGAGAATCCCCACGACAATCGCCAGCAAAAACCCCGGCAGCCAATACTTCCACCACACAAACGGCAGCTTGTTCGTCCACGTATTCGGATCCGCTGGATCAAACACCAACCCGCACTCCGGGCATCGGGGCTCTGGCAGCCCGTCAAGAATGTAATAACACCTGATGCAACGCGCCGGACTCGACATGATCTATCTCTTTCTGCCTGTGTTCTGATCTGGACTGGCCGAGAGTGTAGGGCAAAATGGTCAACACCGTTTCGAAGATCGGTAATTTTATCGCCCGTGAAACATTCGCCGATGATTTGAAACGCATTCAATACTGAGAGACTTGCCGAATCTTTTCCCCAAGCTCTTCACAATGATCCGACTCCATGGCAAAGTTCGTCCTGATGAATGCCCCAAACACCCATACCCCCCTCTCCGAAAAACCTTCCTTCGCCATCATCGGCAGCGGTGCCGTCGGCAGCTATTACGGCGCAAGGCTGGTGCAAGGCGGCCAGAACGTACACTTCCTGCTTCGCAGTGACTATGACCTCGTTCGCAAAAATGGTTTCACCATCAAAAGTTGCGCGGGCGATTTCTCCTTGCCGGCGGACCGCCTGAATGTGTATCGCGACGTGATGGACATGCCGAAGGTCGATTGGGTCATCGTCACTTTAAAGACCACCAACAACGATCAGTTCGAGCGCTTGATCGGCCCGCTCCTAAACGAAGACACGGCCATCCTGACCTTGCAAAACGGGCTTGGGAATGAAGATCGTCTGGCCGCCTTGTTCGGTCGCGAGCGTGTGTTGGGTGGAATGGCGTTTACCTGCATCAATCGCATTGAGCCGGGGGTGATCGATCATTCGGCGCACGGTCTGATTCGTCTCGGTGAGTTCGGAGGTGGACCCGGGGCGCGGGCGACACACATCGCCGACTTGTTCAAACGCTGTCAGATTCCCTGTGACGTTCTGAATGATTTGAAATATGGCCGATGGGAAAAACTGGTTTGGAACATCCCATTCAACGGGCTTTCGACGGTTCTCGATCAACACACAGAACAGATCCTGGCCACGACCACCGGCGAATCACTGGTTCGGGATATCATGGCCGAGGTCATCGCCACCGCCCGCGCCAATGGCGTCACGATGGACGACAGCCTCATCGATCGCAATATCACCCGCACACGCGAAATGGGGCCCTATCGGACCAGCATGCAGGTGGATCGACAAATGAGGCGTGCGTTGGAAATCGAAGCCATCCTCGGGGAACCAATGCGGGCAGGAATGGCAAAATCAGTCGCAAATCCTTTCATAAAAATGCTTTACGAATTATTATGTTGTGTTCAAGCGGGTTTGAAATCACCTAGGGATGGGGTGTAAAGGGCCCGCGAACCTCATTCATTCATAGCCGGATCTTAATCAAAACTTATCTTGCAAACGCGCGGACCGGTGGTATGTTTTCCCCGGAGAAGTGAGTTGGGTTCCGCAGTGACGATCGCGTCGATTGAGCCAGAGCGTTTAGCCATAAGTTGTGTTGTAAGATCAAAGCCGGAGGGCTTTATGTTTTCGCATCGGCTTTTTGCGCACTTGGGCATCGTGGCTGCATTGGTCGTTCTAATCGGCAGCATGTCGGTTTTGCTGCACGGTCGCGAGCGCCTCCAACCGTCCCAGCAGGCCACAGAGTCTTCTCAGCTTGAAGCGGTCTCGCAAATGGTTTTCGGCCAGACCGACACCGCGCTACATCGCTGATTTCAAGATCAATCCGCATTCTCGAAGGAATGGCACTCCGATTCTCGCTATCGCGTTCGCTGTCGTTATCACTTTATCCCTCTGCTCGATATGATGCCCCACTATGCACGTCGTGATTTTTGAAGACGCTCGCTGGCCCATGTTTGCGCCGGTTTCCCTTTCCCGCCCGGTGTTCTGCTTGGCGAGCGGCGCAAGTACGCTATTGGAAAAGCAGTTACGAGCGCTAAACCCAACGCGATTGTCGCTTTGGGTCCGGCCGGGTTTAGTCGACTTTTGTCAACGCTACGTGTTGCCAACCTTGAAGGTGCCGACGACCCTCAATGAACCGCTTGGCCATCAACCTTACTTATTGATCAACGGCCGGACGCTATTTGCCGGCCAATGCGAAACCCCTACAGACTTTGCCGTCGCCATGGACGACCACGGCCTCTGCGTCGCCTACACAGAATCGCCCGGCCTTTCCCCACAGGATGTCTTTGAGGAGTCCGAACAGTGGATGAATCTGCGCAATCTTCCCTCTGCCGAACTGCTCGGGCAAACCGTTGCTTATCTGTGGGATCTGATCACCTGCAATGAAGCTTCTCTTCGCGATGATTTCGCGCATGTCACGCCGCGCTATCAACCCAAACCCTCCGGCTCCTATCATCTGGTCAACGACGCGGATATCTGCTTCTCCAGTGACATTCAACTGTCGCCAGGATGTGTGATCGATGCTTCCAAAGGGCCGGTCATCATCAATAACAGCGTGGTCATCGGATCAAACGCGGTGATTCAGGGCCCGTGCTCGATTGGATCGGGCAGCCATATCTCACCGCTCGCATTGATACGGGGCGGCACGAGCCTGGGCGACCGATGTAAGATCGGGGGTGAGGTTTCCAACGCCATCTTCATGAGCTGTTCCAACAAAGCCCACGAAGGGTTTGTCGGGGACAGCTATATCGGGCAATGGGTAAACTTCGGTGCCGGAGCATCCACCAGCAACTTAAAAAACACCTATGGCAAGATCAACCTCCGTATCGGCCGGCATACCATGCCAACCGGCAAGCAATTCTTAGGCGCGCTGATTGGCGATCACACGAAGTTCGCCATCTCCACCCGCATTATGACCGGATCGTACATCGGCTATTGCTGCATGGTCGCCGCTTCGTCTCTGACACCCACTTATCTCCCGAGCTTCACATTTCTCAGCGATAGCGGCGCCCAACATTACGAGCGGGAAAAAGCCAAAGAGATGATGATCCAGGTCTACAAACGAAGAAGCCGCGAATGGGAAACAGGCGACGAGACCCTTCTGGACTACGTGAAGGAATCTGCCGCGACGGTTGAAGTTCCGTAACGCTTATCTCAAAAGGATTCTACTTCGTTCTACCCGTCCGCCTCTTCGTCTCCCCGGGATTCTTGAAGTTGGCCGGCTTGTTGCTCACCAACCTCGGAATCGCCCATTTTAGATCCGGGTACCAATGGCTCATGACGGTCCAATACAAAGAATCCTCCACCGGGATTGGCCGCAGTTGCTCCCCTTTAAATAACCCTTCGATTCCCTTGCCCTCCGCCGACCATTCCGTTCCGCTGTCCTGATCCTCCCAAACCACCGCTGGTTTTTTCGGGTCACTCTTTCGCCGAAACATCGGAATCAAATCGTCCTTCACATGGCGGTCAAATGCCTTGACCTGCCCGGTCGCACTGTCGCGAAAAAGAAGCAGATGCGTTTCGCCATCCGAGACATTCGCCGGCTCGTTTCCCACCGCGTCAACCGGAATCGCCACCGGGCGGGTTGTCGGTACGAAAATAATCTGCGATTCCGCCGGATGGGTCGACGGCGATGATCCTTTTTCCCGGGCCATCGAATACTTCGGCAACACTGGCACCGCCGGCTCCGTTTGACCCGATGCCGCCAGCATCACCTGTGTGTTCGGATGCAACTTCTTCCATTGCTGCCAGGTGACTTTATGCGTACGAACCGGGGCCCCAAATCCCGTCGGTTTTTCATGGCTGATCGTTGCACCCGTCACACCATGGATAAACTGGCCGATCCGCCCGTTGTAAAGCAGAATCGAATTGGCGGGCATCGAAACAATCTGTAACTCACTAAGCTTGATCTCCGGCGTGATCTTGTACGCCAACGCCCGATTGGCAAATGCCGACCAGATCAAAATAAATCGATTCTCATGGTTCGACTGAAGCACCACCGGCGAGCGAAACAGCGCCGCAAACGGATACGCGTATGGCATATCCCCCAACTGCACCCCCACCACAAAATCTGTATCCCGCAACGCAGAAGCCGCATCAGCGGTGACGCAAGCAGGGTTCTCGACGATCGAATATTCCCGCATCGGGCTGGACGCAAACCGATGAAAGAACAACGCCATCACCGGCCCGAGCGCAATCAACCACCAGACCCGCTTTCGACTGCCCACAATCAGCCCGACAACCACAAGGCAAAGCACGATGGAAAATGTCGCCAGCACCCATTGCAGTCGATGCGTGAATAGAATGAGGCTCAAACCGCGATGAAATTGTCCCCAGTAAGCGTCCGTCCCATACGCAAACAGCGCCGCCGCCGCCGTCGCCAGCAGCACGGAGATGACCAAAACGATTTGCGACCCAACAGGTTTCAACACGGGCCGGGAACATACCCGCACAAGCGATCCGACGCGAATTCTCTGATCCCTTCCCCTGGTAATGTGACTGTCGTTTTATTTAGCCGGTTCGCTTGAGAACCGTGTCTATCAACTACCCGAAGCAAAAACCACTCATCGCGGCCGCGTCCCGCGCGACGCCCCGCGCTTCCCGGCTTTTTTCGGATGCGGTTTCGCCGCCTGTTCCTTATTGCCGGGCTTCTTGTAAACCTGCTTATGCGTCTTCTTCAACACCTTCTTGGCCGACTTCTTAAACGACTTCCCGCGCGGCCGCTGCACGACAATGTCTTCTTCCACCGGGATCGCGATCGGTTCACGCTCCACCGACTCCGTCTTGGCCCGAAACCGCGGACCCGCCCGCGCCTGGCCCAGCGGCGCTCCGGCATTCCGCGCGCTGCGACCGCGAATCTGCAATTTGATCGGCACTTCATCGAACGGCAGCAACTCCCGCATGCGGTTGACCATGAACCGCTGATACGAATCCATCACATATTCCGGTTGATTCACAAACAGCACGATGGTCGGCGGCGCAACGCTGGTCTGCGTGCCATAATAAATCTTCGGTCGACGTCCACCGGGGAAGCTGGGCATCCGTTCCGAAACGATTTGCTCGATCGCGTCATTCAACTTCGACGTGGTGATCCGCAAATTCGCCTGCTTGAATAAGTGCTGAGTGAGGTTGACCACCTCCTGCACGTTCCGCCCTTCCCTGGCCGTGATAAACGCAATCGGCGCAAAATCCAAATGCACCAGTTCCGCATCCAGATACTTGCGATATTTCTCCATGACCTCTTTGTCATCGAGTTCTTCCGTGCCATCTTTTCGCTGTGCTTTAAGGCTCGAAAGGGCCAGATCCCATTTGTTCACCACCAGCACGACCGGCTTGAATTGCTCGGCGACATACCGCGCCAACTTTTTATCCGGCTCACTGACCGATTCCGTCGCGTCGATCAACAGCAACACTACATCCGCCCGCCGCACGCTGCGTTGGGCGCGATGGTAGCTGTAGAACTCAATATCGTTCGTGACCATGTGCCGTTTCTTGCGCACACCAGCCGTGTCGATGACGATGAGTGTCTTGCCTTCTTTTTCGAAGCTGACGTCGATGCTGTCGCGCGTCGTGCCAGGCACTTCGCTGACGATGACGCGATCGCCTTCGCCTTCAAAAATTTCCGCAATCGCGTTGACCAAGGTGCTTTTCCCGGCGTTCCGCTTGCCCACAATCGCCACGTGCATCTGCGGGATCGGCATTTCCGTCGGCGCATCTTCCAGCTTAATACTCGAGCGAATGGCGTCGAAAATCTGATCGACATTCCGCCCGCGCAACGCCGAGACACCGATCGGCGTCCCCAGCCCCATGCGCGAAAAATCCGCCAGCATCATGTCCGCCTTCGGACCATCCGCCTTGTTCGCCAGCAAAATCGTCTTCAACCCCTTCCGACGCAGAAGGGTGGCCACCTCCTGATCCGCGCCCGTTAAACCTTCCTCGCAGTCCACCACGAACAAAACCAGATCCGCCCGGCTCATGGCCATCTCAATCTGGTGCGCAATGTGTTCAGTCAGATTATCAGAATCGATGAACCCGTACCCGCCCGTATCGACCAGCTCAACCCAGTGCCCGTCAATCTGCAACGGAACCGAAATCCGGTCGCGCGTCACCCCCGGTTGATCCTGCACAATACTGATGCGCTTTCCAACCAACGCATTCAAAAGACTACTCTTGCCGACGTTCGGTCGGCCAACAATGGCAATCACAGGAGGGCGGTTCATGGGTACGTTGTACGCGAAATGCCGTAATCGCGAAAGAAACCATCTGTAATGTAAAGTCCGCTCTGCAGCATGAGAGCTCATTCGTGGCACGGGCTTCCAGCCCTTGTGAGTGGATAAGGATGAAAAAACGCTTGTTCTTCAGCAGCGATATTCGTCATTCGCGACAAAATCGATCCACGATGCAAACACCCTCATCCCTCGCGCCTCACATTGGGAAACTTTTCACATTGTTGCAATCGTTCTACCAGTCTTGATATACTGTGTCTTCCAAATCTGTCGCTCGGTTCATTCGCGGCTACATTCCTGTCGCATCCGCGATTCCGAGCAGTGTCGTCCCAAAACCCGTCTCCTGAAGCCCCCTTCGGTCGAGACCCAAGATTGAGGAGCACCGCATGGCCACCGTACACGACGTTCTCTCCGCCAAAGGAGCTTGTCTTCATACGATTGACTCGCATTTGACCGTGTTACTTGCCACCCAATTGATGAATCAGCACAAAATCGGTGCCGTCGTCGTCACCGAAGAAGGCCGCGTCACCGGCATGTTCACCGAGCGCGATGTTCTCGCCCGCGTCGTCGCCGAGCAACGCTCCCCAGCTGAAACGATCGTCGCCGACGTCATGACCCGCGAAGTCATCTGC
>JBBRMF010000233.1:0-8296 GCA_038230975.1 Tepidisphaerales bacterium
GTCCATGCGCGCGATTTACGACACTACCAAGACGTTCCTTTTCGAGACCTACAAGTTTGGAAATTCACGCACTTGGTTTGATTGGGGCAAGGAAGTGAAGGACACGGCGGTCATCGAGACGTGCTTCTATTTTAGTTGCCTTAAAACGCTGCGCGCGATCGCGGGTGTGACGGGGCACGAGGCAGATTTTGCGGTGATCGATGCAAAGCTCGACGACATCAAGGGCAGCTTTGACAGCAAATATTGGAAGGGCTCGTTTTATATGTCTGAGCAGGTGAAGGAGCCCGACGACCGGGCGAATGCGATGGCGGTTCACTCGGGCCTGGCGGGGCGAGCGAAGTGGGATGCGATTTATGAAAATGTCCTGAGCAGGAAGACGGATTCAAGCTGTTTCTTCGACCGCTGGGTCTTTGAGGCACTGTGCATAATGGGGCGTGAGGAGGCTGCGCTGCTACGGATGTCGGGGCGCTACAAGACGATGATTCCATGCAGCTTCACGACGCTTTGGGAGCATTACGACCGGTGGTGGGCGTCGAATATTGATGCGTTCGACGATGCGTCATCGCTGAATCACGGGTGGAATCCGCCGGCGATTCTGCTCTCGCAAACCATCACAGGGATTTCGCCCGAAGCGCCGGGCTGGAGCACGTATCATGTGCTGCCAAAGGAAGCATTCCTCACGTCGCTAAAGTGCGTGGTGCCGACGGTCAAGGGCGCGGTGTCGGTGGGAATGGCGAAGACGGCGAACGAGTATTCGCTGCGGGTGGTTTCGCCGATGGGAACGACTGCGATCGTGGGGATTCCGAAGCGGTCGTTTTCAAAACTGGAATCTATCAAAGTGAACGGGATTGTGATTTGGTCCGGGAACTTCGGCGGTGGAGTGAAGGGCATCTCGTGGAATGGCGAGGATGCCGACTATGTGAAATTCAATGCCGCTCCGGGGGTGTGGACTTTCGTGGGCGTCGGCGCATTGGCGCTCACCTCACCGAAACCGCTGCCGCCAAAGCCGTCGAAGGATGTCGCGCTCGACAAAAAATCATGGACGGCGACGGCATCAGTGCCGGACGGGACGTTCATGTTCAGCGGCGACAAGATCCCCATAGAAATCTCCGCGGCCAATGCGCTCGACGGCGATCATTGGAACGGCTGGCGGGACATGACGAAGCTGCAAAATCCCGGCCAATGGTTCCAGGTGGACATGAAGCAGGATCAGACCTTTCACCGAATTGTTCTGGATAACACGTGGGCGTTGTGGGATTCGCCGGTCAAGTATGCGGTGTCGGTTTCCAGGGACGGCTTGACATGGAGCGAGCCTGTGGCCGCGGGTTCAGGAGAGTTGGGAATCACGAACATCACCTTTCCGCAGCAGACCGCGCGCCACTTGCGCATCACGCAGACTGGAACCAGCGCCACCTACCACTGGTCTATTTATGAAATGGATGTTTACCGGACGCCATGACGCCGCCGATGTGTTTCGCTCGGGACAATGCGAGACTGAGCTGCCGAAGGTATTCCGGCGGCGGCACGGAGGGGAAGATTAGATCAAGGTTTGCGATCTTCGTCGACCGAGGGCGATCCGATGATGAAATCAAATCGCTCGCCGTAGCGACGATCGCCCAACGTCACATCGAGCGATACAATGTCTGATTGCTGAGTGGCCGTGGAAGCCTTGGTAACGCGAAGGATGTATTCATGCCGCGATTCAGGTGCAATATCGCCCTGTAGCACTGTTGGCTCAACCACAATTCCGGGAGGAGCGTGGACTTCAATCCTGTGATTTTGTCTGGTATTCCGAAAATTTCGGACGATTAGCGTTATGTCAGCTGAGGCACCGACACGGAGCACAGTGCGGTAGGGATACGCACGGATCCAAAATGGGTCGAACCAATAACGGTAGTCGGATTCCGAGCTAAGCGTTTGAAACGCATCTCGCATTTGGTACGACCATTTCCGATAGCGTTCAACGAACTCGGCAGGACGGTTCATCACAAACGAGTGCCCACCGACGAGAATATCGGGCTTGATGCGAGTGAGTAGCTCCGAACCGTATATGTACCCTTCCTCCAGAATAGCACTGTTGTGCGCCACCATCGCTTCGTGACCCGTTTGTGCGGGATCGTCAGGGTCGCCGAAGATGTTATCGCCCGTGAACGCCACTTGCTTTCCATCAATGTTGCCGTGAACACATAAAGCGAATTCGGTTTGCCCCGGCATCCAGTCGACCGTGAAACTGTATCCTTCCCATTTAATCGTCTCTCCGGGTTTAATCGCTCGGTCGATCTTCACGCCATCGACGCCAATCCCATAGGCTTGTACGGGTGCGGCGTAGTCGAAGCGCTCCGGATGGTCCATCTTCTCCACCATATTCTCCAGTGCCCAGACTTTCGTACCCCAATTCTTGCGAAGATGCGGAGTCTGCAGAAAGTGGTCGCCGTGCATATGGGTGACAATCACGGCGTCGATCGCTTTTAAGCCAAACTGTGCGCGCATGCCTTCAAGCGATGCGTCGAGGAATTTTGGGTCCAACAGTCCGCAGTCGACGAGTAGCGCGTGCCCGCTGTCCGACAAAATCAGATTAAAGTTCGGCCAGAAATCAGCTCGCTTAAATTTAAAAAGGTGCGGGGAGATTTGGTGAAGGTCTTTAATGTTCGTTGGCTTGGAAACCTTGTCCTGATAGGCGATCGCGGCCGCCCCAGGCGTGTAGCCGCGCACATAGAGCTTTTCAAGAAATTTGAGCTTGGCGGCGTAATCCTCCAACTGCGGCGAAGGGTTGCGGATAACCGGACCGTGAGACGGCAGGAGCAGTTCGTACCGCCTCTCACTGAGAGTGGCGACGGATTTCTGTAACGTTTGCAAGCCAAGTGCAAACCCGTAATCCCATTCGGTATCAAACCACGTATGCATGACCGCGCCATCAAGCATAACATCGCCGCTGATTCCTACGCGATGGTTGTCGCGGACGAGTTCATAGGTCATGCCACCGGGGCTGTTGCCGGGAGTCGGCAAACAGGTAATGTCAAAGTGCCGCCAATGAAACGTGTCACCAGGCTTAAAGGTTTTGTCCAGCGGAATCGGCTCGACGGGCGGACGAACGTAGCTGGCCCCGTGAATCGAGTACGGGTCGTTAAGCCGCACTTTCATGCGACGAAAATGAGTAGGATGCTCGAAGAACGGCCGTTCCGCTTCTGGTGCTGCAACCTTGACGATCGTTCGGGAGAGCTTGGGAGCACCCTGGCATTCTTCCCGATGGTGGTCAGTGAACAGCACCCACTCGACTCGTTCAACGCCAATTTCTCGAAGGTGATTCAGCACACTCCCATCGCCCAGATTGAATAGCACTGCGGCGTCACCGTCTTTCAGGACGTACACGCTGCACGTGTCTGATGTTGCGTATAACTCAGGAAAGATCTTCGCGCTGGGTTGAGTCAATTCGGCGCCGGATCGCGAACACACCGAGGCGAGAATAGAAAGGACTAAAACGGTCTGCGAAAAACAACGCGTCATTTCGTACCTCTTTGGCGACATGTGTTTCCACGAAAAGGGTCTTCATCGAGACGTGCACGCTGCAAACATGCATCCACGTCTCGAACACGAGTCGGTGAACGGAGCTCGGGACTGATCTTTTCAATATCCGCGGTCAGGCTCTGGATGTTGACGGCATACTCCGCTCTTTGAGATGGGTTAAGACCATCGCGCAGGTAAACTGCCGGACCGGACGCTTTCAGAATGCCGCGCCTCGATAAAAGGTTTTCCATCACAACCTCATCGGGATTCGATAATCGGATCACATTGATCTTTGTAACGGTGTCATATACCGCCGCTGAAATCCAACGTTTACCGAAGCGAGGACTGCGGCGGACAACGCCACCCCGACTATTCGATCGGCATTTTCGCCCAGCCCACCTGCATGGCCGCATCATGGGATGAATTCAGACGGTGACAACGGATGATAACAGGCGGGCCGGGATGAACACCGCCAACCTGATGCCGATCCACCGCATGCAATGCGATGGCCGGAGGCTACTTTTTCACAAGATGAACGCAGAAGGAACTGATGCCAAGACGTGTCGGTCATTCGTCTGGACATCTTAAAAGTCTGCCGGAATGGCCGGCAAAGCTAGAATCGCAATGGAACAAAACGGAACAAAATGGAACAGTTTTCGGCGTGTCGAAAAAGACACGATTTCGGCATTGCTCGTTGAATATGATGGGAATGTCCCATGTGATTTTGTGGAAATTAGCCGTCTACGCACACACGTCCAAAAAGCCAAAAATCGCATTTGTAATTAAGGTCTGCGGTTGCTTACTCCACCCTGGAAGCAGAAGACGGTGCAACTGTGAATTGAGCGGGACGTGCCGCGTAACTCAGAGTCGTGCCGATATCTGTTCCCCGGCGTGGAGTTCCTTGACCCCCGCGCATTCACACCTGCCCGGTGGGATCGCCGCCCGGTTGAATGAGGCGCTTGGGTTCTCGCCAACTCCAACCGAAGGAGAATCACGGCATTCCTGCTGATGTCGGCACCTTATGTAAGAGACGCAGTAGTAAGCACTTTCCGACCCTGAAAAAACCCGCGTAACGCGCGGGTATTCGATGGAGCCAATGGGGTTCATCCGGCTCTTGCGTCGGTAGCGTGATTGCAGGCGTGCAGATGTTTGGATTTTAAAGGCATCGCTCTGGCGTCCGCAACGCAGGCTGCTTTCCAGCAGAGCCCGACTTCGCTTCATCGGGCTGCCTCATCGTAAATCCATGCCATCTCGACAGAAGTGCCTGCGGACGCCGGAGCGATGCCTTTAAAATCCATCCGTGCATCCGCAAATCGCTCCTTACCTACGCAAAAGTCGGATGAACCTCATTTGGTTTCCACGATAATCGGATTCATCTCCATAATCCTAACAGGGGTGGCGGTGAAACGGTGGAGCGATCCTCAATTCGATTTGCCCGCACCCACAAAAAAACCCCATAACTCGCCATTGAAAAGCGACTTATGGGGTTTTGTTTGAATGCGGCCAACAGGAGTTGAACCTGCACACCCTTGCGAGTACTAGGACCTGAACCTAGCGCGTCTGCCAATTCCGCCATGGCCGCGACGGAGGGCCGTATCTTAGGATCGGGGGGGATTGTGTCAAGGTGGCGCGGCAACCGACACATTGGTGCGCGAAGACCTTCCGGATTGGTGCAAAATCTGGCATAAGTAAAGGGGCTTTTTGAAAAGCGATTGGCAGGTATGTCTGGCCACGGCCAAATGGATTGGATCGGTTCTTAAAGGAAGATAAATCATGGCTATATTCAGTGTATTGCTGCTGACCGCGGCGCCGGCCGGGATGGGGGCGGAAACGGGTGGGGCGTCGGTGAAGATCGATGGGCGCGAGGCATTGCTGCGCAGTGTGGAGTTGTTTCTCAACCGCGATAATGTCAAGCAGGTGCAGATTGTGTTTTTGCCGGATGAGATTGAAGAAGCCAAGCGAAAACATGGCGGGCATTTTGGGTTTTCGGGGGTGAAGGTGGTCAGTGGTGGGCCGCGCTGGATGGATCAATTGATTGCGGGTGGGGCGAAGCTGGAACCGGCGGCGACGCACGTGCTGGTGCATGATGCGGCTCGGCCGGCGGTTTCGTATGTGGATATTGAGGCCATCATGGAGGCAGCCGAATCGCATGCGGTGGTCAGCCTGGCAACGCCTTGCCGGGGGACGCTGGTGGAAGTGGATGAAGGGGGTGGGGCGATGGCATTTCAGTCACCGTCGCGGTTCATGCAGATTTTGACGCCGCAAGTATTCACCAAGGCCAAGTTTATGGAGATGGTTGCGGCCAGGCAGGAGCCGCACGCTTCGCAGTTTGCACTGCTTAAGGGGTCGACATTGAATATTCGGTTGGGTGGGGCGGGGGATGCGGCTTTGGCGCGGGCGATGATTGGGATGTTGCCCAAGCCAAAAGCCAAGCCTTTATCGAGTCCGTTTGAGGAAGCGCAATGGTAGATGTAAATATTCGGGATCGTGTAATCGTTGCAGCTTTCCTTGTTTGAACTTCCGGCATATTGTTTGCGAGAAGATGTACTAAGTCGCGATTGACAGGTTGGCCGACCGTGGCATAATCGCGCAGCCGCCGGTAATTTCCGTTGGCGAGAGTGAAAATGATGCGAACCGTTTTGTTATCCTGTGTGGATCTCAATTCGCTCATCCGAGTCGGCCGGTAATATCACGCGGCGTCCGTCGAGCGACGTTCGCGGAGAAAGGCGGCACCCCCATGGCAGGCCCACAGTTTCTGACTCCTAAACCCGTGTCTGCCCCTCGTTCCCAGCGGCGTTTCAGCGTACAGGAAGCCAATAAAACGCTTCCACTGGTACGTCGCGTCGTGGCGGATATTGTCCGAACGCACGAGGAAATTTCCCATCTGCAAGTGCAGCTTGAGTCCGCTAAGACCGGCCAGCAGGCGATCATGCAGGACCGGCTTCAAAATGGCCTGGCCCATTTGCAGGATTATGTGGATGAATTGACGGAGATCGGTTGCGATTTGAAGGACTATCGCATCGGACTGATTGACTTTATCGGCCGCTATGCAGGCCGGGATATCTGTCTCTGCTGGAAGCTCGGTGAAGAATCGGTTGAATACTGGCATGAATTGAATGCCGGGTTCTCGGGTCGCCAGCCGGTTTCGCAGTTGCAGGGAAAAGATTGAGCTTCTGATTTATTTGATCTATTGGAGCGGCCGTCCCTACGTTGGGAGGGCCGCTTTTTTGTTTCCCAATGCGGTTTTTCACCACGAGGGCACGAAATAAATCAGGTTGTTTTGAGGTGCGGATTTGCGAGCGTTTTGCGAAACGCTTTATTTGGAAACTGTCTCAAAACTGAATGAACCGCAGATAGACGCAGTTAAACACGGATCTGATTCATGATTTTTTCCGATCGGTGTGCATCTGCGTTCATCTGTGGTTACTCCGATTCTTTTTGGTGCTCTTTCTTTTTAGGAGAGCACGTTTGGTAAGGAAGTTTTTTTTCTGTTCGGCAGGCAATCGCTCGATCGCATAACGCAACATCGTGCGGGGCATATCGGCAGCGTGTTTTTCCAGGAAATCGGTCAGTACGCCGACGTCTTTCTTGCCGACTTCGCGCAACATCCAACCGACGGCTTTGTGCAACAGATCATGTGAATCCGACAGAAGTGTGGCGGCGAATTCAAGCGTCAGATCAAATTGCCTGCGGCGGATGAAATGAAAGGTCGCCAGAACGGCGATTCGCCGATCCCAGAGGCGTGGGGATTTGACGAGTTTGCGAAGCGGTGCAGGATCGCGGTCGATGAAGTGGGGGCCGAGAATGTAAGGAGCGGAGCCGTCGACGAGATCCCAGTTATTGACGTTGATTTTGCAACGGAGATAAAATCGGCAGATTGCTTCGCGCGTTTCGGTGAGGCCGCGGGCGTACTGAATGACGAGAATCATCAACGCCAGCGATCGTTCTTCATGCGTCTTGGAGCAGAGAAGAAGTTCCAATTCAGGAAGCGGGAGGCCTGCGAATTCTTTAGCCAGTTTGCGGATTGGAGGCACTTTGATGCCTAAAAAAACATCGCCTTCGCCGTACTCACCGGGACTGGTTTTAAAAAATTTCTGGAGGATGATGGCGGTAGAAGGCTCGGCGAGATCATGTAACTTCTTTTGCAGTTCTCGCGCGGAAAGAGGGGCTGCTTTTGGCGAGCGAATCATCTACGGAATGATAAGTCGCCAGGCTTGGTATGACCAACGCGACGACATGATGTCCGGCATTGACGGGGGAGAATTGGCTGGGCAGGCTCAAGCCAATCCACAACTGAAAGGCATACCGCTTATTTTCCTGACGTGTACTGTGTTAAAAATCGAAGCCCAATCCAGCGAATATTACGTGGGCGTACGGACCTATGTTCCGAATAATGGAATGCGGAAGACGAATCAATCCAGCAATGCGGAGTGGAATTGAAGGGCGAGGCGCAGAACGTTGGGCATTGGGGCGAAGCGTCCGCGACTTGAATACAGGTCCGGATCACTTCGTTTTAGAGCATGCGAAAAATCGTGATTGATCCGGATATCTGCAATGGCTTGCGGGTGCCACGGGTCGCGGTGCTCCGAGATCTGTGCTCTTCTGACGCGGGATGAACACCGGTGTCGAAGTACCGCGACCCGTGGCACCCTAAATCCCAGGTTTGACAATGCACTAGTCGATTTTGCAATCCCTTAACTTCACGGAGCTTGTATGTGAACAACCTGGAATCGAAAAAAGAACCCACGGAACAAGCTCCGTGGGGTTTGTTCCAATTTGTAGTTTGCAATCA
>JBBRMF010000234.1:0-8287 GCA_038230975.1 Tepidisphaerales bacterium
ACGAGCAGCGAGAGCTTGCGCCAGCCGCGCCAGAGCGTGAGCCAGCCGGGGTCGCCGTCGCCTTTGCGGCCCATGAATCTGCCTAGTTTGGCGATGCTTCGCCAAAGCCATTTGCAGGTGAGTTCTCCCTTGGGAGGATATTTTTGCTTCAGGATGATCACGATCGGCTTCTTATGATCGCCTGGCGGCAACGGTTCATCGCCGCACGTTCGCGCACGCCACTTGGTTTGCAGCAGGAAGATCGCGGCGACGAAAATAATTCCCGCCAGGCTCGAGAGTCGCCGAAAGTCGCTCAACTGACTGTCTTCGAGTTTCAAACCCGTTTTCACCGCCTTGTGCAACTCTTCGATCACCCAGCGGCGGCGATAGACCTTCACCACCCGCCGACATTGCTCCAGGGTCTGCACCGGCAGCGTTGTCAGCAAAATCCAGCAGACCGGCTCGCATCCTTCCGGCGGATTGATCTCTTTGGCCGCCACCACGTTGATCCTCAGGTTGGGCAGTCGCCCACCGGGACGGGATGGACCCCGCAACTCGACGCTGACGCTGCGCAGCTCGACTTGTGCCGTGCGATTTTCGCGGCTGATTTCCGCCTCCATCGTGCCCAGAACCCTGGCCAGGGCCACAGTGCTTTTCAAATCCACGCCGGCAAAATCTCCGGCCAGCGCGCGGGGATGGCTGGCGCGGATCACGAACGCCACGCGACGCGACTGGCAGTCTTGAATCGCCTCATAGATGTCGCTCTCACGGTCGGCGAGATAGATATACTGCGTTGAATCCGTTTGTTGCGGAAGTTCCGGCAGTGTCGCCGCCCAGCGTTTGGATTCGCGATCGATCCGTTTCTGTCGGGCGGAATTGGATTCCTTCCCCTTGCCAGTGCTCTTGCGGCGACCCGTCGGCCGCTGCGGTGGCCGGGCCCAGACTTGCTGCCCGGCCAATCCAAGGATGTCGCAGGAATCGGCCGATTCATCCCAGCGCAGCGCCAGGGTGCTGTGTATCCAGAAGCCGCGCGTGGAGGACTTGCCGATCGGACCGAGCCCGCTCGCCTGCGTGAGGCCGGGGAATCCGGCGGTCGTCGAATCTTCAATCAGCAGATAAACGCCCGGCTCGGTCAACTGCCGGCGAACGACGTCGAAGTGGGCACCCAGCACGGACGGGTGCGTGACCGCTTCACAATCCAGCAGGCGATAGGCGGCCTTGGCTTGGTGGACACAGTCGAACACGCTGGTCAGGGTACCCCCGCCATCGCAAAAAGACCCGGCGGCAATGGTCGCCGCGACCTCAATCAAACGTTTCGTGCGACGAGCGTCGCCGAGTTTTGTCTCGCCAAATGAACAGATGCGAATTTATTCCGATCGATGACATCCATGTCCGTCTCCTGTACGTTTTCCGGTATTATCGGAACCCGTGAGAAATTTCGTGAAAAGATGTGGGGAAAGATGAGAGTGTACTCACCCACCGTCTTCATCTCGCGCCGAGCTACAAACGATAGGCGAGGACACCCACCCTACATCTTCAAGTGCCGGCGGGTTTATCCGCAGGCTTGGGTTCAACTTTCGCAGGCGCAAGCGAAGAGAGAATATGCTGCACGATGGCGGTTGCGGATTTGGGGGTGTAGCCGATCACGCCGCCGATGGGTTCGCCGACCATTCCGGTGGAGAGATCTTCACGGCTGAACAACACGGCGGTGCGGCCTTTCACATCGATTCCGCGCAGTTGCGGCATCTTTGTCGCGGCACCGATGACCTTCTTTGTGTAGAGCCGATATCCGACTTCGGTGATTTTCGGTTCACCTGGAAACTCGGTTGAATAGATCTTGTGATCCGCCGGTAGCACCGGCAGTGATTTCGCGCCGAAGATATCCATCAACTGAGACTCAAAATCGGTTGCAAAGGCGCTGGAACCGCCGCAGGCATCGATCAAAAGCGTGCCGCCGCCTTCGATGTATGTTTTGAGTTCGGCCTTGGCTTTGTCGGTCAGCTTATTTGCGGTAGTACCCGTCAGATGAGCCAGGGGATAACTCGCATCCAGCTTGCCTTCACCGAGTTGCACGGCATCGGCAGTCAGATCGATCTTTTGCTCGTTGTGTAAAATCGCCGCCATCCGCCGCCAACTGCCTGGTTCCGGGTCCCAATTGCCGGGGTATTGGAGGCGGGCAATCTTCATCGTCCGATCGGCGGGAGCGGTCGCATCGGCTACGACCAGATGGGTGTCCCCTTTATGCTTCACACTTTCCCGTTCGACGGCGTAGGCGAGGATATCGGCCATCACCTGGTGCATTTCTTCATGCCCACCGAGTTGATGCAGTTGCCAGTATTTTGAAGGATCACCGCTGGCGAACAGCAGCATGAATTCGCGCGACCCGTTGCCGATCGCCATCAGATTAGGTTGCGTTTTCCAGGCCTTGGCGGGGAATTGTTCGAACATCGGATGATCGGTCGGCAGGATGCGAAACTCATACGCCGGGAACATCTTCTGACCCAGCTTGCGGAACGATTCGGCGAACAGCTTGTTCGAGCAATCTGAATTGCCAACGATCAGCCCGCCTTCTTCCACAAACTTCTTGAGCTTGGCCATCTTCTCATCAGTAAATTTCAGCGGTTGGTTGCCGGAGATGTATAAAATCGGCGCATCCTGAAGGCTCTCCACCGGTGAATCAATGCTGGCGATTTGAAAATTCAGCGTGCGTTCCTGCTGGCGACCGGTCCATCGGCAAATGTTCGCGACATCGCGCGGGCGCTGATTCCAGTTCGCACCGGTCGGGGCCACAACGTTTGATCCTTCACCGATTTCGCTCGCGCCGTATTTCAACTTGATCACCGCGACCGGTGAACGGCCGCGCCCCAGGAACAGCAACGCGAATGAAGTGCTTGGATTGTTCGCGCCTTCCCAGGAACCGTTATCTTTGTTTTGATTCTTCACCAACCAGTCGGCACCTAGATTGAACCAGTCTTTGTCGCCGAACGATTTATATCCGCTGGCGGCCCCGCATCGCTCGACGGCAAACAGTGTGTAAAAAGGCCACACGGCAAAGGTGGTGTCCCAATGTTCACCGAGATATTTCAATCCATTTTCAATCGCCAAATCATTCGAGCTGCCACGGCATTCGCTGTAATCGTTGATGTGCAGATATTCCTGGGTGATGAAGAGCGTCGCCACGCCGCTGGCGGTCATGCCAATGCTTGATTGCGAGTTGTACCCTTCGGAATAATTCCAACCGCCATCCGCAAGTTGGGCTTTTCGCCAGGCGTTTTCGATCATCGTCCAGTATTCGGTGCCGAAGTTGTCACCGATTTGGGCGCATCCCCATGCGCCGAGCACCGCGACCTGGCTGGTGCTGCGATCATTTCCGGAGCGCGGGCCGGAGCCATAACCATAAAACCCGCGAACGGCCAGATCCTTGCCAAGGTGGGCCGCACTTTTGATCCACTGGGCATCGGCGGCCACCAGGCGCTTGGTTTCATCGGTCGTCGGCAGTAATGCGTAAGCGTTCGCGCGGAACCCGATCGCATAGGTTCCCTGGCTCGGAGTCTTTTTCAGGTAGTTCACCGCTTTGACGATGCGCGGATCCTTGGGACTTTCCCCGGCGGTCAGCAGCGCGTAAACCGCCAATGCCGTCGGCCCGCCCGCCTGCTTTACGTCGCCGGGATATTTTCCCTGTGGATCCGGTTGCAGAATAAAATCCCAGTTCCCTTCCTCACTCTGCACGGAATAAAGAAACTCCACTCCCTTTTTAATCGCCTGATCGATTTCGGCAGGCGTTGCCGCCCGGCTGAAATTCGGGCTGACCACCATGCCGACGATCGCACAACACCACAGCAACCAACCTGTCCGGCGAACACACATGTGTTTCTCCTGCGAATTGAACGGTACACTCTGGCACATCAGATCAAACGATTGTCCCGCACTATACCATCCGAATCAAAACCCGGAAGTACCTCAGTACTACCGCGGAAGTTCACCGATGTCGAATCGTTATTTAACAAACAGATCTGAAAAGAATTGGATTGACGAATCCCCCCTCACGACACTACCCTAACAAAATGCAAACAACAGAAATCACATTCCCCCCGTAAATCAGCACACTTAAACACAAAAAAAATAAATTTGCATTGAACTGTGTTCATCCGTGCCCCATCCGTGGCAAAAATTTCTGTAGCGACTCATGCGAATCGTGACCTCCCATCTTGGCCTGCTGCGAACCCTCACGGTGGAAGAGGAAACGCGCCCGCACGCCAAATCATTCACCACCGGACTTACTGCCCTGGATTCCCTGCCCCCGCGCGGTGTTTTTGCTTACGGAGCCGTTCACGAAATTCTTACCGACCCGGCCCACGGCTCGCCGCGATTCTTCGCATTGCTGCTGGCCCGCGCCGCTGCTTGCACAAACGGCAATGTCATCTGGTGCGACCCGAAGCAGGAACTCTATCCCCCGGCGCTCGCCACCGTCGGCCTGTCGCTCGATCAACTTTATTTGTTGCATCCCAAAAGCCCGCGCGATGAAGTGTGGGCCATCGCCGAGTGCCTTGGTTGCCGGGGGGTCACCGCCCTGATCGCCGCGCCTCCGCGATTGTCGCGTGTCGAGGCCCGCCGTCTGCAACTGGCCACTGAGCGCGGCGGCGGAGTCGGCATCCTGCTCCGCCATACCGGAGCATCCTCCACCCACTACGCCGCCGCCACGCGCTGGTTGGTTCAACCCGCCCCCGGTAGCGCCGCCGTCCAACGATGGAGCATCCAACTCATTCACGGCCACGGAGGGCTCGTCGGAAAAACCATTACTCTCGAGGTCTGCCGTGACTCAAACCAACTCCCGGATCCTGTGCGTGCGATTGAAACAATGGCCCATCGATCGCCTCAAACGCAAGCAGCACGAGCATCGGCCTAAAGAATTGACGAATGACGGAAACTCCACCCCTCACCCGTGGCATGGGCTTCCAGCCCATGTTGGACACGCAAGTGCGACGAAACATCTGAATTCAAAATCTTCTTCAGGTATTTCATCGCCAACACGGGCTGGAAGCCCGTGCCACAATCAGGCGCTCAAACAAAATCCCCAACCCCTCGTCTTGTTCGAAATCATCGCCTCCCGGCAAGTCATCACCTGCGCCTGCCCGCACGCCATCTCCCACGGCGTGCGCCCGCGCATGACCCTCGCGCAAGCCCGCGCGATCTGCCCCAATCTCTCCCACGCCCCGCATCAACCCGCCGAAGATCAGCGCGCACTCATCAGCCTGGCCCGCTGGTTAATGCGATTCAGCCCGGTCATCGCCCCTGAACCCCCCGATGCTATTTTCCTGGATATCACCGGCTCCGAACGACTCTTCCACGGCCTGGAAAATCTCCTGCAACTTGTCACCGCCTCCCTGGCCCGCCTGAAAATTGCCGCCAACATCGCCATCGCGCCCACCGTCGGCGCTGCCTGGGCCGTGGCTTCATTCAGGGATGGCATCATCGTCACGCCCGATCAACTGATTGCAACTCTGTCCCCTTTTCCCCCCGAAGCTCTGCGGCTGGACACTGCCACTGCCGCGATTCTTGACGGGCTTGGCATCGACACCATCGGTCAACTCATCGATCTCCCGCGCGAAGCCCTGCCCGCCCGCTTTGGCACGGCCCTGCTTCAACGGGTCGATCAAGCCCTTGGCCGCATCGCCGAACCGCTCAATCCCCTGCCCCATCGCTCACCGATCCAAGCCCGCATGGAGTTTGAAGCAGCCATCGATTCCCCGGAAATCCTCGGCCTGGCCTTAAAAGAACTCCTCGGCACGATTCTCACCCAATTGACTCGCTATGGCTGCGGCGCCCGATGTCTGGAGGTCGAATTCCGCTGTGCCCACCGGCCCACTTTGATCAAAACCATCCTGCTCTCCCGCCCCACGCGAAACGCAAACAATCTGCTCAACCTTCTCCGCTGCATGCTTGAAACCGTTTACAGCGATGAAGGTTTCACCGCCATTCGTCTGTCCGCTTCCCTCTTCGAGCGATTGACTGATGAGCAATCGACTCTGCACGAAGACGCCGAGCACATCCGCGAAATAGAACTCGGCCATCTGCTGGAACGCCTGCAAATCCGACTTGGGCCGGAGGGAGTCACTCGAGCGGAGTTGGTGGAATCCCATTTGCCGGAGAAAGCCTGTCGATCATTCGATCATTCGTCATTGATTCGTCATTCGGATTTCGTCATTCGTCATTCCTCTCCTCGACCGCTACATCTTTTGACCAAACCCCGCGAGGTACATGCGATCACCGCCCCTTCCCACGGCACACCCGGCTTGCCTCTTTCATTCACCTGTGCCGGCAGCGTTCATCGAATCACGCACGCCATCGGCCCCGAGCGCATCGCAGGCATCTGGTGGGAAGGCCACGACAAAACCCGCGATTATTTCGATGCCCAGGACCAAACCGGCCGCCGTTTCTGGCTCTTCCGCGTCCCCCAAACCGGCAAGTGGTTCATGCACGGACGGTTTGAATAAAAGTGGCATGGGCGTCTCGCCCGTGCTTTCTTGTATTTGAACAAAAAAAAACACGGGCGAGACGCCCCTGCCACGTTAATTCCCAATGCCCGAACAACCCGACCCCAAACTTCGCACCGCTTCTCCGCCACCCAACCTCACGGAGCCCTCTTCCCACGCCTACGCCGAGCTCGATCTGGTGACCAACTTCTCTTTCCTGCGAGGGGCCTCCCACGCCGATGAACTCGTCAACCGCGCCGCCGAGCTAGGCTACCGCGCCATTGCCGTCACCGATCACAACAGCCTCGCCGGCGTGGTCCGCGCTCATGAAGCCGCCAAAACCGCCAACCTTAAATTACTCATCGGCACACGACTGATCCTCGCCGATGCGCCTGATCTATTGGTATGGGTCACCGATCGCCCCGCCTACGCCCGGCTCTGCCGCCTGCTGACGCTCGGCAAGCGGCGCGCTGCCAAGGGTGAATGCACGCTCCATCTGGCCGACGTTCTCGATCATGCCGACGGATTGCTCGCCGCCATGGTCCCGCCGGATATTTTAAACGACCAAGCCGTCAGCGCCCTTCGCCAACTGCGCGGCGAACTCGGTGATCGCTTTTCTCTCACCGCCACCTGCTCGCTCGGCGGTGATGACCAAGGCCGCCTCCGCACCCTGGCCGATCTCGGTCGCACCTTCAACACGCCGCTCGTCGCCACGAATGCCGTTCATTATCACGATCCTTCGCGCCGTCGTTTACAGGATGTGCTCACCTGCATTCGTCATGGCTGCACCCTGCCCGAAGCCGGGTTCCGCCTCTTCGCCAACGGCGAGCGATATCTCAAACCCACCGCCTCTGTGCATCGCCTTTTCATCCATCACCCGCAGGCAATTCAGCGCACGATGGAAATCGCCGACCGCTGCACTTTCTCACTCGATGAACTGCGATACGAATACCCCGATGAACTGGCCCCCGCCGGCCAATCGGTGATCGATTACCTCGCCGAACTCACTTGGGCCGGTGCCGCCGGTCGCTATCCAAACGGCATCCCCACCGATGTTCGCGATCGCATTCTTTATGAGCTCAAATTGATCAGCAGCCTGCATTACGAGGCTTATTTTCTCACTGTTTATGATCTGGTTCGCTTCGCCCGCTCGCGCGATATTTTATGTCAGGGCCGTGGCTCCGCTGCCAACTCCGCCGTCTGTTACTGCCTCGGGGTCACCTCGGTTGATCCGGCTAAATCCGACATGCTCTTCGAGCGATTCGTCAGTGCCGCGCGCGATGAACCGCCCGATATCGATGTCGATTTTGAACACGAACGCCGCGAAGAAGTCATCCAGTATGTCTACGAAAAATATGGCCGTGAACGCGCCGGCATGACTGCCGAGGTCATCACCTATCGCGGTCGATCCGCCGTGCGCGATGTCGGTAAAGCCCTCGGGCTCGGCCTCGATTTAGTCGATCAGATGGCCAAGAAACTCGAAGGCTGGAGCCGCGGAACCATCGCGCCCGAGCAACTTAAAGAACTCGGGCTGAACCCCGATGATCGCACTGTCCGATTAGTCATCGAGCTCACCAGCCAACTGCTCGGCTTCCCCCGGCACCTCAGCCAGCACGTCGGTGGCCTCGTCATGACGCGCGGCTTGCTCTGCGAGCTGGTCCCCATTGAAAACGCCAGCATGGAAGATCGCACGGTCATCGAATGGGACAAAGACGACATCGACGCGCTGGGCATTCTCAAGGTTGATGTGCTGGCTCTCGGCATGCTCACCTGCATTTCCAAGTGCCTCAAGCTGATCAACGAGAAGGTGGCATGGGCGTCTCGCCCGTGCTTTC
>JBBRMF010000235.1:0-8267 GCA_038230975.1 Tepidisphaerales bacterium
AGCGAATCAAGTTGTGGCTCGATGCCGAGGGTAGTTCCGGCACGGTCCTGCCCAGGAGCCCCATCGGCCAGGCGATCACCTACGCCCGCAACCAATGGCCGGCGCTGCAGGTCTACCTCAGCCACGGAAACCTCAGCATCGGTAGAGTCGAGATGTGGCGCGGTGGTTTAGGCATGGGCATATCCGTTTGCCGGCTCTTTCGTCTGCCGGTGCCTCACGAGCCCTGCCATGCTCCGTTTCCACATCCCGCTCATCGAACCGGACGTGCAGCTTTACCGCATCCGGCTCTCACCCAGAACCTCAGGCCTTCGCGTTCGTCATCGTCATGCGTGACTCGGGCGGCATGAACAGCCCCAGCCTGTCATACAAATAGGCGTCCGGGTATTGTTTGTACCCGGTTCCGCCCTTCTGCTGACGGCGCATCAGCCATCTGCGGAGGCGTCTTTCGGTATACTTGCGCACGAGTCGATAGACTCGCACCACCGGTCCCTGGTTGAAGTAGCCACACCAGCCTCGCAGGATGCGGTTGATTTCCGTAACCCGCTCGGGCGGTTGCTCCCAATTCCAGCGACTCGACGTCTCTTCGTGAATCTTCCCAAGCACCCGGCACACCGATTTCTTCGATGGACGCGTGCCGATGTAGGCGTTGCCATTCTTGCCGTAGAACCGCCCGAGCGTGTAGCCGAGGAAGTCGAATGACTCCTCCGGCAGCCGCGCGATGCGGGTTTTACGTTCGTTCACGCTCAGTCCCAACCGCGTCATGATCTGCCGCAGCGCCGTCATCGCCGCCTGCCCGTTCCCGGACTTGCAGCAGATGACCAGATCGTCCGCGTAGTTCACGACTTTCGCGTTGAGCTTCTGCTCGTAACCGAACTTCTTCCACGCCAGAATGAACCTTCGGAAGTAGAGGTTGGCCAGCAGTGGCGAGATCACGCCGCCCTGCGGAGTGCCACGGCTTTTATCCGCGGCTTCCGTCGTGCGACGCTCCTTGCCATCATCTGTCCGCTCGACCACCGGCGCACGCAGCCATTGCTTCATCACCGACAGCACCTGGCCGTCGCTGATTCGCCGACTGATGCACCGCATCAACGGGCCGTGCGGGATTGTGTTGAAGTAGTCGCTCAGGTCAGCGTCCACCACTTCATTCAATGTCCGCTCGGTCACGTGGAAGTACGCCCGTCGGATCGCCATTTTCGCGTCCACGCCGGTTCGAAAGCCGTACTGCTCATCGCAGAGGTCGGTCTCGAAGATCGGCGCGAGCACGATCAGCATCGCCATCTGCACGACCCGGTCTCGGATCGTCGGGATGCCCAGCGGGCGTTGCCCGCCGTTGGCTTTGGGAATCCACACTCTTTGCAGGGGTTGGCAGCAATACACCTTGCTCACCAACTCCTGCCGCAGCGAGTCGAGCCATCCGGCCACGCCTGTGCGCTCGATCTGATCAAACGAGACGCGATCGGTGCCCGGCGCGCCGCCGTTGCGGCGGCAACGCTCATAGGCTTTGATCATGACGTCTCGGCGACAGACCTTGTCCCACAGGCTGTAAAACCGATAGCCCGGCTCGGACTTGGCTTTCGCCTGCAACGCGCTCTGCAACTTCTGAACCGTCGTTTCTGGAGTGGGTAGACTCATCGTCAATCTCCCTTCGTCGGATTGTTCCCGACACGGCTCTTGCCGCTTTGCACGTTCGCTCTGAATCAGGGCCCCTTCGCTCCGCCGTCGTTACACGGTTTCGTCGCTATTACGGGCCCTATCTACGCAGTGTGCTGGCCTGGTTGCCGGCAACACCCGCCAGCCAGATCGAACGTTTTCTGCCCGACATCTGGAAGCGCGATTGGAGGACCGAACATGCTGCGCAACTCCAAGCCCATCACGCCCACATCCTGTCAGGATCAAAGATCATCCAGCCCCGATGAGAACGCCAGACGCACTCGGCCGAACGGTTACCATGAAAGAACAGGGAACCAAGCCGCGCACGATTCGTCGCCGACTGTCGGCGCTCTCATCCCTCTTTGCTCACTTGGTCGCTCATCACGCTGCGGATGCCAATCCTCTGCGGGACATTCGGCGTCCGCGCGTAAACCGCCGGCAGGGAACCACACACGCCTTCTCATCCAAAGAGGCCCGCATGATCCTCGACGCCCCCGACGCATCGAGCATTCAGGGAGTGCGTGATCGCGCTATCCTGTCCGTCGGATTGCAGGCCGGCCCGCGCCGATCCGAAATCGCCAGCCTGCTCGTGAAGGATTACCACACGAACGGCGGTTACAAATCCCTCCACTTCATCCGCAAGGGCGGGGAAGATTTGTCGCTGGCCATCAACCCGCAGACGGCGCAACGCATCGAAGAATACCTGACGGCCGTCGGACACGGCGATGACCGCGACGGCCCGCTCTTTCGTCCCATTCGTCAGAATCAGCGCCGCCGTGATCCACGTCGCCATCTCCACCCCCAGGCGGTGGATCGTATCTTGCGCAAATACGCGGCCGCCCTCGGACTGGACAGTGGGTACAGCGCCCACTCGATGCGCGCCACTTTCATCACCACCGCCCTGAACAACGGAGCGAACCTTGAAGACGTGCAGCGAGACGTCGGCCACGCCGACCCGTCGACCAAGAAACTGTACGATCGACGCGGGCACAATCCTGAAAAGTCTGCCTCCTTTTTCGCGACTTACTGAGTTGAAATTGGAAGTATTGCCAATGCGGTTTCGACGCGACAGCGCACAGTTGGGTATACCCAAATCTCAAACATCCTGGTGCGAGAGGGTGACGGAGTGGCACTTCGTCGAGCAGTGAGATAAGGTACTTTGGTCGTAGTAGGCCGTCGTTCGTGGGTACCATGGACGTGCGACACACGCAGGGAGTTTGTGCATGCAATCCGGGGAGCAGCAAACAGCACACGCAAGGCAACTCGCGATCGCCGTCGAACATCACAAACAGGGTCGACGTCCGGAGGCCGAATTGCTGTATCATCAAATCCTTGCACAGAAAGATGACTCCGCAGACGCGTTGCACTTGCTCGGTATGCTCTATCACGAGATGGGCCACCACGGCGAGGCGCTGGAACTGATTCGGCGGTCGCTGGAGATTCAACCGAATCAGCCGCATGTCCTCTCCAATTATGGGAGCATCCTCGCCAAGAATGGTCGAGCGGCTGATGCGATCCAACCGCTGACGACTGCGATTGAGATCGCCCCGCAGTTCGCCGCCGCTCACAACAATCTCGGCGCTGCCCTGGAGCGGTTGGCACGATGGCAGGAAGCCCTGGTCGCTTTCGATCGCGCTATCGCGCTCAATCCGGCTTATGTGGAAGCCCACACGCATCGCGGCAACGTCCTTCGCTGGTTCGGTCATATCGATGAAGCAATCACCGCCTATGAAACCGCACTGCGGATTCGACCCAATCACGCTCCAGCCATCAGCGGTCTCGGCTCGGCACACGGGGAGGCGAGGAACGTGGAAGGCATCATCGCTTGTCACCGCGCCGTGATTGAAGCCTGGCCACCGCCGCATCCTTCGGCCGCGATCGCACACAGTGATTTACTCTACACGCTGCACTACGATCCAGAGATCTCACCGGAAACACTGTTCGCCGAACATCAGCGGTGGGCCAAGCTGCATGCCGAAGCGTTGTATCCCGATCTTTCATCGAGAAACTCATTCGACAATGATCATAACCCAAATCGGCGTTTGCGAATCGGCTATGTGTCCGCCGATTTTCGCAGCCACCCGGTCGCGTACTTTCTCTATGGGGCGCTGGAACACGCGGATCGAGAACATTTTGAACTGTTCGCCTACAGTGATGTCAAAACGGTAGACCGTGTGACCTCTCGATGCAAAGCTGCGTTCGAACATTGGACGGATACGTCTCGATTCACGGATGTACAACTTGCCCAGCGCATTCGCGAGGATCGAATCGATATCCTTGTCGATCAGACCGGGCACGCCGGTGGGAATCGAATGTTGGTTTTTGCCCGCAAGCCTGCGCCGATCCAACTGACCTTCAACGGATACGTCGACACGACCGGTCTCCACACCATGGATTACCGATGGACGGATATGTATCACGATCCGCCGAACTCGAATCAACAATCCTACACCGAGCAATTGCTCTATCTGCCTCAGGGACAGTGGTGCTATGCGCCGGACGTTGAAGGCGAGTCATTTCCCGAAGTTGACGTTCCTCCCGTGCTTCGAAACGGATTCATCACGTTCGGTTCTTTCAATAAACCGATCAAAATGAATCGGTCGGTGCTCGAACTTTGGGCGCGGCTGTTACGCGAAGTTCCAACGGCGCGACTGATGATCGCCATCACCGGTGGACCCGAGAACAACCGAAGCGTGAGGGAGCGGGTCGTGTCGGCCGGAATTCCCGGCAATCGTCTTGATCTCGTCGCCAAAACGCACACGCGCCGTGAATATTTGGAACGCTATCGACAGATCGATATCGCGCTCGACACGTTTCCGTTCAATGGAATGACCACGACGTGCGACGCACTCTTGATGGGAGTTCCCGTCATTGCATTGGCGGGAAGTAGCTATGTTTCAAGGTCGATCGTGAGCTTCCTCACCATGGCGAACCTGCCAGAGTTAATCGCAAATTCATCGGATAAATATATCAATCTCGCTGGTTCACTTGCAAATAACCGAAAGAGGTTAGTTGATTATCGAATGACTCTCCGTGATCAATTGCTGAACTCTGAATTGTGCAACAAGAAACACTTTGCGCACAAACTGGAGCAGGCATTTTTTGCCATGTGGCGAACGTGGTGTGAGCGTTAAACAATTCTTGACAGATAAAGATTGACACGCGTTTCGACGGTGTCTACATTCTCGCCATCACTTGCCGTTTGGGGTGAAATCTTAAAATCGCATAGAGCCGTTGTTTGACCGAAGCCCCACAAATTGGGGGAGGAGCATCGATGGACGGGACCTGGTTTTCTCCAGGCGTGGACAGCGGCATTTTAGGCTCATCATCTCAAAACCGGCAGGAAAAACGGCGAAAATCGAAAAGCAAATCTCGGTCGTCCAAGCTACCGATCTTTGAACTCACGCAACTCGAGCAGCGAATTTTGTTGAGCTTTTCGCCGAGTATCAGTGGCAGTCCTACTGTCACCGGAGGCCAACCGTATACTCTTAATCTGAGTTCCACGGGAACGACGACACCAACTTCTTGGTCAATTGACTGGGGGGACAGCAACCATGTTCCGATCGTCTATGCCAACGGGCCAAGCGTCCCGCACACCTACGCGAACACCGCTGCAACGTATACAATCACGGCGACCGCAAAAGACACCAACAACTACACCGCGACCGCTCAGCCCTTGGGCTTGGATATTGCTTTTGGCATCAATGGGCTACGTCTAACCGATATCACCCCGGGAAATTCTACAGATGGCGGATATGCTTCGGCCGTCGATTCGTCTGGAAGAATTCTCGTTGCGGGTGTTGCCGGTAACGGTGATTTTGTACTCGCTCGCTATACCAACACTGGGATCCTCGACACATCATTTGGGGCGGTCAATGCAGGCTTGCATTCTGGGTACACCAAATTGGATTTGGGTGGCACCAGTGATAAAGCGTACGCTATGGCGATCCAACCCGACGGTAAGATTGTGGTGGGTGGGACGACGAATGTGAATTCCGCCACCAAAGGATTTGACTTTGCCGTTGCGCGGTTTACCAGCGATGGCACGCTGGACACCGACCTCAATGACGGTTTTGGTACTCCGACAAACACAAACCGACCCGGTTTCACGACGATCGATTTTGGAACCGCCGGTATTTCCAATGACCAGGTAAACGCGTTAGCGATCGATGTGAACGGTCGGATTATCGTCGCAGGAACCGCCAGCAAAAACATCAAGGCATTCGCCGTTGCCCGATTGGATTCCCACGGTATCTTAGACACGGCTCGATTCAATTCAGCCGGTGCCAACGGTTACGCGCCTGGCACGGAATTGATTCCGTTTACCGGCCCGGCTTTGTCCATCTCCTGTCAGGCCATTGTACTTGAAAGTGCCATGACCTACGGTCCGCAGCGCATCGTACTCGGCGGGTATGCGTACAATAATGCGCAGAGCACCAACACCGATTTCGCGCTGACCCGTCTGCGATACGATGGTTCGATAGACAATGGCTCGGTAGGAGACCCCACTGACTATTTTGGGGCCTCAACCAGTAAAGGGTATGTGCTAACGGATTTCTCGGGCGGGGCGGGTGCGTGCAGCGGCTCGTTCAGTTCCGATTCGGATTTCACCCTCGTTCTGGAACCTGATACGACTCTTGGAACCTTGAAAATCGTGGCTGCGGGTTCCGAGATTCCGAGTTCCGCACCGAACAATTCGGACTTCGCGGTGGCGCGCTATGATGCTCGAGGCGTGCCCGACACCGCAGGTGCTACTGGATTTGGCCCCTGGGTGAACAGTGGCGCCCGTGCAGGTAAGGTTACGGTGGACTTCGCCGGTGGAAATGACATCGCGTACTCAAGCGCCATCGACGCAAATGGAAAGATTGTGCTCGCGGGGACCGCGACCGCTGCGTCTTCCACGGGAACAGGATCCGATTTCGCGCTGGCACGTCTCAATTTTGACGGAACGCTCGATCCGACGTTCGGCAACGGTGGAAAGCTGACGACTGATTTCGGCACTAGCGTTTCAGGGGTCAGTACGGATGTGGCACGTTCGATGAGCATCCTGCCCGATGGTCGGATCGTACTGGCAGGATATTCGCAACTGTCCGGCGATACCAAAATTGCATTGGCGCGCTATCAGCCCAACAATCAGGTCGTTGTGGTTGCGCCTCCCACTTCCCCCGTAAACTTTCGTGTCACACGCGCTGCCGCAAGCCGCGTGGACTTGGTCTGGGACGCATTGCCAGGAGCGACGGGCTACAAGGTGGAATGGTCACCGGACAATGCAGCGTGGCAAGGCTATGAACTCGTCGGTAATGCGCAGACGCATTACTCCGACTCAACGGTCGTCGCAGGCGCGGCACGATACTATCGCGTCTCAGCTGAGATCAATACCTTGGTGGGCGTTCCTTCAGGGACGGCTCGCGCGCAAATCGCGCCAACTATTTCGTCGTTCACTACCGATAGTTTCGAGACGCCCGCGCTCACCAGCGGTACCTCGCAGATTGCACCAAACGGTTCCACCTGGACAATGGTGCAGCAAATGTCCGGACAGGGTGCTGCGGGTATCGCCAACCACAATTCGTCGCTCTTTACGTCCAGTGCCAGCGAGAATCCACCGAATGGTCAGCAGGAAGCGTTTTTACAGGGGTTTGGATTTGTCAGCCAGAATGTGACATTGGCGGCGGGTCATTACACGCTTTCATTTTCGGCCGCAAAGGTCACGGGCGAGACCACACCGGAATTGATTCAAGTCATCGTCGATGGAGATGTAAAAGCATCCGTCACGCCTGTAACGGGCTATCAGTCGTACAATGTTGGATTCGATGTTGCCGCGGGAACGCACACCGTTCAAATCTCAGGCTCCAGCACTGGAACCGGTTATGCGCTGGTCGACAATGTTCAGCTTTCGATGCAGACCGAAGCAATCCAGGGACCAAGCATTGTGGATGAAGGCTCCACGACCACCTACACCGCAAGCGGTTCGCAGGCGGCAAATACGGTATGGACGGTGACGCGCGGCACCAAGATTGTCGCGAGCAGTGTCGGCACCACCCTCATTTTTGCCCAGGCAACCGGGACCTACACCGTCACCGCAACCCTTCCCCCGGCCGGTGGTGTGTCAAGTATCGTATCCTCGAAAGTAGTCACAGTAAGCAATCTCGCGCCGGCGGGTGTTCAGATTATCGCCTCAACCCAAACGCCGCTGGCCGGTCGAATGCTGGTCCTCGGCAGCCGAGCCAGCGACGCGGGGGGCACGAATGATTCACTGTCGTATACCTGGTCAGTAAGCCAGTCCCAGAATTCGACTTGGACTTTGCCTGTAGGCACCGTGGTGAAGCTACCGACGTTGGCGTTCACTCCGGATTCGTCAGATACAGCGAAGGACTATGTCGTCTCTTTGACCGTGACGGATCAGGATGGGGCCAAAACGGTTGCGACGCAGACGTTCCATGTGAGTCCTGGGGTTGCGCAGAGCGATTGGACGATCGGATCTACATATGTGGGCGGCAATTCTGTGATACCGAATGCACAAATCGGTTTGGGTGACATGGCCGTGGTATCGCAGCCCGATGGTCGCTTGCTCGTTGCCGGCCCCTATACAAATGAGCAAGGTCCGACCAACGGCAGCG
>JBBRMF010000236.1:0-8211 GCA_038230975.1 Tepidisphaerales bacterium
AGCTGATCATCCATCACCAGTAGTTCGTAAATTCCCAGTCGACCGGAATAGCCGGTCTTTCGACAACGATCGCAACCCTTGCCGCGAAACACTTTTTCAGAGGTGAAACCCTGCATGGTCAGGAATTCTCGCATCTCATCCGTGGGCGTGTAGTCTTCACGGCAGGTCTGGCAAATCTTTCGAACCAGTCGTTGAGCCAGAATTGCGTTGACCGCCGCGCTGATGAGGTACGGTTCAACGCCAATATTAATCAGTCGAGTGATGGAGGCGGGCGCATCGTTGGTATGCAGTGTGCTCAGCACCAAGTGCCCCGTGAGGGCGGCCTGCACTGCAATGCGCGCGGTTTCCGCATCGCGGATTTCACCCAGCATCACCACGTCTGGGTCCTGTCGCAAAAGCGACCGCAGAGCCGCTGAGAAAGTCATGCCGATGCGCTCATGCACTTGAACCTGGTTGGCTACAGGAAGGTTGTATTCGATCGGGTCTTCAACGGTGCTGATGTTCAGCTTTTCGCCATCCATGCAACGCAGCGATGAGTAAAGCGTGGTGGTTTTGCCGCTACCCGTGGGGCCGGTCACGAGCAAAATGCCGTGCGGCATGTCGATCTGGTTTTTCCAGATCGTCATCGAATCTTCGCCAAATCCCAGGTCTTCCAGCGGGACATTGATCGATCGATTGTCCAGAATTCGCACGACGACTTTTTCACCGAATCCCGTCGGCAGCGTGCTCATGCGAAGATCGACTTTCCGCCCGTGAACGATCGTGCGAATGCGGCCATCCTGCGGCAGGCGGCGTTCAGAAATATCCAGATTCGCCATGATCTTCATGCGCGAAACGATCGCCGAATGCATCGAATGCGGCGGATTCATCGACTCAAACAGGATGCCGTCGATTCGATAGCGAACCTTGAGCGTCTTTTCCTTCGGCTCGATATGGATATCGCTTGCGCCCTGTTTAATCGCATCAAAAATCAAAAAATTGACGAAGCGAATGACCGGCGATTCGCTGCCTGCCTTTTCGAGATCGGTAACATCATCCTTGGCGTTTTCGACGATTTGCACGTCGTCGTCGGCCATGTCCTTGATGATTTCATCGACCTTCACATCCGCGGCGGTGCTGCTCGTGAGTTGCTCGAGCAGGCGAATAATATCGGCGGTCGGAGTGACGACCATTCGGCAATCACGCTTGGTCTTCCGCTTCACTTCATCGACCAGGAAAACGTTGGCCGGGTCGGACATGCCGAGCACCAACGCCTTGCCGTCGAAACGTAAAGGGAGCACTAACTGCTTGCGAATATAATCGGGAGGGAGCAGGGAAAATGCCTGGATATCCACTTCACTTCGGTCCGGCACTTCAAAGGCCAGTCCCATGCACTCGGCTTGAGCGGAAAGAATCTGCGACTCGCTGGCCGCGTTCATCGTCAGCAGAACCTGGGCGATCTGTTTCCCGGGCGTTTGCGTTTGTGCGGTTCGCGCCGCCGTCAGTTGCTCCTGGGTGATTTGGCCGCCGTCCAGCAGGATCTGTTCAACGGATTTGCGGACCCGTTCCTTCTTCGGCGTGAAGAGCTGCAACACATCCTGAGGTGGGGAGATGTCGGTCATCTCGTCGTTTATCGACGTGGATTCCGATGCGGCTTCCAGGGTGGCAGAGGTTGTGGTGCGGCGGCCAAACATAGGATCACTTGCTCATCTTCAATTCAAATCGATACGAACCGCTCTTCACGATGACCCCACCCTGATTAATTTTTTCCACCGAGAAGTTGTCGACCGTGTCGCCTTCCTGGTACATCGTGTTGTTGATCATGCAGGCTTTTTTGTTCTGGCGAATCACAATCGATTGAAGCTGCATCGCACCGACAGTTTTGATAAGCGCTGCGCGTTCGGCCTCTTTCTTGATGCGCGCAATTTCGACCGGGTCTTCCCCCGGTTCTGGTTTGGCGGCCATGGAATGGAACGGGTTGGCTTTCAGGTCGCTCAGCGGGATCTGCGCGACATTTGTATAGTCGCGGAATTGTTCGACGATTTTGGCGGTGCCATCGAGCAGTCGACGCAACAGCGCAATGTTGGAGTTGCCGCCCTTCATAAAGTCGTCGATCGTGCTTTCGGCGCTGGCCAACGTTGGATCAGCGGCGCGCGCGGATTGGGGACCGGTTCGCAAATACATAAAGTAAGTGGCGGCGCAACCGATCGCGATGATTACAAACAGCGTGAGGGCACTGCGATTGATCGGCTTTCTTCCCGTTGAACTAAAGTCGCTCTCCTCGTTTTCGGCGTTGAAGCCGTCACTCGCGGTGTCTTCCGCATTTTGCTCCTCGGTTCCACTCGCATTCGGTGCGGGGGTCTCGGAATCCACATCTTTCAGATTGGCGAAGTTCATGGCATCCTCTGGTCAGATCCAAACATTCAAAAAGTCGCGTCCGATACGCGAGGTGGCGGACTTACTGGACGCCCGCGAAAGTGGCCCCGGAGCCTTCAGGTTCAAAGAAGATGCTCAAGGTCAGGGTCGCCTGCATTTCACCGTCCCGATCGGTGATCTTCTGCAGCGACATGCTCGTGATCCGCGTGATGCGCGGCAGTTTTTCCAACTGCTGCAAAAACAGATAAAACCCATTGAAGTTGCCCGTCAGGCTCATCTGAATCGGTTGCTCGCTGTAGTTCGAGCAACGTTCCTGCTTCAGAGTTCGCACCGTCTTGGTCTGAAGCGAATTGGCTTCGGCCATCTGCGAGACTTCCTTGAGAATCTTGTCGAATTCTTTTTCCTGCGGCAGCTTCGATTCGAAGAATGCGATCGCTTCCTGCAGGTCTTTGATCTTTTTGTTTAGATCGTCTATTCCGGCGGTCGACTGACGCAAATCTGCCAGAGCCTGCTGTTTGTGCAGAATTTCAATGCGCAGGGCCTCACGCTTCTGATTGGCCTTGGCGAACACGAAGAAGTATGTGCTGCCCAGGAATGCGAGCATCACAATAAAAAACAGCAACTCGCGAAATCCGAATTTCATATAAACTCCAATTCAATTGCATCTATCCCCGCCTTCGGCATTCCCCGTGAGTGGGAACGGATTACTTCGTATCCAACTCGACCACTTTCGCTTGCTTACGCACATCCTGCGGCTTCACTTCCGCCTCAGGTGAAAGTGCCATTTCGATCTGGAATTTCCGCTGCTTTTCATCCTTCGAAGAAGGTTGATATTCATCGCTGACAATCAGATTCACATCGCGGAAAAGTTTGGACTTGGCTAACTGGTTCATGAACGCAGCCACTTTCACGTCGTTTTCCGCAACCCCGGTGATCTTCAAAGCGATATCGAAAACCTTCGGCAGGCTGATCGCCTTGGCAGCGGCCGCCGCGTCGATTTCCGCCTTATTCTGCTCGTATATCGTCTTGGCCGGTTGCGGTTTAGCCACCGCATTCCGTGGCCGCGCGTCCAGCGTAAAATCCAGCAATGAAACATTCCCAGGCAGAGCGTTGGTGATCTCCGCCAGCAAATACGCACGCGGAACCTTCTCTAACAACGATGCTGACAGCGCGGCGTGTGCCTCCATCCGCTTCTGCTGATCCTGCATCTTCTTGAATCGCTCGATCGGAGCTGCAGCTTCCGCATAGCGGCGAGTCACGTCCGCGTATTCGCGTTCGATACTCTTCATCGACTTTTCCGTGATGTGGAACGCCGCCCCGGCGCATGCCACCACCAACGCAAACAGCGACGCGCAAATGGCGTTTGTCCGCTGCTGGGCCTTTTGGTCCAGGTAGTCATCCGGCAGAAAACTAAGTTGATTCGGTGCGTTCATGGTTACCTCAAAATCAGCGGGAGAATTTTTTCAGGCGGCTCTATTTCGCGTCCACAGCCGCAGCAACAGGGGAATTGGAAGTCGGGCCTAATGTCAGTCCGATCGCCACCGCCCAGCCCGGTTGCGATTGGCGGCGATCCAGACCACTTTCGATCCCCACGTTTGTCGTGCGACCCATGCGAATCAGGGGGTCGCCAATTTGCGCAGACAGCGACATTTCACGGGCAATATGTTGGCACAGTGAGCGATGCTTCGCCTCACCGCCGACAAAAATCAATCGGTCGATCGGTTTGGTCGGGAACGCCGATTCATAGTAACGGCGGCACAAATCCAGCTCGCTCGCCAACTGGTTCAGCGGTACTTGGCAGGCCTCTTCGACCAACGCCTGCTGGGCCTTTGGATCAGTGCTGCGCTTTTGAGTCGCCGCGTTATCCCGGATTTCGGCGGTAAGGGTGCTGACTTCACTGCCTTCCCCGTTGCTTCCATTCGTACGGAATTTTGAATTCGGGTTCACACGGCCGGCGGGGGCGGGGCTGCATTCGGCGTCGGATTCAATCGACTGTTTATGGTGCTGATCTTCCAGCCCCGGTTGCTGATAGCAAAGCTTCAGGCGAAGCATGCGGGCATCCTCCATCCCCATCTTCAACTGGCTGGCGACGGCGCGGGTCAGATGTTCGCCACCGATCTTGATCGACCGAGCAAACAAAATCTTCGACCCCTGTGCGATCACGGCTCGCGATGAGGCACACCCAATATCCACGAAACAATTGACGGACGTAAAATCTTCCGCACGCAAATAGATGTGTCCAAAGCAATCCACCAGCGCACTCGGTTCCACGCTCATGCCGATTACATCAAGCTTGGCTTTGGCGGCGGCATCCAAAAGTTGATTGACCATATCCCGAGCGGCGGCCATCAATATGATTTCGTTTTTCGGCTCGGATTCATGGTAAATTTCGCCGGCAATTAAATGACGCATCAGCGCCTGCGAAGGATCGATCGGCAGTTTGCCGCGCGCTTCCCAGGGCAGTGCTTTTTTCATCATCTCATCGTCCATTTTGGCCAAACGCAGATGTTGGATGTGCATCGAAGCCGCAGGAAGCGCGAGAATCGCGCGGCGGCCTTTAAAACCACCGGTCGACAACAACTCTCGAACCGTCTCCGTGAAGAACGTCAACCGAGCCGCCTGGTTGTTACGGACATGGCTCGGCACTTCCGCAGAAGCGGCCGCAATCAGCCGCGGTTCGCCCCCTTCAAGCGTGACCTGTGCCATCTTCAGGCTATCGGTCCCAAAATCCACGCCAATGGGGTTTGCCTTGTTGCCAAACATTCCACCCAGAGAATTCTTCACGAGGTTGAACATAATCCTTCAGCTCCCGGCAGCTCAAAACACGCTAAATCCACTCGCCGCCGTGGAGACGTACGATACATCTGTCTGAGTGGCAAACTGGGAAAGCGGCGAGTTATAGAGTCGCGATGCAGCCCTGCCTTGCGACTCCCTACAAATGATTTATCGACCCTCAGTCAAGCCGCATTTAGACCGGCGTGCAGAAATGTTTCCGGGGATGCAGGGCGCGCCGGGCTTGACGGTGGTGATGAGCCCTCACCCACAAAAGTTATCGGACGCGATTGGCAAGTATGCCCGGGGTTGTCCCGTTTTCTGCTCCCGCGTTCATAAGGAATTCTGGCCAATGGACGGAACATCGCACTTGATTTCACCGCAGTCCAAGTCGATCATTGAGATTGCCGGGTCGATATGGACAAGTGTATTTGCCTGATTATTTGGCACAAGCCTGATCCGGTTCGCGGTCGGTGGAGTTTGACTTATGCCGGACATCCCCGCACTGCTTTCCGATCTGGAGTCGTTCCGCGTGGAACGAACCGAATCATTGACGAAGACCGATAAGTTTTGCGAAGCCATCTGCGCGTTCGCCAACGATATGCCCGGATCAGGTCTACCAGGGTATCTTTTTGTCGGGGTGGACAGAAATGGCAAGCCAACCGGTGTCCAGATCAACGAGCGATTGCTGGAAAGTCTCGCGGGGCTTCGGGATAACGGTAATATTCTTCCCCTGCCCAACATGCACGTCTACAAAGCGGAGCATCTTGGGGTTGAATTTGCGGTGGTTGAAGTTCAACCCTCGGATATGCCCCCCGTGCGATATCAGCAAACAGTCTGGATTCGCACCGGGTCATCCAGGGATCGGGCGAGCACCGAACAGGAACGGCGATTGGAAGAACGGCGCGTTGATCGCGCCAAAACCTGGGATACCCGAGCGTGCGTTGACGCTTCTTTAAATGACCTTGCGTTAGACCTTTTTAAGCTCAATTACCTTCCGCGCGGTGTCTCACAGGAAGTGCTTGAAGAAAATGGTCGCACGGTCGAAGAGCAACTCGGGTCACTTCGCTTTTTTCACAAGAAGCGTACCGCTCCCACCAATGGGGCGGTCTTGCTGTTTGGAAAAGACCCCCTGTCCTTTTTTCCGGGAGCTTACATACAGTATGTCAAATACGATGGTGCCTCGCAGGCCGATACGCCGCTTAAAGACCTGACGATATCAGGTGACCTTATAAATGTGATGCGCGATCTCGACCGATTGGCCAGAGATCTGGCCAATCATCGACCGGTGCGTCGAGCCGATCTCACCGATGAGACCGTTGCGGATTATCCCGAGATTGCCCTTCACGAACTCTTGATCAATGCCGTGATTCACCGCAACTATGACGATTCAACCACTCCGATCTCGATCAATCATTTTTCCGACCGTATCGAGATCCAGAATCCCGGATCTCTTTACGGCGACCTTTCTAAAGATCAATTTCCCGATGATGGCACATCGTATCGAAACCCTGTCCTGGCCGAGGCCGCCAAGACGTTGGGCTTCGCAAACCGGTTCGGGCGGGGAATTGCATTAGCAAAGAACTGGCTGTTAAAAAACCGGAGCCCGGAACTCCGCTATGTGGTCGGGGAAAATCATCTTGCGATGATTGTGGGGAAGAGACCATGAAAACGATCACATTTTTCAACAATAAAGGCGGGGTGGGTAAGACATCCATGGTCTACCATCTCGCGTGGATGTTCCACGATTTGGGGCACCGCGTACTCGCAGTTGACTTGGACCCGCAATCGAATCTCACGAGCATGTTCCTGGATGAACCAGAGTTGGAAAAACTGTGGCCGGACGGTCCCCATCCGCTCACGATCCTGGGCAGCATCGAACCGCTCATCGAAAGCCTCGGTGACTTGCGTAATCCGATCCCGGTAGAAATCACCCCGCGCTTAGCCCTGATTCCAGGCGATCTAGGACTCAGCACGTTCGAGGATCGCTTGTCGGACGCATGGGGTAAATGCCTTGATGACAAGGCTCCAATTGCCGGAGATGGCTTCCGGGTGGTCACCGCATTCCACCGCGCCATGAAGACTGTCGCAGAGGACCAGAAAAGCGATATCGTTCTGATGGATGTCGGCCCGAATATTGGAGCGATGAATCGGGCGGCATTGGTCGCGGCAGACTTCGTGGTGATTCCGTTGGGGGCCGACTTATTTTCCCTTCAAGGCCTTCGCAATCTAGGACCGACGCTGAGAGAATGGCGGGAAGGTTGGAATTCTCGCCGTAAAGGTAAAGTTCCCACTGGCATGTCGCTTCCATCCGGTCAGATGAAACCACTCGGGTATGTTCTTTTGAATCCATCCGTGCGTGAGAATCGACCCGTTAAATCTTATTTGCAGTGGGCCAACCGCATTCCCAATAGCTATGCGAAAGAAATATTACAGGAGCCTCCCACGGCGGTGTCGATTGATGATGACCCAAACAAACTCGCCATGCTAAAGCATTTCAAAAGTCTCATGCCGATGGCGCAGGATGCGCGAAAACCGATGTTCGATTTGTCCGCCGCGGACGGTGCCATCGGGGGACATTCGGCAGCGGTTCAAGATTGCAAGATTCAATTCCGCGCATTAGCCAACCGCATATTGATGGCAATCGGAAGTAGTGGCGAGGTTGATGTCCTAAATTAGAAATTAGTTATGACTTAAGTGAATGGCATTCGGGAGTGTCCCCTTTTCGACTCGCAGACACCGTTCAAAACCCTACACAGCCCCCATGCCGGGGGAAATTCATCCTGACGAAATCCGCGCAAGATCGAAAGTCAGTTTTGAATCGGACGATTTCCCCAAGTATTGCGCGCGGGCTGACTTCGCAGCCCCCAATTTCCAGGATGGATCGGCGTCCGATAATAATGGATGGCAACAAAATGCCATCCAAACACGAGATTTGTCGCGTTTTTCCAACCGGTCGCAGATAGATTTGCCGATATCCACCGTGCTGATCCAGGGCCTCCGCATGTAGTTTTATTGCTTAAGTCCATTGATGAGGTAATCCGGGTCCAGCGAGCATAGGAATCGCTGGCCTTTGAGACTGAT
>JBBRMF010000237.1:0-8201 GCA_038230975.1 Tepidisphaerales bacterium
ATACTTTCCTACCCGTGCTGAAAGTGCCCAAAGCGGTTTTCGTGGCGACGGTGAAGTTTTGATTGAGGTGAGTTGAATGAGGCAGGCCGCTCCGAAAGGGGCGGCCTGTTTTTGTTGGCTCGTAGGGTCCGCACTGCGGACCATCGGCTCACCTGCCAAACACCGTCGATTACCGAATATCGCTTACGTGGCGTCACCGTGGATTATGCGCAGCACGGGCCGCGAACGATTCACGTGAGGCGACGGTTTTTGAATAGGGATGGAATCGGTCCGCAGTGCGGACCCTACGGGCTTAAGCTTTTGAAAATGGAATTGGAAATCGCATCACGGGCGGCACCCGCATCAAATTGCAGGGAATCGCTGGCTAAAAGGTATCCGACGCGCCGCCGACCAGTGAATTCCGTGCAAAATCGCGGGAATCGGTCATAAGTTAATGGCATTGGTACTTATCGGCTTTTGTGTCTAGCCGGGGGTGGCGGGTGCCGAGGTCGTGGGGTTAGAATTTGGGTTTCCAGAATGCGAGGGTGCGATGACACGTTTTTCCATAATTTGGGTTTTCGCCGCGACCTTGCTGATTGCAAGTATCGCGCGGGCTGACATCGTTTATTACATTCATCCCGACGGGAGCGACGATCAACCGGGCACCTCAATTGATCAGCCTTGGAAGACGTTGGCGCGTGCCAGCCAACAAATCTATAAGCCCGGCGACCGCATTCGACTTGCAGCCGGAAAGATATTTGACGGCCCACTATCGCTGGGCGCAAAGTCTTCCGGCACCCCGAAGACTCCGATCGTGATCGAATCCTATGGAGAAGGCCGCGCAATCATTCGAGCGGGGGTCGGTGATGCGGTACACATTGAGAACGCGGGCGGGGTCGAAATCCAGAATCTTGTATGTATCGGAGAGGATTGCCTGCTCAATCACGGCTGCGGGGTCGCGCTCGTCAATACACTGCCGAACAACGTGCGACTTTCATACCTGCGAATCCGAAATATTGAGGCCAAAGGTTTCGGGCGCGAAATACCCCACGGGGATGCTCCTGATGGATTTCAACCGCCACAGGGGGCCGGAATTTTTGTGGGCGGTGTAGCGATTGACCGGAGCAAAAGCGGATTTGAAGATGTCGAAATCACGGGTTGCGATTGTCATGATAACGCGTACTTTGGCATTCTCATCACCGGTTGTTGGGACGAACACGCCACACGCTATGCGAATGCCAATATCACCATTCGCGACTGCCGCACCTATGAAAACCGCGGTGACCCGCGCTATCTGAAAAACCATTCCGGGAGCGGCATTCTGGTCGAAGACTGCGATGGCGGACTGGTGGATGGTTGCGTCGCCTATGAAAACGGAGCTTTATGCGATGCCGGGAGCGGTGGTCCGTGCGGGATCTGGACCGGTGTTGCCAATCGTGTGACCATTCAAAACTGCGAGTCTTTTCGCAACCACACAGGTAAGGCCCCCGATGGCGATGGTTTCGATCTGGATGGTGGATGCACCAACTGCGTTCTACAGTACAACTACAGCCATGATAACGATGGGGCCGGGATTCTCGTCTATACCTATGCGGGATCGCCGCATCAGCATCAGAACAACGTTGTCCGATTTAACATCAGTGAAAACGACTCCACTCGGAAGCGGCAATACGGCGCGATCACGGTTGGCAACGATGGCAGCGGGATCTCTGGCCTGGAGGTATACCACAACACCTTCATCACGCGCCAGCCCGCCGAGGGCGTGGTCAACCTGCGTGGGCGGGAACTGGGTGTTGCGTTTCGCAACAACGCCATCATCTCCCTCGGCAAAGCGCCGCTGATCCGGGCGGACCACAAAAATCCCAAAGACATGGTGTTCCAGGGAAATCTCTATTGGAGCGCCGGCGGCGGTGATTTTGCTCAGATCGCAAAGGACAATATTCCTGATCTTCTGACCTGGCGATTGGCTGGAAAAGAAATGCTTGACGGCAAGCCTGTGGGCGTATTCACCGACCCTCATTTTGATTTGAACTCCAACCGTGGAAGACCTGGCGAGCTGGCCCGATTCTCGAAACTCACCGCGTTCGTTCTTCCACCCGACTCTACCCACCGTGGCTTGGATTTGAAGCCGTTTGATATCGAGTTCGGGCTGCGCGATTTCAGAGGCAAGTCGATCGCCCCGGATGATCGGCCGGCGATCGGCGCGTGCCATTGATGGGGATTCAGCAGTTCTCAATACGGGCTGAAAGCCCGTGCCACAAATCACTTTTCAAGCACCGTGCGGAAACTACTGTTTTGACGCCTCCACCCCCTTCTTCCAAATTTCCCACGCTGGTTTCGCGTGGAAATTCCCATCGATAAAACCGATATTCTTCCATAGCTTCATCGCGTCGGATCCAGCTGGCATCTTGGTGTAGAGGGCGTCATAGTCGATCGCTAGGAACCAGATGACGAAGGCATAGCGATCATGGTGGGCAATCTCGAATAGCTCCCGGGTGAAGTCGGCTTGTGCTTCAAGACTCCCTTTCATATTCAAAGCAAACTGCGGCACGGAGATATCCTGCGAGGTGAATCCGGTTTCGCAGAGGGCGATGGGTTTGTCGGTATAGGCGCGAATCCAGGCGAGGGGTTCGCGCCAGGGTTTGTCGCCGCGGTAGGGCGGGGCACCGAATTTTTCGTCGAAGGAGGAGGCATAGGGGTAGAAGCTCAGGCCGACGTAATCGCTGGCGGCAATGACGGTCTTGGCGGCTTTGGCTTCATGGCTGGATCGCAAATCGCCAAGGCCGAACGAAATGCCGATCTGCATCTCAGGAAATTCTTTTTTCAAGGCGGAGCGGACATGTTCATAGAGGTGTTCAAATTGTGGCCAGCGCCCGAAGTCTCTCGACATCATCTGGCCGGCTTCAATTCCCAGGTTGAGAAACCGTGGATGAAACTGGTTGACGGCGCGGCGGGCGTAGTTGAGATACGCTTTTTTCACCGCATCGCTGTCCAACGGTGCGTCCTTCAATTCCTTCGGCATCGCGATGCGCTCTTGCTCGCCGGTGGCGGGGGCGAGGGATTTTCGATCCTTATCCAGCGGGGCTAAGCCAAGATAAACGACGTGGTCTTTGGGAATGCCATTGGCATTGTCATCCCACTCGCGCTGAACGCGGGCCGGGAATGGAGCATTGGTTAGCGCCTCTTTCCAGGGGATGCCGTTGTCGAAGTCCAGGGCGTACAAGGTTGAATGCGGGAGAATGGTTTCGCGCGTTTTAACGACGGCTTCCAGCGTAAAATCGTAAGGGAAAGACGTGAAGCCATAGAGTGTGTTCGTGATATCGGAGGCTTTGATGTTGGTAGGGGCCACGGCAGCGTTCACGGGGTGGATACCGACCGGGGAATTGACGCCGTGGAGCAGGACGATTCCGAGAGCGGACAACAGACATGCGCACGCAGTCTTGGATTTAAATCGTGACATGGAGAATCCTTCCATCGCCGTGGTCTGCCAATCGCGGAACGCCGCAGAGATAAGTGGTGAATGATGAGGCTCCGTTTAGATTGAATCTAACGACGCCATCAGCATTTCACAAAACACACGTAAATGTATTTTTTTTCTTGCAATACGAGATTCGTTTGTTAGCATAATGTTCGGTAGTTGAAAGGAGTTCGGATGCGATTGGAAATCGGGTTGGAGACGTATGATTTTCGTTTGGTCGACGGGCCATTGAAGCAGGGTCGTAAACAGTGCGGCAGTGTGTGCGACCATGCCAGGCGTGAGATATTGATCTCGGCCATGTTGCCGGCGGAAGTACGGCTGGAGGTGGTGGCGCTGGCGGTCAGCGAGGCTTGGAAGCATCAGATGATCCGCCGGCCACCGGTGGGGTTTGTGGGGGATGTCGGATGATCCACCGCGCGCAAAACCAAGCTGGGGTTGCGCGGCATTCGGATGGCGAGCGGCTCCAGTGGATCAATGGTTAACGCGATTTTTTCTCGCGTTCGTCGACGTGTCCGACGATGCTGTCGACGTTGGCCATGGTTTCCAGCAGATGCCGGGCGACCATCGGGGCAACGCTCTTGGGGATTGAACCCAGGACCAAGGCTCGAATCTCATCGTCCTGCGCGGCAAACCAGCGGAGTACGCGCGCGACCAGTTCACGTTTTTTCATGCCGGCTTTATCGCAGGCGTGGTCGACCGCGCGTTGCGCGTCCGGAGACAATTCGATGTTGATCATGCTGCGCCCTTGATCGTCGGTGCGCGTGGATGTTTTCGTTGTTTTTTTCATGGCACAAGTGTAATCAATCGTATCATTGAATCAATACACAATGTATGTGAAAGGATGCGAAAGCGATCAGGGTTAACGGGCGATGGCGATTGAACTCTTATGATGCACTCGCATGATTCATCGGCAATCGCACGGTGAATAGTGTTTCCCCAGCGGTTCCCCGGCTCGTTGTGATCGTTCCGTGGTGCGCTTCAACAATCGTTTTGCAGATGGCCAATCCGAGGCCGCTGCCCCCCGCTTCACGGTTGCGGTGTTTGTCGACCCGGAAGAATCGATCGAACACCTGCTCTCGATCGGATTCGTCAATCCCGACGCCGGTGTCGGCAACTGTGAGGATGGCGTATTGTTCGTCGCTCGTGAGGGTCACTCGAACTTTGCCGTCTTCGCGATTGTAACGAATTGCGTTGGTCAGGAGGTTGGTTACCAATTGAGCCAATCGCACGGGGTCGCCATTGATGACGGTGGGGGGAAGGTCGGCCTCGATCGTTACGGTTTTTTCTTCCGCGAGCGAACTGAGCATTGAAATGCTATCTTCGGTGATTTGCCCGAGGTCGACCGGGAGGCAATCCAACTCCAGTTTGCCTGCATCGGCACGGGCCAACAGCAGGAGAGATTCGATCAGTCCTTTCATTCGGCCGGAGGCGCGCAGGCAGGTTTCGATGGTGCGGCGGTATTCTTCGGCGGTTCGATCGCGGGACAATGCCAATTCCGCGTGCGAATGAATGACGGCCAGCGGTGTGCGCAATTCATGTGAGGCATCGGCGGTGAAACGAGATTGCTGTTGAAAGGAGGTTTCCAGGCGATCGAACATCTCGTTGAGCACCCCGGCTAACGCATCCAGTTCGCTGGCGGATCGGAGGGTGTCGATGCGGCCGGAAAGGTGGGAGGCTGAAATCGCCGCCGCCGTGGCCGTGATGGATTGGATCGGTTCGACCGCTCTCTTCGAGAGAACCCATCCGCCGGCCAACCCAACGGATAGAATGCCGGCGCCGGTTGCCAACAGCAGCCATGCGAGGCGGTGCATCTCCGATTCCTGGTGGCGCGTGGATTGGCCAACGAGAATGCGAGAATTCAGAGGTCCAAGAATGTACGCCTCGCGAAGATCGGCGCGGCGTCGAAATCGCACGGGCTCTGGGGTATCCAGTGCTCGACCGGGATCGGGAACCTGAAGGTCGGGCGCTGTGGATTTGAAAAGATCTCCGTTGGCTTTCCAAATGATTAGGTACGGTTCGACATCGTGACCGTCCCCGAATCGCTCGTATAAACCAGGGGGTGTTACGAGTTCGCGGTTGGGTCGATCCCCGGGCCGACGATCTTCGGTGGGGCCGCCGTTTGGAAGGCGGTCGTCTGGTGGGCGGTTTTCCGGTGGATGCTGCCCTGGCCGTCGGTCACCGGGAGGTCCACCGCGCGGAGGACGAGGGTCGTCAAATCCGGGGAAGTTTGGATCGTCCATTCGGAGCGGGCGGGTAGGTGGAGGGCGATTGGGTGGGCCCAGCTTTGCCGCGACGGCGTGAACTATCCCGGCCAACTCTGAATCAACCTCGGCATACTTGGCGCGCCGGCTACCGTAGTAAGTAGCCATCCCGAACCCGATGAGTGCCAGCGTGAGAATGCCGGCGTGCCATAACTGCAATGTCCAGCGAATGGATCTAAACATTGACTTGATATCCTTCACCGCGACGCGTGGCGATGAAATCTTTGCCAAGCTTTTTCCGCACGTTAGAGATATGCACATCGACAAGGTTGGACAGGGAATCATCGTCTTCGTCGAATAAGTGGTCGTAAATGGCCGTGCGGGAAACGAGTTTCCCCTTGTGCATGGCAAGAAACTCGACCAGCGTATATTCGCGCGGCGTCAACAGCACCGGGTGACCCGCCTGCGTCACGGTGTGCGCGGTCGTATCAATCTGGATATCTCCGATAGAGATGACCGGGTTTGCAGTACCGGCGGCGCGTCGAATCAGGGCCCGCAGCCGCGCTAATAACTCGGCTAATTGGAATGGCTTGGTGAGATAATCATCGGCCCCGGCATCCAAACCGCGAACGCGATCGGGGAGCGCATCGCGTGCCGTGAGGATCAGCACGGGTACGGGCTTGGTTTTCCGAAGCTCGCGCAGGAGGGTCCAGCCATCTATGCCCGGAAGCATTAGATCGAGAACGATCGCATCGTAATCGCTGCCCTGCGCTTTAAATAATCCGTCGCGGCCCTCCGAAGCAGCATCCACGGCATAACCATCCTCACGGAGCGATTGTGTGAGGGCAGACAGCAGATCCGGTTCATCCTCTATCACCAAAACCCGCATACGGTTCCTCTCCCGATTCATCTTAATAGATTAAATTGACGTTGGTATCGGATTCGAAAAAGAATCTGCCACCGACTTCAGTTGCTCTATCACATTCGCGTCCGAAGTGTTCACTTTACCTTGGACAGCCTGAAGGAAAGATGAAGGTCGAAAAGCGAATGTGGATTTCCTGCACCGACGGTAGAATGGGGTATTTGTTGCGAGTTTTACGAATAAACCTAATTTAATAGTTGGGAAATAGGTGTTCATGCCCTTGGCAGACATCAGATTGTCTTAATAATTAACACAACCTTAATATTAAGAGCATCCAGAGTTAATAAGATTCGCTTATTGTTCCGTCAACTCAAGCGAAGGAGACTCTATGAATCGAGTGTTGAAGGGTTTAGCAACGTTGGCCTTGTCGGCCATTTCCACGATCAGCCAGGCTCAGGAAATTCGAATGCAGGGCGCCGGCTCGACGTTCATCGCACCACTGATGCAGCGTTGGACGACGGCTTTTCAGAAGCTTCATCCTGATATCGCCATCGACTACCAGTCTATTGGTTCTGGTGGTGGCATCAAGGGCATCACGGGCAAGACGCTCGAATTCGGTGCAACCGATGCCCCGATGACCAAGAAAGAGATCGAAAAAGCAGGCGGCGGAATCATCAATATTCCCGTCATCGCAGGTGCAGTTGTCGCGGCCTACAACATTCCGGGCTTGAGCGGCGATCTGAAGCTCGACGGTCAGACCCTTGCCGACATTTTCCAGGGCAAGATCACCAAATGGAATGACTCCAAAATTGCCGCCGCAAACCCAGGCATGAATCTGCCCGATCTGGCCATTACCCCCACCCATCGCACGGATGGCAGCGGAACGACCTATCTTTTCACCAGCTATCTGTCGACCCAAAGCATTGATTTCAAGGAAAAGATTGGTGCCGCCAAGGCTGTTGAGTGGGTCGGTGGTCAGGCCGGCAAGGGCAATGAAGGCGTCACGCAGGTCGTTCAAGGAACCCCGGGTGGCATCGGCTATATTGAACTCGCGTACGCCAACCAGAACAAGCTGGCGTTTGCGCTTGTGAAAAACAAAGAGGGTGAATTCGTGAAGGCGACACCGGAGTCAACCTCCCTTGCAGGGGATGCCGCCGCGAAGGAAATGACTGATTCGCTGGTTGTTCCATTGTGGAATCAATCCGGCAAAGGCGTCTACCCGATTTGCGGATTGGTGTATGTCCTGGTCTACCAGGATCTCGGTTACGTGAAGTCCGAAGCCAAGGCCAAGGGGCTGGTCGAATTCCTCAGTTGGGCAACGCAAGACGGCCAAAAGATGGCTTCCATCCTGGATTACGCGCCGCTGAATGAAGCCATCCAGAAGAAAGTTGCTGCAACGATTGGCACTCTGACCTGGTCTGGTAAGCCCGTGATGGCTTCGAAGTAATGCATAGAGGCCTGCTCCCCCCGTACGTAAGCGGGGGGATTTTGAAGGATCGCTCTTGTTGCGTGCTGGAGCACTTTTCAGGTTGGTAGGTTGCCCGATGTCGGGTGCCACGGGTCGCGGTACGCCGAGACCTGTGTCTGTCTGGGAACCGATGCGTACAGGTCTATGAATATGCCGGTTTGTGGGACCTAATCCCGGCCACTCACCGTCCGTCCTTTTGCAGAGCAGGCGCTG
>JBBRMF010000238.1:0-8124 GCA_038230975.1 Tepidisphaerales bacterium
CTGACGGGCTACATCCTTGTGGCCTTCCCGGTGTTGATGTTCTTCGTTGCCTACTCCATGAACCCGGAATACGGCGGCAAGCTGCTGCACACGACGACCGGCCAAAAGCTACTCGGCACTGCCGTCACGCTGCAGGTTCTTGGATTGGTGACGATCAAGAAACTGACGAATGTGAAGGTTTGAAGGATTTGTCCGTGGCCAGTGGTCCATTGTCATTTGTAGAAACGCAATACAACGGACGACTGACCGCGGACAAATAAAAAAGATGGATAACGCAACTATATTATCCGGCTGTATCTTCGGCGTGATTACGATGATCGGGCTGTGGCTTTCTCGCTTCATGGGGAGCGGCGAGAACAAGGTCCGCGATCGACTGAGCAATGCCGCGACGAAGGAAGAACGACGCGTGGCCCAATCGGGTAAAGCGCAGATCAAAGAGCTGTTTGCAAAGATCGGGCAGGCAGCGTCGAAGCCGTTCATGCCCGAGACGCGCGAGCAGCAGTCTATTCTCCGTCGTCGCTTGAGCATGGCGGGGATTTACGCCCCATCGGCGATCCGCGTGGTGACGGGTTTCAAGATGATTCTGCTCGTGGGCGGAGTGCTCGGTGGATATGTCGTGGGCACGATCATGGGCTCAATCCTTCTCGGATTGTCATTGGGCGGTTTGATCGGTTACTTGGCACCGGTTTTCTGGCTTAAATCGCAAATCAAAAAGCAACAGCGGTTCCTGGAAAACGGCCTGCCGGATGCGTTGGACCTGATGGTGATCTGCGTCGAGGCCGGCCTGGCAATGGATGCCGCGATGGAGCGCGTGGGGGAAGAGCTGGCGATCGTCCATCCGCGCCTAAGCCGCGAGTTGGAAGTGACCCATATGGAAACGCGCGTCGGGCTTTCACGGAGTGAAGCGCTTCGCAATCTCGGTGTTCGCACGGGGTCACCCCCTTTGCAGTCATTGGTTTCGATGTTGGTGCAGGCGGAACGATTTGGCACGAGCGTTTCGGGCGCTCTGCGCGTTCACGCCGACAGTCTTCGCGTCACCCGGCAGCAAAAAGCCGAAGAAATGGCGGCCAAAGCATCGGTCAAAATGAGCTTCCCCCTGGTCTGCTTTATTTTCCCGGCCACGTTCATCGTGCTGGCCGGGCCGACCATCGTTGAACTCATGAACAGCAGTTTGATGAATTAAGAAATGTGTGAGTGGGGTCCGCGTGAAGTGGACGAAAATGTTTGAACTCAAGAGAGGTCTATCATGAAAAATATCCATTGGTTGAAACTTGCCGGAGTCGCGCTTCTTTTCCTCACCGGTTGCGAATCTGCTCGCGAAAATATGAAGAAGCAGGCGGAACGAGATGCGTTCCCGCCTGAAGATGATTCACGATCGTATCGGCGTTTCGCCATGGCGCAGGAAGCGGTCGGCGCGCGGCATGATGGAATGCTCTACGCCTATCACTTCGACGGCGACCACCTGAATTCCCTGGGTGAACGCAAGCTGTATGCGATGCTTCGCGATAACGATCATGCTTTCCCCGTCGTGATCTACATGAATTTCCCCGATGAAACCCGCCAAAAACCACGGCAGGATGCCGTCGCCGTTTTCATGGTGGATGCCGGTCTGCAGGATCAGCAACTCCATTTTGAGACCGGCCCCAATCCCAATGCCGCCAGCAGCGGTTCACAGAATTTGGCGCGATTATCCAAAACCGAAAGTGAGTCCCCCGTCGCCAGCAATCCAACGAACACCTCATCCCCCGGCGCCGGGACCGGTGGCGGTGGCGACGCAAAATAAGACACGTCTTCCGGAGTGGAGAGTGTTTCGCGTGTCGGAGCCGGTGGAAACACCGGCTCCGACCGTTTCATGCCAAGTAGAACTGAAGAAAATCGCATTGAGTTTCGGTTCCTGAGTGCCGCGACCTGTGGTACCCGATTATTTCTGCGGTCCTAATTCGGTGACCGCGGGCGAGATGCCCACGTCACGGTCTACTGGACGATTCCTTTGGTCAGCCGCAGAAACACGTCTTCCAGTTTCAAAGAATTGAAACCCGGTCGTAAGGTGTTTATACAAAAAATATGAACAACTTCCGACCCCGTTCTTAATCTCTGATTTTCGCGACGCAAGTCGTGGGAAACTCCGGGTTCAGCCGCGTAGCGGCGATAGATTTTAGCCCACGACGCAAGTCGTGGGAAACGGATCGCGATCCTGCGCGACCTTCGATTCCAAGCCAGGAAGCCACGAAGTGGCGTAAGAATGCCTCCACCCAGGAAATCATGTCCCACCCTTACACTAACCGCCTCTACGACATCATCTTCAGTTCATGAACGCAGGTCGCGCGTTGGCGGGTGACGATCTTCTGACGCCACTCCGTGGCTGAAAAATGAAGATGGGCCTTCGTGCGGTCATTCGGGTCATTTACCCACGACTCACGTCATGGGCTAAAATCTGACGCCACTTCGTGGCTGACCATGAAAAAAGGGGCGCTCACCCCTATCAGGGTCGATCATGTCCCCTTTTAGTCATTTCATCGGGAATTGAAACGGCATCGCAAGTTGTTTATGCAAAAATAGAAACAACTTGCGACCGTGTTTCAAATCTTATTGCGTTGATCGATTGAACCGGCCAGCAGGCGTTTTGTCGCTGAGTGCGGTATGATGCCCACATGCGACGACTCGCCCGCTACATCCTCAACACTCTCACCATCCTGTCGCTGCTGCTGTGCGTGGGAACCGTCACGCTATGGGTGTGGAGCCATTGGCGTGCCTATATGCTCGATATCCATACGTCGCAATTGGATCACGACCCTTACGTCGCGCGGTTTACCCGGCTCGGTGTCTCATGCGGCGACGTCGAATTCAGAAGATACTTTGAAGAGGACGCAGAGGTAGGCCCGGCGTTCGTGGCGAAGGTGAAAGATTCCATTGCCAAAGAAAATGGCACGTTTTTCTGTACGGTCAAGGACCCAGGGCGAGTTCCACACGCGGGTGATGATGCACTGGGATTCAGCTATAACTATCTTCCGCAGAAACACACGACAAAATGGGGGGTGCAAACAGACATCAAGCGAATTATTGTCATGCCCCTTTGGTTTCCCGCGGTTGTAACGGCGGCATTCCCGGTGATTCGGCTCATCCGGCGTGCCCGCAGCCGCCGACATCGGCCAGACCAGTGTGCGTTCTGCGGCTAAGACCTCCGCGCTACGCCAGACCGTTGCCCGGAGTGCGGCAACGTGCCAGAAAAAATAGAAATAAATTCAACCTGAACCACTACCCCAATCCGAAGCGTGCGTCTGATCGAAATCAATTGAATGAAGCGATTTAATTGGCTTTCGGCAAACCCTTCCAACACCCCGCGTCATCTGTCACCTGAGTATTTCTGCGGTCCTACATCAAAAAACGCGGGCGAGACGCCCAGGCCACGGCCTACTGAACAATTCCCTTGGTCAGCCGCAAAAACACGTCTTCCAGTTTTAGTTGGTGGGGAGCAATACTGTGAATTTGAATCCCCGCGTTCACCAGGCGTTCGACCAGAAACGCATGATGCAGCGCCGGGTCGACGAGGGTGATCTGTAATTCATTTTCGTGACGTTCAATTTCGCTGACGCGCGGATCGGTCTTCAGCGCGAGAATGGCATGCTGGGCATCCCCGACGACCTGCACAGCAATCACCGGATGCGCGCGGGCGCGAACCATCAGTTCTTCAACCGTCCCCGCCACGAGTAACTTGCCGCGCTCGATGATGCCGAGCTTATTGCAGAACTCCCCAAGTTCAGAAAGGATATGGCTGGAGACGAGGATCGTCTTTCCCAGCCGCCGTAACTCCTTGAGCAATTCGCGAATCTCAATCCGGGCGCGCGGGTCCAATCCGCTGGCCGGTTCATCGAGCAACAGGATCGGCGGATCATGTACCAGCACGCGGGCGAGACTGAGTCGCTGGGTCATCCCGCGCGAAAGCGAATCGACAAACGCATCCTGCTTGTATTTCAGGTCCGTTAGTTCCAGCACATCGCCGACGACTTGCTTTCGTTTGCGGCGTGGAATGCCATAGGCGCTGGCGAAGAACTCGAGATACTCGTTGACCTTCAGGTCTTCATACACGCCGATGAAATCCGGCATATATCCGACGCTGCGTCGGACGAAGTCGCCGTTCTCCATCACGTTTCGTCCCATGACTCTCGCAGCTCCGCTGGTGGGTTCCAACAAGCCCGCGAGGATTTTCATGGTCGTGCTTTTGCCGGCACCGTTGGGACCGATGAACCCGAAGCAGTCGCCGCTCTCCAGGTCGAGCGTGAGCGAATCCAGCGCGGTCAGTGCGCCGTATCGTTTGGTGAGTTGTTGGGTTGAAATCGCCGGGGGTTTGGCAACGGCTGCGTGAGGAAGAGCGACCTGCGGACCACGTTCAATGACTTGTGACATGGAGAGACCTCAATCACTTTACTTCAAAACCTGTGAAGTCTGAATTGGCAGCACCGCACGGATCACTTGCCAATGTTTCTCGATCGGTTCATGTCCGATGAGTTTTAGGGTAGGTGACGGCGATTCGCATAGGCCGTAGATCACACAGACAGGCGATGGATTGTCGCGGTTCAGCAGCCGCTCAATGCGATCTGATCGACCTGTAGACAGGTTTCCAGCAGCCCGAACGATGGCTAAATGATCGATTGGTTTGTGCGGAGTGTTTTGGCGATAGCCGCGATAGTCAGCATTGGGCGGCTCGATGGTGGTCCAGAGATCCACGGGCATTGTTGTGGCAATCGACGTTGAGATGTGGACCGTGGCTTTCGGTGCCAATCCCCCGACTGGGAAACCCGACTGGGTGCTGAGATCGTGAGTGCCGTCGGGTGTTCGGACCCAAAGGCGGGTGAGGGTTGAATTCCCAAGGTTGGTGATCGATCCGGTCATCGCGTGATTGGTCAAATCGGCAGTGAGAGATGCGTCGATCACCGGCTCGCTCTTCCCCAGCGATTCCCCAATAAGAAATCGCAGACTCCACACGTTGATCGCCATTTCACTTGGTAGGTTGGAATTGCCATCCTGTCGAAAGGCGATCGAATGCATCATCCCACCGCCGTAACCGTAAACATCGGTGCTGATCGGTTCCCAAAAACTTCCGGCGGGGGCATCGATTTGATAATCGTCATTCTTCGGAGAGTAGATGCCGATGACATCCGTTCTGGCGACCACTGATTTGTCGACCTGATCGATGACCTGCAGTGTGCGATAATGCAGATCGCCGCTGCGGAAGATGCTGCCGATGGAGATTGCCCCGGTGGTGATCAGACCGATCCAACCGAGCGTGGTGATCCAAGTCCAGGGCTGGCGGCCCATCCACTTCAACACAAACCAATCCACCGGGCCGACAAGTACCATCATCCCGAGCAGAACCATCGCCACGTACTTGAATCCGAACGACCCGACTCCCGGCACATCACCGAGAAGATCGATGATTTGACCGGCGGCATCGGCGCGCTTTTGTTCTTGAATCTGTCGCCTGTCGTATGATGGTGGCTGCGGATTTTCGTTTGCAGTACCGGGCGTTTGAAGCTCAATAATTTTGCTCCAGAATCGCAACGCATCGGACCCTGCATTGAAGTCGGGCCCGGACGCATCGAAGTTGATCACCGTGACAGAACCGAGACCGCGCTGCCCGCGAATGGCTTTCGCGCCGCTCTCTCCGAGCAGGGGGATTGAAACGGTGTTTTCCAATGGAGTCAGTTGGCGCGCTTTAAATTTTCCAAAGCGATCGGCGAGCCCGGCATCGTGCAGATCTTTTTTAGACAGAGTGATCGTCGTGACTTCACCCACGCGGCAAGGCAGGAGATTGATGAGTGGGCCGCCAGCCGGGATTGGATCTTCGCTCAACCAGAGCACCAGTCTGCCACCGGCGTAGACCCAATCACTGATCGCAATTTGCTGGGATGGATCAAGGGTGTTGAAGTCGGGCTGATTGAGCGCGAGGATGCGCAGCGCATCATATCCTTTGGCGATACGAGGCAGCCGTGGCTCATGCAGAAATCCAAGGGTTGGAGCAACACCACCACCGGATTCAAGCTGTGCCACTGCCGGGGCGCGACCGCTCACGCCGATGAACGGCCCCGAATTACCATTCACGTTAAACAGATTGGGGTGCTGCGCGTTCGGGGAGTTTTGATCGAGCAGCCGTTCTTCGTAAAGAAGCTTGCCGGTGGATTGATCGCGAAGGGTCAGCGATAGCGATTCGCTCCAGGAATTGATCAATGGCGCATAGATGACGTACGTTTGAGCGGACGGGCCGATGGCGATCGGCAGTTCGATCTTCATCGCCATACGCATATCGTGTGGGGCATGTAATTCAGCGACCGCATTGCGGGGTTTCGGATCGGCCACGGTTATAAAAATGGGAGTCCAGGCTCCGGGGTGGGTCCGGTCACCCCAACCGATGTCGACGGAAACGTTTGTGTCGGCGCGCGCGGACAGGCTGACCAGCAGGCCGATCGTCAGAATAAAACACTGCCGTACCCCGAATCGCATGAATCGTCTCCGTTCGTTAGAATTCTAACGAGCAAATGCGAATCCACCAGAGAGAGTCTTTTTAGTCATTCGTAGGGTCTGCTAAAGAGCTTTGGGAAAAACGGTGGCATGAGCGTCTGGCCCGTGCTTTCTTCGGAAGAAAACGCGGGCGGGACGCCCACGCCACCTAAGAATTCCCATGCTCGAAAGCGAACCCTGCGACGAACACTATCGCATCTTGCAAACGGCCATGGAGAGAACCCAGGAAGGAACTGAAAGAGATGAAGTCCATCTTAACCAGCGATGACTGCCTGCCTCCGAAACCGCTTCGCCCCCACCTTCGGTCGGAATGGATGCTGGATGAGCGGATCACTTTCCTGAATCACGGATCATTCGGCGCGGTGTCGCGGGTTATTTTTGAGAAACAGACGGATTGGCGAAGGCGGATCGAAGCCGAGCCGATCGAGCTGCTGGGCCGTCGTGCGATGGAGTTGATCGAACAGGCGAAAGAGTCGGTCGGCGCATGGCTGGGAATGCGGAAGCAAGATTTTGGCTTGGTCACGAACGCCACGGACGGGGTGAATGCCGTACTTCAATCTCTTCGGTTGACGGCGGGGGATGAGCTGCTGACCACGACGCATGTATACAACGCAGTATGGCAGGCGATGCGGAACGTCGCCAGTCGAACCGGAGCGACCTGCCGCGAAATTGAACTGCCATTACCGTTTCACTCGGCGGATGAAGTGGTTGAAAAGGTGACGCGCGAATTGCGCGAAAACACCCGACTGCTGGTGATCGATCATGTCACCTCGCCGACGGCTCTTGTGCTACCGGTCGAGCGGATCACAGCGATATGTGCCGCTCGCGGGATCGATGTGCTGGTTGACGGTGCGCACGCGCCCGGGATGTTGCCGCTGGATGTGCCACGCATCGGCGCTACGTATTACACCGGCAATTTGCACAAATGGGTTTGTGCGCCAAAGGGTTGCGCTTTTCTGTGGGTGCATCCGGACAGACAGGCGCAGGTGCATCCGACGACGGTGAGCCATTTTTGGGGCGAAGGATTTGCGAAAGAATTTGATTGGCAGGGCACACGGGACATCAGTGGATGGCTCACCCTCCCGGCAGCGCTTGAATTCATGAGTCGATTCGGATGGGACGATGTTCGCGCGCACAATCATCAGCTTGCGGTCTGGGTGCAGACGAGTCTCTGCGATCGGTGGAATGTGAAACCGCTGAGCCCCATCGACGGGAGTATGATCGGTTCGATGGCCACCGTCCTCTTGCCGGCACCGCTCGATCGGCTTTCGGTGGCGCAATCAATGCAATTGCAACAAACGCTTTACACAGAACATCGGATTGAAGTCCCCGTCATGTGCTGGCGAGGTCAGACGTTCGTACGGCCATGTTGTCAAATCTATAATCTGCCCGAGGAATACCAGAGATTGGCAGAGGTGATTGAACAGGTCAGTCGGCAGTAGTGCTTCGTCACGGAAAGGATTTAGGGTGCCACGGGTCGCGGTACTCCGAGTCCGGTGTTGTCGCCCGTGTAGGACGCAGCACAGGTCAAGGTGTAACGCGGCCCGGGGCACCCAAAATCCTTTCCGGGACGAAACCCATCTGACGCCAGACCAGTTCCAACACCGC
>JBBRMF010000239.1:0-8050 GCA_038230975.1 Tepidisphaerales bacterium
CTCGCTTTGCTTAATGCCGGTAGCAGAATGCTGATCAAAAGGGCGATGATCCCAATTACGACCAGCAACTCAACCAGCGTGAAGCCAGCCTTGAAGCGACTGCATCCTGATTCTCGACGCGATTGGTCCGTATAGCGATTGAGTTCCATGCCAGATTCTCCATTCCAATCAAATTGATGTATACTTCATCAGTCGCTGACCCGGCAGAATCCTACGGGCGTGCCGAGCGATTCAGTGCCAAAATAAAACAAATCAGGGGAGGCCAAAATCCAAATTTAAGCTGAATCGCTTCAGGTCGCCGGGCGTGATCCGGCTGCTCGCCACATGCCCGTCGGCACAGGCAATATTGATGCGGCCGCGATGCCGAACCACATCGTAAAGCTCACCACTCCCGCAACCTCGGCCAGTTCCATTGCCCGCGCGAAAGCCCGCTTTACCCGGGAAACCATGCTCGTAAATATCCGCCAACGTGCAACCCGAGTCGTTATCGTAATAGAGCATCCAGCCGTCTACGCCCCGGGGATTTGCATCAGTGACCAGCATTAAATCGGCCGAATGCCGAAAGCGCGCAGTATTTGCACGAAGCCGACCATGGCCAGCCCTCACGCCGTCGGCACTGCCAGGATCTGCCCAGCCGAGCGCTGCCTCGTTGTAAGCATAACTCATTCGACAAGGAAGTTGCTCACTAATTGAGTAGCCTGCGGTTCCACCTAAAAGGTCGGAGGGGCACACCATCACCTTATTAAACACTCCGCTGTTCACGCCAGCTCTCACCGTGGTAAGACTAGTCACGTCCAAATCCACGTTGATATACTTCGCAATCGAACCGGGCATTCCGATGGCAAAGTACTTTCCGCCGTTATTGTAATACTCGTATCGTTTTCGAAGCGGGTCATGCAATGTCACGGCATCATTCGCATTTCCGGTATTATTGCTCACGTTGATCTGTCCCACGAGCGGCATGAATCCGTTGTGATCGTTCGCATGCAGCATCATTGCCGTAACAACTTGCTTGAGTTGCGCCTGGCATTTCACTTCATTCGCCGCCGCCCGTGCTTTGCTCAACGCTGGCAACAGAATGCTGATCAGCAACGCAATAATGCCGATCACGACGAGCAGTTCCACGAGGGTGAATCCGCGTTCCCGTGTTTTACGAAATGCTTTGAAGCTAAAATGAAGCGGCGACGTATCTGTAGTGAGGTACATGTGTGGGACTCCATTTTACGACTATAACCGATGTGAACTTGTTCAACTCCTCTGCCGAGCCGCCAAGTATTCAGTCAATACACTATACACGTGTATTCGCATCGTCAAGTTATTTCTGTCGCGGATCGTTCGCCTCTGCCGATGACAGATTTGCCGACATATCGGAAGCTCGCGAAAGTTGGAGGCGGAGCCTCCTGCGATGCGCCGTCCGTCGAGGAAAGGTACGCGATGTCCACATTCTCGGTTCGCCGAGCCGCCGCCGTTTTTATCGTGCTGGGCACATTGCTCATTGGCATGACCGGCCGCGTTGCCTACCTGCAAACCTGGGGACGCGAAAAAAACCTCCGCTCCGCCGAACGTCAGCAGCACCAACAGGAAATATTGTACGCCCGCCGGGGCACGATCTTCGATTCGACGGGCACCGTGATGGCCGGCACCGTTCAGAATCAGGATCTCTTCGTCGATCCCAAATTCCTCGCCGACTACTACACTGCGGATGACAAAGACTACACCGAATACCTCCGCTCTATCGCCAAACTCGCCAAACTCATCGACATGACGCAACCCGCGTTGGCGTCACAGTTAAGCGATAAAAGCGAGAGCCGGTATCTGAAGATTAAGGAAGAACTGGACGAAACCACGGTTGCCGCGATCAAGAAGCTGAATCTGCCCGGCATCGGTTTCACGCCGTCCGATCAGCGTTACTATCCGATGGGATCGATCGGTGCCCATCTCCTTGGCGGTGCCGGCAAAGATGGGCATGGCCTCGATGGACTCGAACTTCAATTCGATAAACTCCTTAGCGGGCATAATGGCTATAAACGCACGTTAAAAGACGCCCGCCGTAATCCAATAGCCGTTGATGCCGACGACTATCGCCCGGCCGAGCATGGCCATCACCTGATCCTCACCATCGACGCCAACATCCAGATGATGGCCGAGCAGGAACTGGCCACCACCTGTGACCAATTCAAAGCCCAAACCGGTGAAGTGGTCGTCATGGATCCCAAAACTGGTGATGTGCTCGCATTAGCCAACTACCCCACATTCAATCCCCAGAACCTCGAAGACTCCACCCCCGAAGTGCGAACCAACCGCGTGCTGGTTTCACCGTACGAGCCCGGCTCCACGATCAAACCGTTCATCGCCGGCCCCGCCCTCGCCTGGCATGTCACTCGCCCCGAAGAAGTCTTTAAAACCGGTGGTGCACATTACATCACACCCTATGGCCGAAGAATCACCGATGTGCATAACGGTTACGCTCAGTTGGCGTTCTGGGATGTGCTCGTCAAATCCAGCAACATCGGCATGTCCATGCTCGGTGAACGCATGGGCAACGATAAAATCTGGAAAGCCCTCACCAACTTTGGCTTCGGCACGCGCACCGGAATCGAACTCCCCGGTGAAAGCAATGGCCGCGTAAACCCCCTCAAGCAGTGGAATAAATACAGCACCGAATCCTGCGCACAAGGCTACGAACTGATGGTCACCCCCTTGCAGCTTGCGCGCGGCTTCTGCTGCTACGCCAACGGTGGCCGCCTTGTCGAGCCCCGCGTTATCCGTGGTTTCCTTGATGCCGACGGCAACACCATCCGCGCGCACAAAGCCACTGACTTTGAGCTACTTCCCCAGGCGATCGACCCCCAAACGGCATCCGAAGTCCGCCGCATACTCTGCGATGTCGTCGTGCGCGGCACCGCCATGAAAGCCCGCAGCAAAGTTTGGAACATCTTCGGCAAAACCGGCACCGCCCACATCAGCGAAGGCCCCGGTAAAGGCTACAGCGAAACCCTCTTCAACAGCAGCTTCATCGCCGGTTGCCCCGCCGAAAGCCCAAGACTTGTCGTTGCCTTCGTCATCCACAAACCCCACGCCGAAACCCACTACGGCGGCGCCGTCGCCGGCCCCGGTGCCTGCCGCCTCATGGAACGCTGCATGGCATACCTCCAAGTCCCTACTTCCCCGGACCTGCCGCCACCTCCGCAAAATGTGGCGGCGGTGTTGCATGAATATAAGGCGAGTGTTTATTTGAACCGGACGGTGACGTCGCGCGACTGAGCCTTGGAAATGACGAATGAAGCAATTGGAAAGACGCAACTACGACAAACGCTGGAACAAATCCAGCCAGAAAGTTAATATGTCGCAGCGCAAAACCTTGATCGCATTACCATCAATCCCAATCAGTGCGGCGGTCGTCCCTGCATTCGCGGGATGCGATTTCGTGTCGTGGACTTGCTGGAATTGCTCGCGGCCGGTGCCTCGCACGAGGAAATTCTTGCCGACTACGCCTTCCTCGAACCGGCCGATATTCAAGCCGCTCTACTCTATGCGGCACGATTGACCGATCACGCAGTGGTGCCAGCAGTGTGAAATTTTCGTCGACAATCAACTTCCCGCTGCTTTTGCCCGATGGCTCGTCAGCAATGTAGAGAGCGCGGATCACGTTTTGGATCGCGGGATGGAAAATGCCGACGATCCGGAAATTTGAGATTTAGCCTTCGCAGAGGATCGCATAGTTGTTTCCGAAGATGTGAATTGCACGCAGATGCATTCGAAATGCGGACCACTTCGTTTTCCTACGCTTTGTTTGCTTCAGACGAACTGTCCGTCCAACGCTTGATGTGCTAAAGTGATTATCGATGACTCCGTAAATGAAGGTGCATTGAGGTAGGATCGAATGATTGCGGTGGCGGTCTCTTGCTCATATCGCCGCATTAACCCTAAACCTAATAATGAGCTCCGAACGCATTCTATCGAATCCATTCTCAGAGTTTTATCCAATACCCTAAAGATGTGTGCACGCAATTCAACATCTTTAGCCATCGTATTTTCGCTACGCGGCGGACCGAATGACATCATTCCTGACCACCAATAAAGGCATGTACTTCCCAGTGGCTCAACCCGAAATAGTTTCTCAAACAGCGATTCCATCGAATCGACAAAGTGTAGCCTATTCTCAGTCGGCACAGCCGTTTCCAACTTAAGCCGCAGGCACCCCAGCTCGCTCCCCATATATTCGAAACCCTGAATGAGCTCCGCAGTCGTAAATTCTTCCAGAACAAACGCCGGGTCTTGAAAAAACTGAGTCGCATAATTCACTGTGTCGACATACGGATATTCAAGTCCGCGGCCAGCCATGTACCAAGCCCAATAAGCATCTTCTACAGGCGGTTGAAATACAGAGTAGATCCAACTCTCAAAAGAGGATGGTAAACACATGAGATATCCTATGCAGGTACTCCGTCGGGTCGGCCCTACGGAATAATTTTTTACTTACTTTTCGCGACTGTCAAGTTCATGGAATTAGCGAAACGATGAGTGGCGTAGGCGTCTCGCCCGCGTTTTCTTCCGCAGGAATCACGGCCGATTCGCCCGCGCCACCGCGTGTCTGAACGAGAAGACTTCTAATCTCTAACTCCCCCGAATTGCTTCCTCAATCCGCCGCCTGGCACTTTCTGGCATCCGCGTGCCGGCGTGAGTTGTCTCAATCGATGCAAACTCTTGAATCATCTCCTGCATTAACTGCAACTGCCGTCGATACCGCCGACACCATTTGCACACAAACAGATGCACACCGAGCGAGATTTTTTCTCCGCGCGTGAGCGGTCGTTCCATCGATTGCGAGATCAACCGCGTGGCGTGTTTGCAGCGTAACCGGACTAATCTAATCGGATCGGTGGCCTCATCAACGGTGTTCATGGCTTTCCTTTCGTGCGACCCGGCTCACCGGGCTGTCGCTCGTCGAAACCGTTCACACCCAGGCAATCGCGCAACCGTGTGCGCGCACGATACAGTAATGTCCACAGGTTCGCCGTCGAAATTTCAAAGACTCCGCAAATCTCCTCCGATGAAACGCCGTCCGCCTCGCGAAGCATGAAGACCCTTGCCAGTCGGCGGGGCATGCGCTCCAGGCAACGCACGAGGGTTTTTCGAAACTCGGCCCTCTCCAGAAGTGCATGCGGATCATCCGCACCTCGCCCACGCCAGATTGACGGCTTGCGATGCCACTTCCCCTGCTTCTGGAAAAACGCCTCCCACGCTGGCGGCCCCGCATCCTCCGGCGGTGGGGCATCTTTTGAAAGCCGCCGCAGATAATCGACCAACTTATGTCGCAGAATAGCGATCAGCCATGTTAGCTCTTCGGACCGCCCTGCAAAGGCCTCCGGTCTTCCGCGCGTGCGCAACGCTGCCAGGAGAGTTTCCTGCACGACATCCTCCGCCGCGTGTGAACTTCTCAACCGCAACAGCGCATAGCGATACAACGCGTCCCCATGTCGCGCAAGCCATTCGCTCGCGTCCGAAGACGGCGCGATCGTTTCGTCAATCACATCTCTCATTTCACGAATGATGTTTCCCTCACAACCGAACACTGCCCGCTCTGGTAATCCATCCCGTCGAAAAAAAATTCCCACGCGGGTCAAAAATTCCTGTCAGGTTTTTCAATCTCGTCCGACTCACCTGCACTTCGCGGGTTTTGCCCCCTGTCATGTTGGCCGGGAAGGTTCCGCGCATCCGCTCAGCGTTATTTGGAGTTCCCATGCATCAGACTTTGTTTGAACACCTCGAAGGCCGACGATTGATGTCTTCCGGTGGATTTTCCGGTAGCTTTCTGGATCGTCATGAAGGCGGTGGGGCGATCGTCGCCAGCCAACGTCACGAACGCGAAGTGGGTGACCGCAATGGCGCGAACCAGGCCATCACCTACTCCATCGCCGTCATAGCCAAAAACTTGACACGGCCCACCGGCATCACCGTCGGCAAGGATGGCAGCATTTACTACACGCTCGTCCCCACGGCCGGCGTCGCCGGTGGGCAAAACGCCGTCGCCAAACTCTCGCCGGACGGGACCACGACCCTGCTCCATCAAGGCGAGCCGGAACCCACGAATATCTCCATCGCCCGCGACGGCACCCTCTACTGGACCTGCAAATCCGCCGGTGTCATCCTCGAACAAAAACCCGATGGGACCACTACCAAACTCCTCACCGGTCTGAACAAACCCACGGGTATCGCCATCGATCCCAGCGGTCAAAATCTCTACTTCACGCAAGTTCCCACGCCCGGCGTCAAAGGCTCTGATGGTGGCACCAACACCGTCAGCAAACTCAATCTTTCCACCGGCGTGGTCACCGTCCTTCATACCGGCGATCCGGAACCCACCGACATCGCCGCCGACCGCAACGGTAACGTCTATTGGACCTGCAAGTCCGCCGGTGTCATTGTTGAACAAACCGCCCTCGGTGTCACCAGCGTCATTCTCAAAGGCCTCAACAAACCCACCGGCATTGCCGTCGACCGTTCCGGCAAGCACCTCTACTTCACCGAAGTGCCCACCCCCGGTGTCAAAGGCGCGGACGGCGGCACCAACACCGTCAATCGCCTCGATCTCAAAACCATGACTCGCACTGTCATCCATTCCGGTGATCCAGACCCGCAGGATATTGCGATTGATCGTCGCGGAAACGTCTACTGGACCTGCCGCACTGCAGGTGTCATCGTCAAAGCCACGCGATCCGGCGGCGAAGACAACACCGAAAACGCGGATGATCGTTAGACATCGTGTAAAAAAGGGGTCACTACTCATTGGTCACAGTCCAACCGCGTGCCGTCCAAACCCATCAATGTGTTTCCCTGAACTATTCGTGCTTTTTTTGGAGAGAATTAAATGCGTTTTGTAAAATCCAGTATCGTGTCCGCCGTGGCCCTCGCGTTATCGGCAATGGATGCTTCTGCAGCGATGGTGCAACTGCGTGTGACCGTTGAAAACCTCGCCCCCGCCAATAGCGTCTCATTCGCGCCGCTTCGTTTCGGCATCGGACAAGGAACGTTCGATTCCTTCAACAACGGACAAACAGCATCGCTCTTCGGGCAGCCTTCCATTGCCACCGCGCCGATCGTGACGATTGCCGAAGGGGGTTCCGGGTCCACCTGGCTCCCCGCCTTTGCCGGTGCCGATCCAACCGCCAACATCGGCAGCGTCACCGGATCGACCGGCGGGCCCATTCTGCCTGGCACGACAAACTCTTCTGTCTTCACCGTTGACACGGCCAACCGATTCTTCACCTTCGGCACGATGGTCGTCCCCAGCAATGACCTTTTTCTCGGCAACGACAACCCGCAGCAGTTCCCCATCTTTGATGCTGCGGGAAACCTCAGCCTTTCCAGCTTTACTCAAAAAGCCGGTGCCGTCTGGGACGCCGGTTCAGAAACCCAGGATCCTGCCAACGCCGCGTTTCTGGTCGGAGGTGTAAACGCTCAAAGAGTCGATGAGAATCAACCCGTATCATTTAACTTCGGACATCTTTCGGCCTACAACGGGTTGACCACCGCCGCCGGTTATGTCTTTGACAGCACACTGCTCTCGGCGGATTCAGACATCTTCCGCGTCTCCTTCGCCGTTGTACCGGAACCAACCACCTTGGTTTTTAGTGCCCTGCTTTGCGGAATGCTCATCCGCCGATCACGCTCCGTGACGCGATAAACCTCGCCGGAACAAAATAGCACGGGCATCTCGCCCGTGCTATTTTGTTCCATCATTTTTCGGGAATTCGATTTTCGTCATTCGTTATTTTCCCCCGTAGTTTTTCCAAAAATAAAACGCCGTCAAACTCGCCCCGATGAATAAGATCACTCCCCGAAGATATTCCTGTTTCACTCGGCGAGCCCCGGCCATTCCCACGACGCCGCCCACAATCGCGGCCACCATCATCAAGAACGCAACTTGCCAATCCACCCGCGCATCCCCTGCGCGGCTGCAGAGGAAGATGATGCTCGCGACGCCATTGATCAAGGTGGAGAGCAGGACTTTCATCGCGTTCATCTGATTGAGGTTGTCGAGGCCGAC
>JBBRMF010000240.1:0-8036 GCA_038230975.1 Tepidisphaerales bacterium
GCGACGTAACCCTGGCTCTTGGCGGCGGTGTAAATCTTCTGAGCTTCTTCCCGTTCGCGAATGATGCCGCGAATCCTCCGTTCACCGATGGTCATGATGAACTCATTGACAGCTGCATTGTGCGGCAATGGAAATACGTAAACCGCTTCGATCTTTTCCGCATACGGATTTTGAAATTGCTGGGTCACGTCGACAGTCGCGATGTACCCCGCTATCTCTGCTTTTACATCGGTGTGTTTTAACGGAACCGGAACCATTTCCGTAGGTTTCGCAGGGAGCTTTGCCATGAGCATACCGCTGCAAGGCTGCTGGTCGTCTTGAGTCGGAGATCGATCGACGGTCGGTTTTTTCTCGATGACCCATAGTTCTTCTTCGCTCGCTGGAATTGAACGCGGTCCGATCGGGTCCACCGAGATACTGCCATCCGGAGACGCCGGCATCATTCCGCCCAAGCTGCGTGGACTTTTCTCGCTGTACCTAATCGGAGCGGAGCAACCATTCATGGTAATGCACACTCCCCCGATCAGGATTGCAGCGCACGAGATCAAGACGCAGGAAAACTTCATGGCGTGGCTCCTTCGATGAACGTGATCACTCCGGAAATTTCTTTACCCGCAGCGTTCGCGGCGACATCTAATTTCAACGTGTAATGCGGCGGATCGCCTTCAATCATGAGGTGGATGCGAGCCATGCGGGTTTTCCCGTGCGGCAGATCATTTGCAGTGCTAAATGCGGCAAGAATGACGCGGTTCTGTCCAATGGCGTGCAGGTCGTAGTAGGGAGGATTTTTAGAAAAGGCGGCATGTTCACCGCCTTCAATACCCACGACCGTCATGTGTCCTTGGTCTGCGGAAAAGTTGAACTGGTACGCCGCGAGGGATTCCGACTTCGTGTCCACATAAATATCGACGTACGCAAACCGCGATGACGATGCCTGGGCGACAGGTTTTGCTTCCGTCGCGCCGGTGTTTTCACCTTCGATAAATATCGAACAGGCGAGAAGCAGTATGGCAATCCAGCGATTCATTGGACGCCTCCCTTTGGCAATTGAACGGCCCGAGCGGCGATGGCGTCCACATCCTTCTGATCGATCACGCCATCCCTGTTCACATCCCAGCTTTTGTCGGGTTTGGAACCGTTCTTGAGCTGCCGCGCCAATGAAAAAGCATCGAGAATGGTTACGTGATTTCCAGGATTGTACACCGGTGCGCTTGGGACCAGCCGAATCGCCACAAGCAGAACCGCAGCGACGGCGGCCACTCCGCCCCCCCACCGGAGCAGCACTTTCAGGCGATGGATTCTCGCGCCATGGCGGCGACATTGTTCGAACATCTCTTCATCAACCGCCTTCGGAACTTCAACCGAACGACCATAGAGAATCGAGAGATCCGAAATCAAATTCCGGGGGAAAGATGGATCATCTTCTGGAGGTTGGCGATTGGGTCCGGTCATCATGTTCCTGATGGTGAAGTGCGCAAGGGATACAAAAGGTTCAATGAAATTAGTTGGGATCAAAGTAGCGACGTGCTTTGGGATCGGCTCGTAAAGTTGCCAGCGCGTGATGGAGTCTTGATTTGACGGTTCCCACGGGTATGGCGAGGGCGACGGCGATTTCGTCGAGGCTCATTTCGTCCACGAATCGCATCAGCACCACTTCTCGATGTGTCTCGGCAAGATTCGCCATCGCGGCTGCGAGTTCTGATCGCGAATTATCGGGATCAATGATCGGCGCGGGAAGTTCAGCCAGTGCATCGCTGTTTCCTTCAAATTTGTCGCGCTTTCGGCATGCGACAAGTGATAGATTTTTGACGACTGGATATAAAAATGTCGTCATGCTGGCGGTGAGATGAAAGCCCGGGAATTTGCGGAAAACGTAAGTGAAAGTTTCCTGCAGCACATCCAACGCATCTTCGTCGTTGCCCGCAAACCGACGGCCAAGCCGAACGACCCAGTCGCGATAACGCAGGTAAAGTGCGGAGAATGCCGATGCATCACCACCATTGGCGGCAGCAATGAGCAGTTCGTCGGATAAGGAATCTGGGTGATCCAATCGCTGCCCTTCTGTTGCAGGAAAGCGATACGATACGGACGGCTGCGCGAAAGGGGAATGGGCATGACACAACATAGAATGAAGCAACCTTTTAGAAGGCCGTGAATATGCTGAATGCCGCAGCATTCAATTGACGTTGGCGTTGCGACCGCTAATCTACGCGGCTCGGTGAAAGTCACCGGTTGACCCTGTAAATCAAGAGGTATTCATGCGCTGGACGCAGACACTCATTCCGACCCAAAAAGAAACGCCTTCCGATGCACAAATCATCAGTCATCAACTGATGGTTAAAGCCGGATTTATTCGGCAACTGACGGCTGGTGCCTATGACTTTCTGCCGCTGGGTTTTCGCAGTTTGCGGAAGGCCGCGCAGATCGTTCGCGAGGAAATGGACGCTATCGGTTGCGCTGAAGTCCTGCTCCCGGCGTTGCAGCCTTATGAGCTATGGCAAAAAACCGGGCGGGATGTGACCTACGGCGACAACCTGATGAAGTTCAAGGATCGCCACGGCCGCGTGAATGTGCTTGGGCCAACCCACGAGGAAGTCGTCACGGAAATGGTGATGGCTTATGTCAGTTCCTATAAGCAACTGCCGCTTAGCATTTACCAGATCCAGACGAAATTTCGCGATGAATATCGGCCGCGATTTGGGCTGCTGCGCGTGCGGGAATTCACGATGAAAGATGCGTATAGCTTTCACGCAAACCTCGATAGTCTGAACGAGGTGTACGACAAGTTCTATGCCGCTTACCAGAAGATTTTCACGCGCTGCGGGATTCCATTCGTCGTGGTGGAAGCGGAAGCCGGCCCGATCGGTGGGAACGCATCACACGAATTTATGGCAGCGTGCGCGGCGGGTGAAGACACGATTGTCACGAGCGACAAAAATAATTACGCCGCGAATGTGGAAAAAGCGGAGATCGGTGAACGGCCATTTACGTTTGACGCCGCAGCTACCGGTGATCTTGAGAAAGTGCATACCCCCGGACTTCCGGGCATTGAAGATGTCGGCAAGTTCATGAAGGTAAAGCCCAAGAACATGCTGAAGACCCTTGTCTTCCAGGCCAGGGGCGGCAAGATCGAATGGATCGTTGCAGTGGTTCGGGGTGACCATGATGTCAATGAATCCAAGCTGAAAAAAGCAGCGACGGATCGGTTTGGTGTCGCCTCGATTGAACTGATTGATAGTGAGGCAGTTCGCAAGCAATGGGCCATCGGATTTGTTTCACCGACCGCGGCTTTAAAGGCTGAAAACGCCGCGCTATTGATTGATCCGGATGCCGCGCAGGGTGGTTTCTGGGCCAGCGGCGCAAACGAAGTGGATTACCACGTCAAGCACTTCAACTGGCGGCGTGAGTGCGGCGCAAGTTTGGATGATCCGACCAAAGCCGCCGTCGCCGATATCCGAAATGCCGCCGCCGGTGATCCGTCGCCGAAGAATGACGGCGGTAAATTGGTCGCCTCCAAAGGCATCGAAATCGGTCACGTTTTCAAGCTGGGAACGAAATATTCTGATGCTCTGGATGCGAAGTTCCTGGATGAAAAAGGGGAAAAGCACCCCATGATCATGGGCTGTTATGGCATCGGCGTAGGTCGGATTCTCATTGCGGCCGTTGAATCATTGCACGATGACAAAGGGATTGTCTGGCCAACGGCTATTGCCCCGTACAGCGTGATTATCACACCGATCAAATACGATGGTGAAGTGAAGGTGGCGGCGGACAAGTTATACGAGCAGCTTAACGCAGCCGGGATCGATACGTTGCTGGATGATCGCGATCAGCGGCCTGGTGTGAAATTTAATGACGCGGATTTGATCGGTATCCCCGTACGAATCAATATCGGAGATCGAGGGTTGAAAGAGGGTAAGTTTGAGATAAAGCGGCGAAAGGTCGCTGAGGCGGAGATGGTCTCGGCGGATGAACTGCTCGAACGAATTCGCGCGGCACTGGCTGAATGAATGAGTTGTAGGGTGGGTGTACTGTCATCTTTACCCACATCTTCTTCGAGTCGCGTTTTCAGTGCTGGCAAGGCGGTCGACTTGAAACCGTCACCCGCATTTTCTCTACTGTAACGGCGGGTCAAACGAGACGTGGGGAAAGATGAGAGTACGCCCACCCTACACATGTCGAATTATTTAGCCGGTTCGCTTGCGAACCATGTCTGGCGGCCCTCCGAAGCCCTCGGATATGGGCCGCAAGCGGCCCGGCTAAATAATTCCGCTACCTTTTCTCCGGGTCAGGGGATCTGACAATCACATGCGTCGATCTCAAGTCCCCCACTCTCCCTGCCGAAGTCATTTGCAGCAAGGCGACTTCATGGAATCAGGAACGGCTTCACCGACGCGTACTCGAATCGAGGCGCGCACACGTCCCGAAAGCCCTCTCGACATCGTCACAGCTTGTCAGTCTCTTCCGGATACTCAGCGAACCATGGCATTGCACCAGGGCCCTTCCCCCCGACCGCGCTATGCCCCATTTTCACCGCAGATCGAATCGGATGCCTTTCATCTGGGCACCGATGACTATGCCGTCACGCACTTGCACCTGGATGCGGTGCAGGATGAATTGGACTCGCTCAAAGCGGAAATCAATCTGCTTCGCCGTCGCGATGAGACGTTGAAATTTTACATGATGCGGCTAGATGAGGAGCTTCGACTTGCAGCGCGGCTCCAGCAGGATTTCCTGCCCAAACAATTGCCGCAGGTAGGACCCGTCCATTTCCACGTACTATTTCGCCCGGCGGGGTATGTCAGTGGCGATCTGTATGACATGCTGCGGCTGGATGAAACACATGTCGCGTTTTTCCTGGTGGATGCAGTCGGTCACGGAATGCCGGCCGCGTTGCTCACGATGTTCATCAAGCGGGCCCTGGTCTGCAAGGAAATCGGCCCGGCGGGTTATCGACTCCTTCCGCCGGCGGAAACATTGCAGCGCGTGAATGATGCGTTGATCGAGCAGCAACTGTCGGCCGCCACTTTCGCCACTGCCGTCTACGGTGTGCTGAATACCGAAACGCTCCTGCTGACGCTCGCCACGGCCGGTCATCCGGCCCCGCTTCTTTTGCGGGGTGAATCGATGACGGAAGTGGTCGTGGAAGGCCCGCTGCTCGGAATCTTCGAGCACGAAATCTACACGCAATCCACCGTTCAACTCCAGCAGGGAGATCGCCTGCTGGTCTACAGCGACGGGGTGGAAGTCGCCTTCAGCGAAGACGTGGCCAATCAAAAAGGTCAATGGCGGGAAGAACTCTATCGCCGTCGCGACCTGCCGGCCGAGGGACTGGTCATCGATTTTTCCGATCATCTTGACCGCGAAGCCGGCAGCCTTCAACCGAAGGATGATCTGACGTTGATGGTCGTCGAAATCAAGTAGAATGCCAGGATGGAAGATTACCGCAATAAGCGTGTCACGGTCGCGGGGCTCGGCCGATTCGGTGGGAATATCGCCGCGGCCCGGTGGCTGGTGGAACAGGGCGCGCGGGTCATCGTCACCGATCGATCTCCCGCTGAGAAACTCACCGACTCGATCAAGCAATTAGAAGAGCTGCCCATCGAATGGCGGCTGGGTGAACATCGAAACGAAGATTTCACGTCCGCCGACTGCATCGGTGCCAGCCCGGCCATCCCGCCGACAAATCCCTACTTAGCCGCAGCTCGCCTCGCGGGTGTGCCGATCGTCACCGAGATCATGCTCTTCATCGAGCGTTGCCCGGCCACCATCATCGGCGTTACCGGCACGAAGGGAAAATCGACCACGACCGCATTGCTAGGCCAGATGCTAAAAACACAATTCACCACGTTTGTGGGTGGGAACATCGGCCGTTCGCTTTTGCCAGAGCTGAAGAACATCGCGAAGAAAGATATCGTCGTACTTGAACTGTCGAGTTTCATGCTCCACTATTTGCGAGAGATGAGATGGTCGCCGCATATCGCGGTGATGACCATGCTGGCCACCGATCACCTGGATTGGCACGGATCGCCCGAGGGGTACATCACCGACAAGCGTGTGATCCTGGAATTTCAACGGCCCGATGATTTTGCCGTGCTAAACGACGATTGCGCGGTGTCCAACGCATTTGTCACGAACGCCAAAGTCATCGTCTTCGGAACGCGCGGCCAGAAACGATTCGATCTGCAGATCCCAGGCGAGCACAATCAACTCAATGCCCAGGCCGCATTCGCGGCGGCACATCTTCTGGGGATCACTTGGGCGGCGGCACAGGAAGCGATTCAAGATTTCCCCGGCCTGCCCCACCGCCTGGCGCTCGTTCACGAAGCAAACGGCGTTCGCTATTTCGACGACTCCATCGCCACCATCCCCGAGGCCGCCATTGCGGCGCTCAACGCGTTCCCGCCCAAAAAAGTCATACAGATCGTCGGCGGCTACGACAAAGGTCTTCCGTTCGCCGCGATGTGCGATGCACTGATCGAACGAGCCAAGGCCATTTTGTGCATCGGTGCCACCGGCGACAAAATTGCCGATATCCTCACCGCGAGCCAGCACCAAGATGCCGCCTCAACATACCGTTGCGGAGACCTTGCCAATGCAATGAAAGTCGCCAAGCAAATTGCCATCAGTGGCGATGTGGTTCTGCTGAGCACCGGTTGCGCGAGCTACGGGCAGTTCACGAATTTTCAGGAGCGGGGAGACATGTTCGCCCGATTAGCAAAATCCGATCCCCTCCCCGCAGACTTCGGCGAGATCAGTCAAGCCATACCCCGGGAGGAGGGCTAAGGGCGGCGCATCGGTCCTACCACCCTCCTCTGAACGGATCTAAATGAAATTCATTGACTTCGCATTGAACGTGGTACAATCGCGCGCGCCTCAACAATATCTCCAACGAGGGCGAACCTGTCCGGGAAATCACTTTTATGACCGAGCGAAAGAAACGATCTCCGAAACAGGGCTTGTGCGCCACGCGCGCCCGTCCTCGAGATGTAAGTTATTCATTCGAGCCACTTGAATCGCGAATTTTTCTCGACGCCGTCGCAGGTTTAAATCACACGCACGCGAATGTGCCGACAACACGTCAAGGTTACGGTTACGGCTCCGCCTTAGTTTCGGCCGGGCATGATGTTCTCATCGCCGGGGGGTACATCAATGATTCTCTCGGAACCAGCCGCGATACATCGGCGGTTGATATTTATCACATCGATACCGGTCTGTGGTCCTCGGCTAAATTGTCCGCGGCCCGGCACAGCATGCACGCGATTGCGGTCGGTAATATCGCCGCGTTCGTTGGAGGATCTTCCGGCGAAATATCCTCCAGCGGGCAACCGCTGAGTAACGTCGACCTTTTCGATACTTCAACCGATCGATGGACCTTCCTAAATTTGCCGCGGCTTCGAGGATATGTTTCAGCGATCGCCGCCGGGACAAAACTCATCGCGTTCGGGGGATACACGCCAATCGCAGGCGGAATCGCCACGCAGGGAATCGCGGATATCTATGATACCGCAACCCAACAATGGAAACTCGCCAATCTCCCAAACGCGGGGCCTCGCGCTGGAGCGATCACCGTTGGAAACTATATCGTTTTCACCTCCGATCCTTACGACACAAAAACCGGCAAAGGAATTGACGTCTACAACACTGCCACGGATCAATGGACCGGCACTACTCTTGCTGTTTCTTCCGCACGCATCTCGCTCGTAACAGTCGGCCAAAGGCTCTGGCTTTTTTCCAAAGAGTCAGTGACATCGTTTGATCCAGCCACGCTTACGTCAAACACCGTATCCGTTCCCGGCGAAGATTTTGTCAGCGTGCCCGCTGTCATCGGCGGCAAAGTGATTTTTGACGAAGACAATCAAACCTCCGTGCCCAATCCGTTGGCGCACAGTGGTGTATTCAATACCGACAGCCTGGTTTGGAGTCCGTCGACTGTCCCTTTAAATTCCACGGCCAATCCACTCGTCTTCGGAAGCAAAGCGATTTTTGCCGGTGGGGTGACCGAGTACGGATTCGGAGTGATCGACGCGATCGAC
>JBBRMF010000241.1:0-8034 GCA_038230975.1 Tepidisphaerales bacterium
GACGATGGCGCAATACCGTGGGTTCGCGCAAGTGCTGCTCGGCGATCATTCGCTGAGCCTACCGGCATGGTTTGCCGGGATCGAGCGCGTGGTGGTGGCTGGGTGGGTGCCGGTGCCGATGGTGATATTCTTCGGCCTCGCCGCGTTGCTAGGGTTGGTGTTGCACAAAACGGTGTTTGGCACGTGGGTGTTCGCCATGGGCACGAACGCGGAGGCGGCCCGGTATTCGGGTGTGCCGGTGGGACGCGTGACGGTGTGGGTGTTTGCGTTGTCGGGCGCTCTGGCCGGGTTGGTGGCGATGATCATGATTTCGCGACTGGGCGTGGCGCGGTATGACCATGCGCTGGGTTTGGAATTGGATGCGATCACCGCGGTCGTGCTGGGCGGGGCTAGCATTTATGGCGGACGCGGGACCATCTGGGGCACGGTGCTGGCCTTGTTTCTGGTGGCGGTGCTCCAAACCGGGATGGGCGTGGCGAATGTGAAGGCGGAGTATCAAGCCACGGCGAGCGGCGCGTTGCTGATCATCGCAGTGTTGTTGAGCAATTATTTAACAAAAGGAGAGCGTAGATGAAACGAATACTCGTGGTGACGATGTTGTTGGGTGTGATGATCGGCTGCTCGAAGCGCGAAGAGGCGGCGACCGCACCGAAGCCGGCAGGCGCGAAGTTGCGGATCGTGTACATCCCGAAGAATACCGGCAACCCGTACTTTAATGGTGTGATTGCCGGCTTGGAGAAGGGCTGTGCGGAACTCGGCGCGGATTTCGACACGACCGGACCCGCCAATCCGGACGCGACTTCGCAAATCCCATTCATCAAGGATCAGGTTCAACGCGGCGTGGACGTGATCTGCATTTCGCCGAATAGTCCGGACGCGCTCAATCAGGTGTTCGACGATGCGCGTGCCAAGGGCATCAAAGTTATCGCGGTCAACACCGACCTCGTCGGCAACGAATCTCACCGCGATGCAGCGATCTATCCGTGTGATTTCGACAAGCTCGGCGCGAGCCAGATCGAGTTGCTCGGCTCGCTCATCGGTTACGAAGGCAAATTCGCGATTCTGTCCGCGACGACCGACGCGCCCGATCAGAATTTTTGGATCAAAGGCATGAAGGAGGCGTTGAAAGATCCGAAGTACGCGAAGATGGAGTTGATTGACATCGTATATGGCGACGACAAACCGCAGAAGAGTCGCACCGAAGCCGAAGGCTTGCTCACGAAATATCCCGACCTTCGCGGCATTCTCGCCCCGACATCGGTCGGAGTTGAGCAAGCCGCCAAAGCGGTCGAAGCGGCCGGCGTTTATCCCGGTGGTGCGAATGCGAAAGGCAAAGGCGTCGTGGTCACCGGCTTGGGCACGCCGAATCAATTGCGCCGCTACATCAAAGACAACATCATCTCCGCTGCCGCGCTCTGGAGTCCGCCGGATCTCGGTTACGTCTCGGCGCATTTGGCGATCGGTTTGGCCGCGGGCAAAATCTCTCCGCAACCCGGTAACAGTTTCGAGATTCCCGGCTTTGGCAAGCGCGAGTTCCGCGACAAGAATCTCGTCATTGCCGACAAGCCGCTCGTGTTTACCAAGGACAACATCGATAACTATAACTTCTGATCCCCTGCTGGATCACGGGTCGGGCAACACGACGGTTTCGCCCTTCGCCGCAGCATAACTGCAACCGGAATCCTCTGCGGTGAAATGAATCGTCTCCGGCAGGTAATTCACTCCTTGATGCAACCCCACCGTCACCGCTGACTTGCCGGAAGCGGTTCGTGCGGACTTTTGTGCTGCCGCCACCGTCGCTAAGGGCTTCTCGGCCGTGCCGGGATTGGAGTCGTTGCCGGTTGGTGACACATGGAAATCTGACGCTGCCAGCAAGGGGTGATCCGATATTGAGGCCTTTGAAAAACTCTCTTGCCTCAGGTTGCATCAGGCGCTAAAAGTATTCGCATTGATCTTGGAGGCTTCTGATGCAGCGTAGCAATGTTCAGCCGACGTTGACGGATAGGACCGTGTCCGAGCTTGGGGCGATCCTGCTCTGCGGCGTGCGTGGACTTTTTTCGCGGCAGATTCAGCCGCTTGAGCGTGCGGCTGACCGTGGCCGGATGCGAAGGCTTGGCCGGCGACAAGGCGACCTCCGCCAGCGTCGCATCGGGCCGGGCTCGGGTCAATCGACGAATGATCTGCTTGTCGGCGTCGTCGTACGTGCGCTGGTCGTCCTTGCGGGCGCTGCTCATCGGCGCCAGCGTGCCCGCCGGCGTTGTTGCTGCATCAATCGACGGACCCACGACTCGCTGCAGCCGAACTGCTCGGCCACCTCGATCGAAGGCCCGCATTCCTCATACGCCCGCACAACCGCGATCCGGTAATCCATCGAATAGGCCATCCAACGAAGGTACCCGCTCGCAACGAAAGACGATCGTCTTCGGCATCTTCAAACGCAACGGGCACGTCTACACCGAGATCGTACCCGACTGCAAAAAAGCACGCTGATGCGGGCGATTCGTGGCCGGGTGGACTTGGCGAGCGTCGTCCATTCCGATGGCTGGCGTGGTTACGACGGCCTGGTCGACGTCGGCTACGCCCGGCACCTGCGAGTCGATCACGATCACGACGAGTTCACCCGCGGTAAAAGCCACGTCAACGGGATCGAGAGCTTCTGGAGCTACGCCAAGCGGCGACTGGCGAAGTTCAACGGCGTGGCGCGACATACATTTTACCTACACTTGAAGGAGTCTGAGTTCCGCTTTAATCATCGCCGTGATAAACTCCCGGCCGTCCTGATGAACATGCTCCGATCGACTCCCATTTAGGTGCGTGGGCTTCCTAAGAGCCTTTGCATTATTGATCATAGGGCGAAATCACGGTTTCGGGCAATTCAACCTCAATCCGATGCCAAAATGTTGATCGGATTTACATCTGGGCGAGGATCGCGACAGTGCAGTGGTGTCCCATGGTTTTCATCTGACCCAACCATGGCCGATCCTCGATCCTTCACAACGGACGATGCTCCCATGACCCACCTCATCTGGCACGACAAGGCGATGCGCGACTGGAACAGCTGCATACCCATCGGCAACGGCAGACTCGGGGCGATGATCCCCGGCCTGATCGATAGCGACTCGCTCAGCCTTAACCTCGACACCCTCTGGGGCCGGGAGCCCGAGGACCGCAATCACTCCGCGGCCCTCAAGGCGTTACCCAAGGTTCGCAAGCTTCTCATGGAAGGCAAACCCAGCGAGGCGATGTTTGTTGCGGAGCAGCACATGATGGGCGTGCCGTCGCGTATTCAGCCGTATCAACCGCTGGGAAAACTGGTGATAGTGATGCCCAGTTATTCCGCTCCGGGGGAAGGGTTGCAGCCCATACCGGCTATCCAGCCCAACAGTTATCGCAGGCAACTTGACCTCGACACCGCCGTGGCCTCGGTAAGCTACCGCGCCGGTGGGATCCAGCTCCATCGCGAGTATTTTGCCTCTGCACCCGATCAGGCGATCGTCATCCGCTTCACCGCCAGCAAGCCCGGCCGAATCACCTTGGCGATGCACCTGTTCCGCGAGATGGACGCCACGTGGGGCATCCTCCGCGACAAGAAGGGCATCGGGGGGGCGATCTCGCTCATCGGCCAGGCTGGCGTTCATGGCCCAAAATTTGTCAGCCTGGCGAGGATGATCTGCGAAGGCGGAAAAGCGGGTCTGGAGGGCGAGCGCATGTTCGTGCGCAACGCCGATGCGGTGACCGTCGTCCTCGTGGCCGCCAGTGATTACTACGGCCACGCCCCGATGAGAGAGTGCAAAAAACTCCTCGCCTCCGCCTGCGCCAAGCCCTATGACAAACTCAAAGCCGACCACATCGCAGACTATCAAAAGCTTTACAATCGCGTGGCTTTCGACATCGGCGACGGCAAAAACGAACCCGCCAAGCTGGACAAAATTCCCACCGATCAGCGAATCAAACGCGTGCAGGAGGGACAGGAAGACCCCGGCTTACTGTGTAACTATTTCCAGTTCGCCCGCTATCTACTCATCTCCTCCTCGCGCCCCGGCACGCTGCCCGCCAACCTCCAAGGCATTTGGACCAAGGAGATGACTCCGCCCTGGAACAGCGACTTCCACACCAACATTAACATCCAGATGAACTACTGGCCGGCCGACGTGGCCAACCTGTCGGAACTCCACCGCCCGTTCTTTGACTGGCTGAAAAAACGCTGCATGCCCAATGGCCAGAAGACCGCTAAAATCCACTACGGTGCGCGCGGCTGGGTGATGCATCACGTGTCGGACGCGTGGGGTTCCACTACGCCCCACGATTTCGCCAGTTGCGGGCTCTGGCCGATGGGCGGTGCTTGGTGCGCGCTGCATGTCTGGGAACATTACCTTTACACCGCCGACAAAAAATTCCTCCGCGACACCGGCTACCCGCTCCTCAAGGGGGCCAGTGAATTCTTCCTCGACTACCTCATGCCCGGGCCGCATGGACTTCTGCTTTCAGGTCCCAGCGACTCGCCTGAAAACCGTTACCGCATGGAAAACGGCCAGATCGGTGCTCTGTGCATGGCCCCGACGATGGACAACCAGATCCTCCGCGAACTATTTGCCAGCACCATCGCTGCGGGAAATGAACTGGGCCTTGACGCGGCGCTGTTAAAGAAAATCAAAGCCGCCGGGAAACGTCTGCCGCCGACAAAAATCGCCAGCGACGGTCGGATCATGGAGTGGATGCAGGAATACGAAGAGCCCGAGCCGGGCCACCGGCATATGTCGCCGCTGTTTGGCATTCACCCCGGGTCACAGATCGATCCGTACACCACGCCCGGCCTTGCCCGCGCCTGCGAACGCACCCTGGCGAACCGCCTGTCCCACGGCGGTGGGCACACCGGGTGGAGCTGCGCCTGGATCGTCAACTTCTATGCCCGACTCCTCAAAGCCGACAAAGCCCACGACATGCTCCTGACGCTCATACGCCGAAGCACGCTGCCCAATCTGTTTGACAACCATCCTCCGTTCCAGATCGACGGAAACTTCGGCGGCGCTGCGGGGATAATCGAAATGCTCCTGCAAAGTCATGTCGTATCAAACGGCATCCGCCACTTGGCGATTCTGCCGGCTCTGCCCAAGGCGTGGAAAAACGGAAACATCACAGGCCTTCGCGCCCGCGGCGGCTACACCGTCGATCTGCAGTGGAAGAAGAGTCACCTCACCCGCTGCACCATCACCGCCGACCGCCCCGGTACCTTCCGCGTGCTGCTCCCCGGGCAAAAGAGCATCCAGAACCTGCTCACCCACGCGCTTAAGGCGGGGGAGAGCTTGGCGATCAAAGGGTGACTGTGATCGACTGTGCGCTATTGATTCCCACCGCGACCGTTGTCGGGGCGGGTATTGGATCGGCTTTTGCGGCGCATTCACCGTCATTAACTTAGCAAAGACACTTGGTGGTCCGACTCTTGCCGGTGGTCATTTAGTCTGACAGCGACAGCTCGTCGATAAATCGCGATTCAAACATTGGATCAAGATTCAGTTCGACGATTTCAACGGCTTTGGCGGCGCGGAACACTTCGGTAAAGGGCCGGCCTGGCGATGATCTTCAAGCTTGCTCAGAAGGCCGAGAAGGCTTGGCGGAAACTGAACGGAATCGTAAAGCAACAGGAACTGATCGACGGCATCGTGTTCGTCGACGGAATCAAAAAAGCCGCTTGAGTTGTCGTAGTCGCCCACAACTTTTGGAAATAACCCCGGGCGAGATAGCATTTGACCTATGATTTACGTGGTCATTGCGGTCTGCTTGTCTTTGGCCGTCTTCGGCATCTGCGGAGCACAAGTGGTCTCGGCTGAGCCGGCAAATCAGGTTACGCTTCGCGCTGTGGATTTTGGGGCCATTCCGGACGACCTCAAGGATGACACTCAGGCATTCCAACGCTTGTTCGCTGCTGCTGTCAAAGCGAAAGCGGGCGTGACCATTGAGATCGCACCCGGTCAGTACGATTTTTTCCCCGAACACGCGACTCGTCGTGAGTGTTTTGCAAGCAATGCGATCGACTCAGATCATCCGGTGCGAACAATCTCGCTCGATTTGAGCGGGCTTTCGAACGTGACTATCCAGGCCAGTCACGCCCGGTTTCTTATGCATGGCAACCTTAGCCTGTTGGTAGCCGAACACTGCCGGAATCTGACCCTCGAAGGCGCATCGTTCAATCTTGCCCGGCCGACGCTGTCCGAACTCACCGTGACGTCGGTCGGCGATCACTTTTGGGTCGGCAAAGCGCTGTCTGATACGCCTTTTGTCCTCGAAGGCGGCGTTCCGAACTGGGTGGGCGAGGATTGGCGAAAGCCTGCGAATCTGGCTCAGCGATTCGATCCGAAGACCAACACCACCTGGCGCGAGGCAGTGCCATTTAACAATGCATCGTCAGTAGTTGAGCAAGCGCCCGGCGAACTCAAGGTGATGATGAACAAGATGCCGGACTACAAAGTCGGCCAAATCATTACATTTCGCAATACCAAACGCGATCAGATCGCGATGTGGTTCAATCACTGCCGTGATGTCACTCTGCGTGACGTGACGTTGAATGCGTTGCCTGGCTTCGGAGTGCTCAGCCAGTTCACCGAAAACGTCAATTTCACTCGCGTCAACGTCGAGCCGCCGGCTGGCAGTGGCCGTACGCTTGCGTCGGCGGCCGATATTTTTCATTTCTCGATGTGCAGGGGGAAAATCGAGATCACCGATTGTCTGATGAAAGGTGCCCACGACGACGCCGTCAATGTGCATGGCATTAACTTCAAGATCGACGAAAAGCTGGCGGACAACCGTCTCCTCGTGCGATTCGGCCACAAGCAGACGCGTGGCTTTCAAGCGTTCTGGTCCGGCGACGAAGTGGAGTTTGTTTCCCGCGACACGCTGTTGGCGATCGGAACGGCAAAAGTCACCGCGGCGATATTTCGCAGCGACGGCGCTCACGAACTGACGTTCGACCAGATCATTCCGGCCGGGGTCAACATCGGACAGGACGTGATTGAAAATCTAGCGTGGATTCCGTCGGTGTCCATCACTGGCTGCCGCGTCGAACGAATTCCCACCCGTGGATTCCTGCTATCGACGCGCGGCCGCATCGTGGTTGAGAACAACACATTCGATAAAACAACCATGTCAGCGATCCTGATCAGCGACGACGCCGGATCGTGGTTCGAATCCGGGCCGGTCCGCGACGTCACAATTCGGAAAAATACATTTCTGAATTGCGGAGAACCGGTCATCTCGATCCATCCCGAAAACAAGACCGATGCTGGTCCCGTTCATCAGAACGTAAAGATCGCCGACAATACATTTACGATGCAACGTCAGGCGATTTCCCTCAGAAGCACATCCCATGTCGTGATTGAAGACAATCACTTCAGGTTGATCAACGGGACAGCAAAACCGTCAAACGATTTGATAATGAGTTCCGCAGGTCCCCAACCTCAAATCACGAGGAATACTATCAGTGTTTTGGCCCAACCGGACTGATCAATTGGCATGTTCACCAATCTGGGACACGCGTTTTCTGAGCGTTCACTGTCTTCGTCGACTTTGTCATACGAATCGTAAAGTGTCCCGAAGCGCGTTTCATGGTGATTTGTCGTAATAGTGCGAGCTTCGCAAGGAGGCGGCCGCTCATGCATGATGCCGATCCTCACGGGGTTGGGGATTTAGACGGACGGGCTCGGGCTGAGTCCGACGGGAAGGCCCGCGATCGCATTCGGGTCGTCGCCATGGCCAAGGCGGGCCACACGACGCCGCAGATCATCAAGGCGTTGAAGGTGCCGCAGCGGGGCGTTCCCGACCATTGTCGTGCCCTTTGGACTCGTCTTCTATAAGTCAACCAAGGGACACTTGCCCTGGAAGGTCGTCCTTCCTTTCGCCATCAACCTCATCGCCAACCTGATTCTTACGCCGATCCTCTTTCGGATGCGGCAACTGCGGATATATTGGTCGTCCTCGGGACGATTGCCTGGTCGATGATTGTTGTCTGGCCGGATTTCCGCTGGAACGCCGTGGCAGAGA
>JBBRMF010000242.1:0-8012 GCA_038230975.1 Tepidisphaerales bacterium
ATTCAGTATACGCAAGTGAAGGATGCCAAACTCGGCTCACTTGGCGCAACGCTTTGCCCGCTCGGTGAAGGCGATGTGCCGGTGAAGAGTTTCCTGACTCGCCTTCGCGGCATCGGTTACTCGGGTTACGTGACTTTTGAATGGGAAAAAGCCTGGTTACCGAATATCACCGAACCGGAAGTCGCGTTGCCGGCGGCGGTTAAGACGCTCAAAGAGTGGGTTCGCCCGGCTGGTGAAGAAACGAGCGAAGCACCGGAAGCCGAAGCGGTAGCGGTCTGATTCTCGATCCATTAACGCGCTGCTTCGACGGCCATCGATCGCTTCACGCTTGTTGCCTTGAGTCCTTTGTCGCTTGATTCGACCTCGTAATCTACGGTTTCACCATCGGTTAACGTTCTGTATCCCTGGCTTTCAATGACTGAATGATGCACAAAAACATCTTCGCCCGTTCGTTCCGCTTGAATAAAACCAAAACCCTTATGGTCGTTGAACCATTTAACTTTTCCAGTGGCCATACGTGCCACTCCTTTCCCTAAAAACATGAATTCGCGCCGATATTCGACAAATCCCATGAACCAGGACGAGATGATCGACCCTGCTTTGGGTGCGGCAAAGCAAGGAAGCGGAATAATAACGCAATCTCCACGTAGAACGCAAAATGTATTGGATTTGTCAATGCGCTTTGTCCAAGTTTTGAATTCGGAATGCGAATCCATGCGGAAGGTTATTCACAATTAACGTTGTGGATTTGGCTTATATCGCAGACCGTTTGCTCAATCGACCGTTTAAACTATTTAATGGAATACGTTAAAAAACACATGCGTGGCTATATTAAGAACCAAATATTTCTTTAAGATCATGTAATGTATGGACTTAAGTTGAAGAAACGGCATGGAGATATACGGTTTGCATGCACATTCTGTAGGGTCTGTTTTCTAAATATTCAACACCGGATTTTGTAGTCAACGTGCAAAAACAACTCGGTTTCGGAGACTTCATTCACAGGTTATCCACAGAGGTTGCCCTTGATTTTACCGCGATCGCAGTGAGACTACCGGCCCACGGAGTATGTGTCCGGAGATTTGCCTTGAAGGAATGGCTCCTCGCTAAAAACTGATGAACCTGCTTGAAACTACAAAACTCGTAAAATCCTACGGCGGACGGACCGTCGTGGACGAAGTCAGTTTTGTCCTGGCGCAACAGGAAATCGTGGGGATTCTGGGTCGAAACGGGGCGGGGAAGACCACCACCTTCCGAATGATCATGGGAATGGTTCGCCCGGACAGTGGGGCGGTCGCGTTCGACGCGTTCGATATTACGCACCTCCCCATGTACAAGCGAGCCCGACGGGGAATGGGTTACTTGTCGCAGGAACGAAGCGATTTTCGCCGTCTGACCGTTTGGCAAAATCTGCAGGCAATCCTGGAAACCCTGAACATCTCACGGCATGAACGAACCAAGCGCGCAAACTTGCTGCTCGATCAGTATGGCTTGCTAAAAGTTCGCGATCAACGGGCCGAAACGCTCAGCGGGGGTGAACGCCGTAAACTGGAAATTGCCCGGGCCCTGGTAACCCAGCCTAAGCTGATCCTGTTGGATGAACCCTTCAGTGGGGTCGATCCTATCGCCGTTGAAGATTTGCAGCGTGAAGTCCGTCGCCTGAAGGTTGAGTTCGGTAAGAGCGTGCTCATCACCGACCACAATGTGCCACAGACTTTGAAAGTGTGCGATCGGGCTCTCATTATTAATGATGGCCGCAAGATTAAAGAAGGCACCCCGCGCGAAATTATCAATGATCCCGCCGTTCGCGGTGCGTATCTTGGAAATACGTTCAAGGGGAACGAGTTCGACTAAAACCAGGGTGGCATTTATCCGCCATCTGGCTTGAAAAGCCCTCGCCGAATTCCTGTCCAATAAGATATTTCGGGAATACCCCGCTAAACTCCGCTGTTCCTCCCTAGACGATAGATGAGTCGACGGCAATGATATGCCTCGGGTGTCGTCACCTTGATGCGTCCGGCAACCGCAACCTTTTGTCGCGGGCAGGATCATTGAAGTGAGAATAATCTTTATTTGACCGCTGGCTTACCAGGATCTTCCATGAAAACCGCACTTTCAATTTTGGCAATGTCCCTTGCATTGACTTCCTTGACTGCTCTGGCGGAAGCACCGGCATCACAACCCGCTGCACCGGTCGCCCCGCGAAAATCCACCGCGACGATTTCCACCGACGCCCAAAAAACGCTCGACGAAATCAAAACCGCGTATGGCCGTCTCACCGCGCTCGAACTGGCGGGCACGACCCGCTTCGATAGCGATATCTCCGGCAAAACCTCCCACGAAACCGATTCCTTCACCGCCAGCTTTTCATCACCCAATAAATTCCGCCATGAGATGAAAGGGAACATGATCGCGGGCTCAACCGGCGAAAAAGCCTATGTGCTGTCCGTCGAAGATAACGCATACGTTCAGAAGGATGCTCCGAAAAATCGCGTCGCTGCCGGCGACGCGCCCAAGGCGATTTGGGACGTCGTGACGTTGCAGGATCCGTCCCTGGCGTTAGCCTTGGCAGTGGATGCAAGCACACAACTGGTCGACAGCGCAACCGCATTTGCAACGGCCTCCTCCAAGGAAACTCCGGCGGCGGAAGTGGAAAAGGGGACGGTGATTAATAAGGTCGATGATGTGAAGCTTGGTGACAAATCATTCGCCGCTTTGAAACTCACCAATGCCGGCGGAGATTTTACGTATCTGATCGAACCCGAATCCCACTTGTTGCGGCAGGTCGTGATCGACCAGACAAAATTCCTCAAGCACATCGGTCAGCCCGATGTGAAAAAAGCATTGATCACGGTCGACTACACAACCAGCACAACGTCGGTAAAACTGCCGGATACGCAGTTCGCCTGGACCCCGCCCGCCAACGCGCGTGAATTGACCGCCGCCGCGATGGCGAAGGACGACGGCGACGGCGCTGCCAACCCCCTTGTCGGCAAACCGGCCCCGGCTTTCAAACTGAAAGATCTGAATGGCAAGGACGTTTCGCTGGCGGATCAGAAGGGCAGTGTGGTGGTAGTCGATTTTTGGGCGACCTGGTGCGGCCCCTGCGTGCAATCACTGCCACACCTGAACAAACTTTACGAAGACAAAAAGGCCGCCGGATTGAAAGTGTTTGCGGTGAGCGTGGATGAAGAAAAAGAAAAGGTGGCCCCCTTTGTGGCCGCCAAAAAATTGACGATGACAATCCTCTTCGAAAATGACGAGCAAAAAGTTGCCGAAAAGTACGGGGTACAAGGTATTCCGCAAACCGTTGTGATTGGCAAAGACGGAACCGTCAAAAAGGTATTTGTCGGATTCGGACCGGGTACGGAAGTCGAAATGCGTAAAGTTGTGGAAGACGCCATGAAGTGAAGTGCATTTCTTGCATGCAAAAACGACCGATTAAATGGGAAGGAATGCAAAGATGCCATGTCGGTTATCCGATAGTGAGCGGACAGCATGTTTGTGTGACATGAATCTCACTATCGGAGTCTTCCTGAATGAATGTGCAACTCGCTCAGCGAATACGCGATTGTTCTGCGCTTCCGTCGTTGCCTGCGATTGCCATGCAAGTGTTGGAATTGGCCAATAAAGAAGAAGCGGATATTGCTGAAATTGGCAAAATCATCACGAAAGATGCAGCGTTATCCTCGAAGATTCTTCGGACCGTTAATTCCAGTTTTTACGCTCGAAGTCAGAAGGTCAGTACCATCAGCCATGCGATGGTGATTCTGGGCATGCAGTCGGTGAAGACGCTGGTGCTCGGATTCTCGTTGGTGAACAGTCTTTCAAAAAACAAAAGCAAGGGTGGATTCAAGCACGTCGATTATTGGAAGCGAAGTATCTACGCGGCCGCCGCCGCGCGATCGATTGCCGCCATTTCCAAGCAGGCGCAGAGCGAAGAATGCTTTCTGGCCGGACTGCTGATGGATATCGGCATGCTGGTGTTCGATCAAACTCTCGGGGCCGAATACGCCGGGCTGGTCGAAGCGTCTCCATCGCACGGGGATCTGGCCGACGCAGAGAATAAGGCGCTCGGGATGAATCACGCTGAGGTCTCCGGCATAATCGCTGAACACTGGAAACTGCCCTCTGTGCTTTCGATTCCCATGAAATGCCACCACCACAGTGAACGGGCGGAGAAATCCGTGCAGGCGTTAACTCAGGTGATTTCGTTGGCAGGTCGATGCGCCGATTTCTTCGTCGATGCAGATCCTCAACCGGCCTACAAGGACGTGCAGAAGTTCTGCAAGGAAAAGTTTGGCATGGACGAAGCGAGCAGCAATCTGCTGCTCGATGAAATCAACCGTCGCACGGTCGAAGCCGCACCGCTTTTTGATATTGTCGTTCCCAACGAGAGCTTCGATTCGATCCTGAAGAAAGCCAATGAGCAACTGATCGAGATGACGCTTCACACGCAGCGGCAGGCGGCGGAACTGGAGGTCAAAGCCTCTACATTGCAAATACAGAATACGCAGCTAAAGGTGCAGGCAACCACCGACGCGCTGACCGGTTTGGCGAACCGTGCCGCCTTCGATCAATTCCTGACCGAGCAATTCGCGAATGCCAAGAAAACGAATCGGCCATTGGCTCTGCTGCTGATGGATCTGGATCACTTCAAATCCGTCAATGACACCCACGGGCATCCTGCCGGCGACGCGGTGCTTCGCGGCGTGGCTAAAATCCTGCTGGGCGCGGTACGAGATGGAAATCTTGCCTGCCGTTACGGGGGCGAAGAATTGGCGTTCGTCATTCCCGGAATGGAGCGTGCCCATGCCTCCGGAGCCGCCGAGATGCTGCGAAAAGCCATTGCCGCCAAACCGATTATTTCCGGTGGAATCTCCATCCCGGTTACGGCCAGCATTGGCGTTGCCATGTACGAACCCGGCTCCCCATTTCGCGAACCGGCTCACCTGATGAAGGCTGCCGATATCTCCGTCTATGCCGCCAAGCACGCCGGGCGAAACTGCGTCAAAGTATTCTCCCTGCCCGCTAAACTGCGGCCCGTCGCTGCATAATAAATTCGCTTTCTCATCCCGCACGGTCGAGCAAACATTCACGGTGCCGGATACTTCGCCTTCTTCCCCGCCAATACATCCACCACATCCCGCACGACCCAACTCATATTCTCCATCGCCGTATGAGTGCGCGCCGCCAAATGTGGCGTCATCAAAACATTGTCCAACCCCAATAACGGAAAGTCTTTTGCCGGTGGTTCCGGCCAGTATACATCCAGCGCCGCCCCGGCAATTTGCTTCGCCCGAATTGCCTCCGCCAGAGCCATCGCATCAAGCACTTCACCGCGACTGGTATTAATCACAATCGCGCTCTTCTTCATCAGCGCCAATTGCTTCACCCCAACCAGATTTTGATTTCCCGGCAGCATTGTCACATGCAGGCTCAATACATCGGCTCCCCGATATAGCGTTTCCTTATCGACCGACGTCGCCGGAAAATCGAGCTGCGATGCGACATCCAGCAGGTCGTTGTAGATCACTTTCATCCCAAACCCGCGCGTGGCGATGTGCCCGAGACGCCGACCGACACGGCCCATTCCAAGAATTCCAAGCGTGAGTTCGTTCAGTTGCACACCGCGCACCGTGTCGCGCACGCGTTTGAACTCCTTCGGCTCATACGCCGTCTCTTTAAAGAACGCCCATGGCCGCAGCAATTGCAGCATGTACCCAATCACAAAATCGCCGACGGCCCACGTATTGGCATCCGGTGTGTATACCACCTCGATGCCGCGTTTTCGGCAGGCCGCAATGTCAATATTCTCCAACCCCACGCCGCCGCGACCCACCACCTTCAGCTTCGGCGCCTTCGCCAGCATCGCATCGCTCACGCGTGTGTAAGTCCGAACGATCATTCCCTCGGCCATCGCCAGGTGTTTTTCAAACGCGGAATCCGTGCTGCCAACCTCCACCACCTCCACCTGCTCGCGAAGCCAGTCCAGAGGTTTAGCATCAGAACCTTCAGTCACCAAAACGACGGGGCGGGGGGCAACAATCATGCCATTGGTTTTAAGGGAATGGAAGCCATTTCGGAAGAGATCATTTCTCAGATGAGCTTTTGGCTGGAATCGTTGGCACCAGCTTCTGCCCCCGCGAAGGATGAATCGCCAGCGCTCGCAGATATCGACGGCGAACAAAAGCGCGAAGCCGTTCGATCTCCGTCTGCGAACCGTTTTCCATGCGGATCATTCCCCCGGCTTTCGTGCGGTGACCGCCGCCTTCACCGATGCCACGCAACAGCCGTTGCATGAGCGCCCCCGCAGGGAGCGTGCCGCTGCTCGTTCGCAGGCTCAGCACCATCGTCCCTTGATAGATGCCCACGACCAGCGCCCAATCCACCTGATCAAATCGAAGCAGCAAGTCTGCCAGCACTGCGGGTTTTTCCAGCGAGTCGATCACGTCCAGATGCGAGAAGATCGCGTTGTCGTAAAATACCGCGTGACTTAGACCCGTGGCGTAAGCGATATAGTAACTTTGCGGCAAATCCACATAGCGCATCCGATGTAACTTGGTCGGATCAGCCTTCAGCGTCAGCCCTGATAGCGCAATGTTATCCAATCCACCAGGCGTGCCGGCGGTTCCGGCAAGATCTGATTCGATGGCGTACAACATTGTCGCCGCCAGATCTGGGCTGATGGGTGCGTCAAGCTCCATGAAATAGCTGAAGACGATCGAAGTAGAGGCCCCCACATCCGTGCGGATATCGCAGAATGCAGACCGGGGTTTCTGTCCGCGGGCGGCCTGATGATGATCAATCACCGCGATCGGCGTGACACTCGCCGGCAATGGGCTGTAGGCAAACAGCGGTTGCGTATCGAGCAACACAATCGCGTCGTAGATGCCGAGTTTGCTGTCGTCCCAGAGGAGCATTTTGAATGGAGTTTCGCGATAGAAGGCTTCATTGATTCCACCACCCACTCGGCCTTTGAGCGAAACATCGACATTCGCGCTCGGAAGTTGCATCGTCAACAGGGCGCTCATCCCCAGGGCCGCGCCGAAGGCATCGGGGTCCGGGTGTTCGTGCGTGGTGATGAGAATGTTCTTCTTGTCCGCAAGTAGCTTGAGCAACCTGCGCGCGCGCGGCTGGCCTCGTGTACGCCGCTCGACCGCGACGGCCGATCCGGTGACGGTCTCCACGCATGCTTCCACGAACGACGTCATAGCTGATTTTTCATCCGATGTGTCTTCCGGCTCGCCGGATTGCAATGCAAGCCGATTGCCTGACCGATTGTCGGCAATCACTCGTTTAGAATCGTCCAATGAAGGCGCAGACATAATCTCATCGATTGTAGGTCCGATAGCTCTGGATTTGCAATGCGGCGAACGCATGCTGCCATTCATGGGCACGTGTACGTGCAACATTCGTAACGTAACGGGATGATACAGAATATGATCAAGTTCAAAAAATCACCGTGCAATTTAAGGTTGATTTTAGTTGGCTTGGCCGTTTTGATTGCATCGAACTGCCGCGCTGGATCCCGTCCATTTTCCATTCAAGTGGTAGATGACCGGACGCGTCGAGGCGTCCCGTTGGTGGAACTGAAGACGACGAGCAACGTGGCGTTCTGGACCGACAGCGCCGGGTACGCCGCCGTCGATGACCCGGCTTTGCTCGGACAAAAAATATTCTTCACCGTTTCCAGTCACGGTTACGAATTTCCCGCAGACGGCTTCGGCATGCACGGGGTTGCGTTGGAAGTCACTCCGGGTGGTGAGAAGACGCTAAAGATCAAACGGATCAATCTCGCCGAGCGGTTGTATCGCGTTACGGGCGAAGGGATTTATCGCGACAGCGTGATTCTCGGCAAGCCTGTCCCCATTTCTGAGCCCCTTATCAATGGTGAGGTGACAGGTCAGGATTCGGCGATGACCGCGATCTATCAAGGGAAAATCTGGTGGTTCTTTGGCGATACAAATCGACAAACCTACCCACTCGGGCAATTCTCGATGTCTGGAGCG
>JBBRMF010000243.1:0-7978 GCA_038230975.1 Tepidisphaerales bacterium
CGTTGGTGGAACGGAGGAAATTGAAGCGTCTTTGGATGGAAAAGACGGGGACGATGTTTGAGCCATGTGAGATTCCTTTGCTGCGGGATGTTACCCGCGATGAGGAACCGAAGCGCGCCCGTGGGGCATGGGGAGGATCAATACGCCTCTTCGTCCATCCACTCCGGACGTTGTTGGGGTTTGCGCATCGGAAAACCTAGGCCCGGCTTCTGGGTGTGCGGTTGCGGATAACGGGCCTGGTTCTCGGCCGTGTCGGGCATGCTGATGGTCGTGCCATCCACCATCTTGACCGGCCGGCCCCCCAGCAGGCGACCCGAAGGATACCGCTGATGTAGATCGGCCGCAGCGCGTCGGGCCAGGCGGGCCAGCAACGTCACCGGCAACCGGTCGCGCGCCTTGCAGTAAGGACCCGTGTCCGGCTTGGCGTCGTTCACGCCGTGACCGGTGAACACCCCCGCTTGTCCAGCGGGCGCATTGGAAGATGTTGAAAGCCGGCTTTGATCCAGGCAGGCGAGCGCGGCAAACAGCTTCGCCACGGCGGCCCGGCAGCAACGATCAGGCCCCAGCACCTGGGCCAGGAATGTCCAGATCGTCACCAGTGGCGTGTACAGGCACCGGTAGGGCGTTATTCCCTCGGCCCGCATGCCTTCCTCAATGCGTTCCGCCGGCAGCAGGCTGGTTGCCCCCGTCCATTGCGATTGAGAAAACCTCTCACGGGCGCAGGCGACGCGGTGCGAGGCTCCGCCTCGAACAGTATGAGTGACCATCGGGCCTCCTTGCCAGATAAGGATGTCGAAACCCACCTCTTCACATGCGAGGCCCGTTTGATCTATCCCACTGCAACTACGTCAGTTATAAAACTTGGAAGTGCCATTCGTGCCAGGAACGAAGGCCATTCCATTAAGCGAATGGCATTCGAAACAGGGGTCTTTCAACTTCAAACTTTGACCCTTTAAAAATGGTGAAAAGCAATTGCGACGCCTTCCGCCTTCTCTAGCAGCAACGCAAAGTTTAATCTTCAGCTCTATTATGAAAGGCCGCCTGACAGGTTTGAACTGTCGACCTATGCTTTACGAAAGCATCGCTCTACCAACTGAGCTAAGGCGGCTAGCGGGGTGCAGTATCGGAGATTGCGGCATCATTTTCAAGGGAGCGACGCGGTTCATCGTTTCTTTCGTCACTTTCGGGGTGCGGCTGTAAAACGTTGGGGTGGGGAATATCGAATTACCCGGTGAAGCGTTATGATCCCGAGGTTTATGCGCATTGGTTTAGTCTCTTACGAATATCCGCCGCAAAGTGGATTTGGCGGCGTGGGAACTTACGTGTATCGGTTGGCGGGGGCGCTGGGGCGGGCGGGGCATGAGGTGGTGGTTTTGGCAGGGCCGACAGATGTGGCGCCGGAGTGGCCGCAGGAGAATGTGACGCTGCATCGCATTGAGGCGTATTACGATCCGCCGCGCATTCCGGGGCTGCGATTCTTGTGGTGGAATATCCTCGCCAAATATCTGGAGAAGTTTCATCGGATCGTGTGGCATTGGTTGAAGTGGAACCTGGCGACCGGGCCGGCGATTGCGCGAATCCATGCGGAAACGCCATTGGATGTCATTGAAGCGCCGGAGCATGCGGCCAACGGGTTGTATGCGGGATGGATGCGAAAATGGCCGCTGGTGATTCGGCTTCATGGGCCGTGGGATTTATTTTTTGGGATCAATCGCACGCAGGGCGCGGCAATGAATCGGTTGCTGGCATTTTTGGAACGACGAAGTTGCGATTATGCGAATGTGCTGACCGCGCCGAGTCGTACGATGGCGGCGTTCATGTTCGACCGCTGGCGATTGCCGGTCATGCCGACGCCGGTGCCCAATTTCATGGATGTGCCGGAGTCCCCCGCCCCACTGCCGGTGGTGGGAGATGTTCAACGAATCATCTGTGCCGGACGGCTGGAGCGGTTCAAAGGGCAGGACACGTTGGTGAAGGCATTTGCTAGAATTGCCATACAACATCGAAAGGCCGAGTTGATCCTCATCGGGCCCGATCAATGGTCGACCAAATTCACGTTTTCGCAGTTCGTGGATCATTGTGTTCCGGATGCGCAGGTGCGACAGCGAATCCACCTTGTGGGTCCGCAGCCATTGGAAAAAGTACAGGAAGCGTTGCGTGGGGCGGCCATTGCGGTGGTGTGCAGTTCGGGGTTTGAGAGTTTTTCGTTCAGCACTCTTGAAGCGATGGCATGGGCGCGACCGGTGATTGGCAGCCGCGTGGGGGCGGTGCCGGAATTGCTGGATCATGGGCGATGCGGGTTAACGGCGGCACCGGGGAACGTAGCGCAATTCGCGGAAGCATTAAACGCGCTGCTGTCAGATCGCGTATTATGTGAGAGGTTGTCGATCGCGGCGCACGAGAAAGCACGGCGATGTTATGACACGGCGGCGGTGTTGCCGGCGTTCGTGGAAGTGTTTGAGCGAGCGCGACGCTTGTATGGGCGGAGATAGAAATCGAGTTGTTGTGTTGCGTGGGTGTCTCGCCCGCGTTCCTTAAAACGAAAAGCACGGGCGAGACGCCCATGCCACCTGAAGAAATATGGCTGTATTCATGAAATCGACTTTTTGTAAAAAGTTTTCCCTGCGTGCTTCATCAGCCCGTATCGCGGCAATATCTCTCGCCACGATTCTTGCGGTTCAATCGCTTCGGATGTCTGCGGTAAGAGCGGATGAGAAACCACTTTCGGTGGTAGCGCAGCCGGCATATGACCCGAAAATTCCGCCCGCTTTTGAAGAAGCCGAGCAGGCCATCGCGCACTTTAAGAAACCCGCGAATCTGAAGGTGACCGCCTGGGCCGCCGAACCGCAATTGATCAATCCGGTGGCGATCAATATCGATCCGCGCGGAAGAATCTGGGTGGTTGAAACCAACCGATTCCACGGGGGTGTTTTGGATATTCGGAATTTTTACGACTGGGTCGACGAAGATTTGGCCTGCCGGGTGGTGGCGGATCGCAGCGCGATGGTCAAGAAACATCGGCCGGATTCCTGGAAGGAACTCACGAAGAATTCAGACCGCATTCTCCTGCTGGAAGATAGCTCCGGGGGCGGACGCTGCGATAAAGCGGTGATCTGGGCCGATGGCTTCAACGCGCTGGAAGACGGAATTGCCTCCGGAGTGATCGAGCGCAAGGGCAATGTGTATCTGGCCAATATGCCGAACCTCTGGGTACTGCGCGACAACAAACAAACCGGCGTGAGCGATGAACGAAAAGTGATGTCGACCGGGTATGGCGTGCGGTACAGCTTTGAAGGCCATGACCTGCACGGGTTGCGGTTCGGCCCGGATGGCAAGCTCTATTTTTCCTGCGGCGATCGCGGATTCAACGTCACCACGAAAGAGGGCAAACAACTCGTCTACCCCGATACCGGCGGCGTGCTGCGTTGTGACCCGGACGGTGCGAATCTTGAAGTCTTCGCTTATGGGTTGCGCAATCCGCAGAAACTTTGCTTTGACGATCACGGCAACCTCTACACCGGCGATAACAATTCCGATCACGGCGATCCGGCGAAGTGGTTCTATGTCGTCGAAGGTGCGGATTGCGGCTGGCGCGTGGGTTACCAGCACATCACCAAGCCGCGCCCGACCGGCCCGCTGTTGATGGAACATGTGATGGCCGTGGAAGCCGATTCAGATCAGATGTACATGACCCCGCCGATCACGCACATTGGCAACGGGCCATCGGGCTGCACGTTTTATCCTGGCACGGGGATGCCCGAGTCGTTTAACAATCATTTTCTGCTTTGCGATTTCCGGGGCGGCGTGACGAACAGCGGCATCTGGACATTCACAATGAAGCCGCACGGCGCGAGCTTTACGATGGAAGGTCGACAGCAGTATGTCTGGCAGTTTCTTCCGACAGACGTGGAATTTGGAACCGATGGCGGGTTCTACGCCGCCGACTGGATTAATGGTTGGGACCGACCAAACAAGGGACGCATTTATCGGTTTTTCAATGAACAAACCGCGAAGTCGGCAATCGTCTTAGAGACAAAGAAACTGCTCGCAGATGGCATGGAAAAACGAGACGTCGCTGAATTGGGGACACTACTGGCGCACGCCGACCAGCGCGTGCGGCAGGAGGCGCAGTTTGAGTTAGCCGATCGAGGGGATGCTTCGATCCCGATCTTTCTCGCGGCGGCGAACAATGCCTCAGTCAACGAATCGGGAAGCCTTGCGATGCGTCCTGCGCTCGGTCGATTGCATGGCATCTGGGGCCTCGGGCAACTTGCTCGAAAAAACACGGATGCCGTAAAACCGTTGGTCACACTACTGGCGGATGCGGATGAAGAGGTGCGTGCCCAGGCCGCGAAAGTGCTGGGGGATGCGCGATATATTGGCGGGTATGAGTCTTTGATCGGGTTGCTGAAAGATACACAACCGCGCGTGCGGTTCTTCGCCGCCCAGGCCCTCGGTAAGATTGGCAATAAGGCGGCCGTGCCGGCGATTCTTGATCTGCTCGCGCGAAATGCAGACAAGGATGCGTTCATTCGCCATGCTTGTTTTACCGCGCTCGCGGCGATCGATGACAAACCCGCGGTGCTTGCGGCGGCGAATAGTGAAAATGCATCGGTTCGACTGGGTGTGCTCGAAACGCTCCGCCGCTGGGAAAGCCCGGAGGTGGCGCGGTTTCTAAATGATGTCGAACCGAAGATTGTGCTAGAAGCGGCAAGGGCGATCAGCGATGTTCCGATCAATGCGGCTCGTCCGGCACTTGCGCAATTGATTGGCAATTCAGCACTGTCAGAACCGGTGCTTCGCCGCGCGATCAATGCGAATTTCCGGGAAGGAAAGTTGGAAAACGTGCAAGCCATCGCCCGATTGGTGGCTAATCCGAAGGTTGCCCCGGACTTGCGAGTGGAAGCGATCGACGCGCTGTCCGAATGGGAAAAGCCATCGCTCCGCGATCATGTGATGGGGTTGATTTGGCCGCTTCCTGAAAAGACGCGAGATGCAAAGATGGTGGCGGATGCGGCGAAACCGTTGTTGAATGACATCGTCGCCAATGCCGCTGATTCAGTGCGGATTGCGGCGCTTGGATTGGCGGAAAAGATCGGGCTGGAACCGCTTGATACGGCTTATGATCTGGTTGCCAACGCGAAGCTTTCGGCGGGGGTGCGGGCGTCGGCGTTGAAAGTTTTGGCCGCGCAGAACAGTCCCAAGTTGGCGCCTGCGTTGAAGATCGGTCTGTTGGACAGCAAGGCGGCGGCGCTTCGCAAGGAAGCGATTCGCTTGCAGACAACCCAGCCGGAAGCGGTCGCCAAGCTGAATGCGATTTTGACGGGCGCCTCACCGGCCGATCAGCAGGCGGTTTTCTCGGCGCTGCCGCTCGTCGGGGGTGAGGCGGCGGATGCGATTCTGGGCGCGTGGATGGACAAACTGCTGGCCGGCAAGGCGGCGGCGGCGTCTACGCTCGATCTGCTCGAAGCCGCCTCACGCAGCAAATCCAACGCGGTTGTCGCCAGGGTGAAACAATACGATTCGCTTCGCAAACCTGAAGATAATCTTTCACAATGGCGTGAATGTCTTGAAGGCGGTGATGCGGTCGCAGGCCGCCGAGTTTTCTTTGAGAAGCAAGAAGTTTCCTGCGTGCGCTGCCATATGGTTGGCAAGGAAGGTGGCGGAAATGTCGGTCCGAATCTTGTCGACATCGGGAAGCGCCAGCTGCGCGACTACATTCTGGAATCGATCGTTCAACCCAATGCGAAGATCTCCGCGGGCTTTGAAAGCGCCGGCGTAAAACTCAATGACGGCAAGTTCCTCGTCGGAGTCGTCAAGAATGAAACCGAGACTGGTTTTCAGTTGGATACCGGTGCCGATGCGGGCATAGTGAACATAAAAAAGTCAGACATCAAATTCCGCAAGCCCGCGCCTTCGCCGATGCCGGATGACATCGCCAAACCGCTCACGAAACAGGAGCTTCGGAATCTGGTGGAATTTTTGGCGAACCAAAAGGGGTAGTGCTTCGGCGCGATGAAAGTTTCGTAGGGTCCGCTTTAGAGCTTGGGAATTTTTAGGTGGCGTGGGCGTCTCGCCCGCGTTTTCTTCCGAAGAAAGCACGGGCGAGACGCCCATGCCACCATTTTCCCCCAGGCTCTTTAGCGGACCCTACGAAGAACTAATTCGGTCCCTTCGCAGAACTATTCCGCGGCAAACTTATACACCGTGAGCTGCTGATATTTATCCCCCGGGCGTAACACGGTCGAAGGAAACGCCGGATGATTCGGTGAATCGGGGAAGTGCTGCGTTTCCAGGCACAACGCGTCATTTTTTTCGTACTTTTTACCCCCGATACCGGCCGTTTTTCCGTCGAGGAAGTTACCGGTGTAGAGCTGCACGCCCGGCTGCGTGGTCCATACTTCCATCGTGCGGCCGCTCTTGGGATCTTTGACCTTTGCGGCCATCGTCAACTTTCCACCCCCGCCGTTGATGACATAGTTGTGGTCATATCCACCGGGAGTGGCGCCCGGAACCTGAGCGAAGCGTTCCCCAATCGCATGAGGCGTGGTGAAATCCATCGGTGTGCCCTTCACGTCTTTCAATTCACCCGTCGGAATGGACGTTGCATCAACGGGTGTGAATTGGTCGGCATTGATCGTCACAATTGCGTCGAGGATCGTTCCGCTGTTCTCACCGGCCAGGTTGAAATAGCTGTGATTCGTAAGATTGAGAACGGTGGATTTATCCGTGGTGGACTCGTAGGCGATCTTCAACTCACTCTTGTCGGTCAAAGTATACGTCACGGAATTGGTTAGCGTGCCTGGATATCCTTCTTCGCCGTCTTTGCTCACGTAGGTCAGTTTAACTGAAAGGCCATCGGCGGTGGTCATTGATCCGGTTTTCCATACGACCTTGTCAAACCCTTTGGTTCCACCGTGCAGGCTGTTTGGGCCGTTGTTGATGGCCAAACTGTATCCGTTCCCATCCAACGTGAATTTTCCCTTGGCGATGCGATTCGCATATCGTCCGGCGATTGCGCCAAAGAAGGGATGCCCGGCCAGATATTGCTCGAGATTGTTGAAGCCAAGGACGACATCCGCCGACTTCCCCGATTTATCCGGCACATGAATTTCCGTGACAATCGCGCCGTAGGTCATGATCTTGACGGTCATGCCTTTGGAGTTGGTCAGGGTGTAAAGATCAACCTGTTCACCTTCGTGTGTCTTACCGAAATTGGATCTGTTGATGCCCATCTTGGCTGCTTCCTTATTGTGATCGAACTTCTCTTCCACATTCGCGACTGCGTCTTTTGTCGCCTGGCACCCGGAATTCAGCAACATCGCCGTTCCGAGGACAGTTGCTGAAAACGATCTCGCTGCAAGTCTGCCGTACCGTGTCATGAAAGTCTCCTACTGGATGTGATACTGTTTGGACAGGAATGGAGCCGTCTGTCATCGAATCAGGCAGACTCCGCCGTGATGTGTTATTTCAGAGGAGGGGGAAGATGTCAAATGAACACGCCGTTGGGAATCAACCTCGATCGCATTCCCGCGTATACTATTGACATTCAGTAGATGTGCGAGTGCATCAGCACGTTTTCACGGTTGGGAGCCAAGGTACGATGGATTGGAACTCGGCAAAACAGAGTGGCATCAAGCTTCTTGTAGGATTCGGCCTTTGGGGGGTCTTCGCAGTAAAGCCCTTGAATGCGCAAGACGTGGCACGAAAGGTGTCGGCAGAGTCCGCTGTCTCTGCAAAGATCGACTTCGTCAACCAAATCCAGCCGATCCTCAAAACCGCCTGCTATGACTGTCACGGCCCCGAAAAGCAAAAAGGAAAACTGCGGCTGGATTCGCGCGAGCTTGCGTTGCAAGGCGGTGGTTCAGGGCCGGCGATCGTTCCGGGGAAGAGCAGCGAAAGTTATCTGATGAAGCGAATCCTCGGTGAAGGGGATGAAGACCGAATGCCCATCAAGCGCGATCCGCTGACGGCTGAG
>JBBRMF010000244.1:0-7946 GCA_038230975.1 Tepidisphaerales bacterium
GCGGCCGTAGCGCGCGAAGCGGGTGAACTCGCGCAGATGATCCACGCAACGATCGAGAGTATGGCAGCGGAAACAGCCAGCTTCATCAACATCACAGGCTTCCGACCGCTTTACAGCGGCAGTTCGCACGCTCGACAACTCCATCCGCCGTTCTGGCGACAAGAACCACCATACCCGCTCGGGAAATAATAGCGTTGTCCTCTGACGATGTTGTAAGATGGTTCATGTGAGGCGACTTTGGCGGATCATCGTTCATTTCTTACGTTCTCGGCACGGGTCATCCATGAGGAATGGATCGTCTCGGCGGTGGCGAAACGATTTAGGGGGACGGGGGTATCATCTGGATGAGCTTTACTCGGCGTCAAGCAATTCTGCTTTCGGTCATTTCGGTTGTGTTGATCCAATCGGGCTTTCGGGGTGCGCCACTTTGTCTTGCCGATGATTTTGAATCGCGGATTCGCCCGATGGTTTCCGAGTATTGCCTCAAGTGCCATTCCACGAAGAGGCAGAAGGGCGACCTGGATCTGGAAGTGTTTTCGTCTTTGGCGCAGGTGAAGAAGCATCCGAAGATATGGCAGGCGGTGTGGGAGCAATTGGGGGACGGGGAAATGCCTCCGAAGGATAAACCGCAGCCATCGGCGGAACAGAAACTCGGACTGATGAAGTCGGTTCGGTCGATGCTGGATGCCATCGCGATGGAGCGGGCGGGCGATCCGGGGCAAGTGGTCATTCGTCGACTTTCAAACGCAGAATACACCTATACGCTTCGTGATCTGACGGGCATCGACTCGCTGGTTCCGGCCAAAGAATTTCCGGTGGATGGGGCGGCGGGTGAAGGGTTTACCAATACGGGGCAGGCGCTGGTGATGTCGCCGACTTTGGTGACAAAGTATCTGGATGCGGGCAAGAGCGTTGCCAGCCATATGGTGCTGTTGCCGGATGGAATTCGATTTTCAAGCAAGATAACCCGGCGAGATTGGACCAATGAAACGCTGGCGGAGATTCGCGATTTTTACGCCAGGTTCAGCAGTGCCGAGGGTGGGGATAAGGTTAACTTGCAGGGGATCGCATTCAGCACGAATGAAGGGGGACGGCTGCCTTTGGAGAAATATCTGGAGGCGGCGATCGTGTTGCGCGACGGGGGTAAAGATCTCAAGCAGCTTGCTCAGGAACGAAATCTGAGCGCAAAGTATCTGGGCCTATTGGTGACACTACTGAATGGCAGCGAGCCCTCACCGCTCTTGAATCATTTGCGGAATGTCTGGCGCACGGCCAAGCCAGGAGATTCCGTGGCGATGGCTGCGGAAGTTGCTCAATGGCAGCGAATGCTGTGGAAGTTTGGAAGTGTGGGTCACATCGGCAAAGCCGGCGGCCCGAAGGCATGGATGGAGCCGATCACTCCGTTGGTCGCGCAGCAGGAGTTTAAGCTCAAACTGGCTGCGCCAGCCAATGGCAATGAGATTGCGGTTTACCTGGCGGCGGGAGATGCCGGGGATGGGTCGGTCGGTGATACGGTGGTGTGGCAACAGCCGCGCGTGCTGATTCCTGGTCGTCCGGCGCTACTGCTGCGCGACGTTCGAGATTTCGTCCGTGAGATGAAAGGACGGAAGGTGGGGCCACAGGTCGGCCGGGAAAAAGCACCCGAGGCAAAAATCGGGGAGCCGGAATGGGGCCTCGACCCACGGATGTTCGGGAAGCATCCAAATGGTGAAGCGATGGAGCCGGTGAATCTCTGTGTGCAGGCGCCATCGGTCGTAGAAATTCGGCTGCCAGCAGATCTGTTTGCGGGGGCGGAGCTGGTGACCACCGGGGCACTCGATCAAAAAACCGGGATCGACGGTAGCGTTCAATTGCAGGTGCTGACGGTCAAACCGGATCCGAAATCAGGGCTGATTCTCGGGGCGGTTTCAGTCGAACGAGGCAACGTCCCCTGGACCTCGGATAACAGGATTGTATTGAACAGTATGCCGATTATCGCAAATGCAGGGAGCGCGGCGTATAAACGGCTCCAACTCGCGTTTGATGAATTTCGGCGGGTTTTTCCGCCCGCGCTTTGCTACACGAAAATAGTGCCGGTCGATGAGGTGGTCACACTGACGCTTCTGTATCGCGAAGACGATCACCTTGCGGAGTTGGTGCTCGATGACGCTCAAAAAGCGAAGCTCGATCGGCTGTGGGATGAATTGCGATTTGTCAGTCAGGATGCGCTGACGCTGGTCGATGCGTTCGAGCAGATTTGGCAATTTGCGACGCAGGATGCGGATCCAAAAGTATTCGAGCCGATGCGCAAACCGATCGCCGATCGAGCGGCGGCGTTTCGGCAGAAGTTGATCGACTGCGAACCGAAACACGTCGAGGCGGTGGTGGAGTTTGCGAGCCGTGCGTATCGTCGTCCGTTGACTGCAAGTGAAACAAATGGCTTGCGTGTCCTGTATCGTAAGTTCCGTGAACAGGAGCAGTCGCACGAAGATGCGATTCGATTGCTGCTCGCTCGAGTGCTGGTTTCACCGGGGTTTTTGTATCGCGCGGAAACGCCGGGAGCGGGTGTCGCGCAAGTGCCGGTGAGTGATTGGGAACTTGCGACACGCCTGAGTTACTTTCTCTGGTCTTCGGAGCCGGATGCGGAACTGCGTGCGGTGGCTGCATCGGGGAAGCTGCGTGAGCCTGAGGTGCTTGCCGCGCAGACGCGCCGGATGATGGGCGATGCGCGCGTGCGGCGGCTGGCGACGGAATTTGCCTGCCAATGGATTCACATCTACGACTTCGACACGCTCGATGAAAAAAGCGAACGGCATTTCCCGACGTTTGGCGGGTTGCGGGATGCGATGTATGAAGAGTCGATTCAGTTTTTCACCGATTTTTTCCAGCACAATCGGTCCGTACTCGGAGTTCTGGACGCAGATTTCACGTTTCTCAACCAATCACTCGCAAATCATTACGGCATCCCGGGCGTGACGGGTCCACAATGGCGGCGCGTGGAGGGAATTAAGAAGTATTCGCGCGGTGGAATCCTCGGGCAGGCGACAACGCTAGCCAAGCAATCGGGCGCATCTCGAACGAGCCCGATCTTGCGGGGGAACTGGGTGGCCGAAGTGCTGCTCGGCGATAAGCTTCCTAAGCCGCCTAAAGATGTGCCGCGATTGCCGGAGGATGAGTCGACCGAGGGGCTCACGATGCGGCAACTCACAGAGAAGCATACCTCAGACCCGCGCTGCGCAGGATGTCATAAGCGGATCGATTCATTTGGGTTTGCGTTGGAAGGCTTCGATGCGATCGGGCGGCGTCGGGAAAAAGATCTGGGGAATCGACCGATCGATACGCGGTCAAAGGCGATGGATGGTACGGAACTGGTCGATATCGACGGGCTGCGTGGTTATTTGTTGACCAAACGGCGGGATGCTTATCTGCGGCAGTTCTGCAAAAAGCTACTGGGTTATTCGCTGGGCCGGGCCGTGCAGCTTTCGGATGAACCGCTGTTGAAAGACATCCGGACAAAACTTGCGGCCGGAGATTATCGTGTGCAGATCGCGATCGATATGATCGTACAGAGCCGCCAATTCCGTGAGATTCGCGGGCGGGATGTTGCGTTGGATGAGTGAGATGGTGGCGTGGGCGTCTCGCCCGCGTTTTGTTCAGGAAAAGAATGCACGGGCGAGACGCCCATGCCACGAATAGCGGAGATGATCCTATGAAAAATAAACAGACGAGCCATCAGTTTGCACGGCGGACGTTTCTTCGAGGATTGGGCGTGTCGATGGCGTTGCCCTGGATGGAGTCACTGCGCGTGTGGGGGGATGAACCGCGCGGGAATCAGGCGAGCAGCGAAGCGCCGGTGCGGTTGGCAGTGCTGTTTTCGGGGAACGGTTTCCACAGCAAGGAATGGTGGGCCAAGGGCGAAGGCAAACAGATGGAATTGGGGAAGGTGCTTGCGCCGCTCCATGATTTTCGCGGAAAGATGAACTTTGTGCGCGGGTTGTTCAATGAAGAAGCGCGCAAGGGAAACATCCACAGTTCGCAGACGGGCAATTTGCTGTCTGGGGCTCCGCTTGCATCGGGCGGGGAGATTCGTTCAGGGACGAGCGTCGATCAGTTGCTGGCACAGAGTTATGGGCGATCGACCAAGGTGCCAAGTCTGGTGCTCGGTTGCGAGAAGTCGAATCCTTCGGTTCATAAAAATTATTCGATGCTCTACAGCTCGCATATTTCATGGAGCTCACCGACCACACCGACCCCGCTGGAGATTTATCCCGCGCTCGCGTTTGATCGGCTGTTTAAGGATGAAGTAAGTCGCGGTGACAGCAGTGTGCTGGATTCGATCATGACCGATGCGACGGATCTTCGGCAGAATATCAGCGTCGGCGATCGGCGTAAGCTGGATGAATATCTTGAATCCGTGCGCGATGTGGAACAGCGCATTGAAAATGCCGGTAAGAAAGGCGAATTACAAGGATGGCGTCCCACGCTCGCGAAGCCGAACATGCCCCGCCCGGCGGACGGCATTCCGCAGAACATCGCAGAGCACATGCGGTTGATGGCGGACATCATGGTGCTCGGCTTCCAAACCGATACCACGCGAATCACCACGCTCAAGCTGAATAACGATCACTCCGCGCTGCGGTTCCCGAACCTCGGTGTGGACTACATGATTCATCATCTGCTTTCGCACTCCGACAGCGCCGATTGGTTGAAGGTGAACACATTCTTTGTTGAGCAAGTGGCCTATATCGCGCGAAGGCTGGATGCGATTCAGGAAGGACCGCGCACGCTACTGGACAATACGATGCTGATGTATTGTTCGAGCATGATGACGGGGAATCACAACAACGATCAACTGCCGGTCATCATGCTTGGCGGCGGTGGGGGGCGGATCAAGGGTGGGCGGGTGATTGATTATTCCGGGAAGCCGGAACGGCAGATGTGCCGGCTCTATCTTTCGATGATGGACAAAATGAATGTGCGGCTCAAGAATTTTGGAGACGCGAAAGAGCCGTTAGGGGAGATTTGAGATGAAGTGTTGCGCATTGCTTTGCGAGACGAGGGAATTGTGTTGACATGTTTCTGCGAATTTGGGAGCCTCTATCTGGCCGATTCATCTCTGGTTCTTTAGAATTGCCTTGCTGGGAGGATTTCCGATGTCGACAGAGATATTGCATTTCAATTGCCCTGGGTGCGGGAGCCAAAAAGTCTGGAAAGCTCAATATATCGGGAAGCGAGCCGAGTGCGGGTGCGGGCAAATTCTTGTCGTGCCGAACGAACCGCATGCGTTGCCTAAGGCGCCGGCGAGTTTTGAAGAGGCGTTTGAGGCGGCTGGGTCATCGGAGTATTCCCTTTCAGCGCCTTCGCCGGAGGGGGCAAAGACAGCGCGCTCCTATTCGGCATTTATCGCGCCGCCGGTGATTATTGAGCGAGAAGTAGCGGATGGTTCGGTATCCACGGTGGGTGCCGGTACCCGCAAATTAATAAAAAGTGACGTGGGGGCATTGCCGTATCGAAAGGGTTTGCAGCGTGAAGAAAGACCGGCTGCGCCCGAGCTTTCGGCTTTAAGGGATCACATTTTGCCGGCCATTCTCATCGCAGCAGGGATAGCGATTTGTCTGGTGGATGGAATGTACCAGGGGGATAATACCTGGAAACCTATGAGTGCCGTGGCGGGTTCCGTGATGATTAATATGATCGCGAGCGTTGCCTTGGCGGTGGGGGCGGTTTTCGCGGCTTCGGCGATGGGCGGGGTCGCTTTTCAGGAACCTGTACCGATCATCATTTACAAGCTCTGTGCCGTCGCTTTGGCCCCGGGTGCGGTCGGGGCATTGGCAATGCACTGGATCGGCGGTATCAACGGCGATATGGCCGGCACGTTTATCGGCCTTGGATGCTACTTTCTGCTTTTCATGTTGCTGTTCCGGCTGTCCATGTCTGATCAAGTGGTCTGCGTCATGCTGCTCTTTATCATTCGCACGGGCGTGGCATATATGATCTTCAGGATGCAGGGTGCGAAGCAGTATTCAGCCATATGATCGATGCTGGTTCAACATTTTAACTCGGGCATAGCATGGATGAAGAGCCAAAGATCTCGCAGGCCGATTTGGACAGACGCCTGACAACGCTGGAGGCTCGGCTCGCACGCCTTGAAACGCATTTCGGACTTTCGGAATTGCCACTTCAATACGCGCAAATCGTCGAAAAGGATGCTCCGCAAAAACTTGCGCCTCAACCTCCGCCGTTGCCCGCGGAAGCAACGCTGAAAATGCCGCCGGTCAACACAATTGCGACGGTCGAAGGTACCGTCGATCAGCGCGAACCGGAGTTCCTTGATTTGCCGATGGAGCTTCCCCAGGCACGGGTGCCACAGCCGATGGTGGTTCTTCCTTACGCGCGGGTGGTACAGCGTGTCCCGGCCGCCCAGACCGAGTTGGAACAGGCGATCGGTCTGAAATGGGCGGGGCGAATCGGGGCGATTATCCTGGTGATTGGCGCGGGGCTGGGGATCAAGTTTGCTTATGACCAGGGTTGGTTTGGTGGGCTACCGGACTCGGTGAAACTGGTAATGATGTCGATCGGGGGAATTGCACTCATCGGCGCGGGGGAATGGGTCTATCGAACGGTGAACAAAGTATCGGCCGTCGGACTTTTCGCGGCTGGAGTCGCGGTGTTTTTTCTGGCCAGTTATGCAGGGTTCGCATTTTACGGGTTGTATGCGCGCAACACGGCGTTTGTTTTGATGGCCATTTCCACGTTGATTGGCGCGGCAGTCGCGAAGCGCGGGAATCTGGTTTCCATCGCCGTGCTTTCGTTGATTGGTGGGAATCTTGCGCCGGTCGTTTTGCACGGGCCATCACCCGACCTGCATGCATTTCTTGTTTACCTACTCATGCTGCAGGGGGTCGCGCTGGTTCTTGCGGCGTGGGGCGGGGAACGGAAATGGTGGACACTTCGAAGCCTGTCGCTCGGAACAAATTCACTCTGGATGCTGTCGCTGATTCTGGATCCTTCACCATCAGCGATCATCTCCACAAAGTTGATCTTTCTGCTGGCGTCGACGGGGCTTTACCAAGCGGAATTGATCTTGTCGGGATGGCGCGCAAAATCGATTATTGTCGGTAAGCCGTTCCTGACGATGTTCGACGATCCGGATCTGGCCAGCCCGGGTGTTCTCTTCAGCACGCTGGTTACCGCGTTTCTTACCGCGGCCGTTTTGATCGTTCTCCATGGCTCGTCAAATGTCGTGCAGGGAATGTGGGTGTTGGGAATTGCCGCCGTCTGTGCGATGTTCGGGTTTCTGCTTCCGCAGCGAGATGGAAGTGCGCTTCGCTCGTTAAGCATCGGGTATCGCGTGCAGGCCGCTACGCTGCTGGTGGTGGCCGTGCCGGTCTGGTTGTCAGGAATCAGCATCGAAGCAGGATGGATTGCCCTGGCGATGGCGTTTGCGATTTCCGCCTGGGCGCTCGATCTGCGTATTGCTCGATTTGCAGCGGTAATGACCTGGGGATTGGCGGCTGGGCATTGGGTGAATCGGTGGGGCACGTCGGGGAATCAAATTCCACGATCAAAATTGATGGCGGGTTTTCCGACGGATCTGGCGATTGCTGAGTTCATCGCGATAGCAGGCCATGGCATCTCTGTCTTGGTCGATCAATCTCGGCGAGGTTTCATTGCCGTGGATCGTCTTCGGTGGGTTCCAACGTTCGGCGCGACCGTTCTTTGGATATTCGCATCAGTTGTGATGTTGACGACGATTGATGCCACATTTTCGCTGGTGATTTACGCGTGGATTTTGTTTGTGGCGGACACCTGGACCGATCGCCTTGGCGCGGCGATTCAGGCAATCGTGGTGCTGTCGGTGGCGACCGTGAAATGGGTCTTTGTCGATCTTTTGGCCAATCGCCTATCCGTTCACTGGGCGGCCGCAGAGCGCACGGCGGTGTTTAACCCGGCGATGGCGGCGGGGA
>JBBRMF010000245.1:0-7836 GCA_038230975.1 Tepidisphaerales bacterium
GAAACGCTCAATGGATGTTGGTTAGCGAGAAAGTGACTGTACGAGACGCCGGTGGCGAGTTCTCTATTCGAAAGTGAAAGCAAAGTGCTGCTTGTTAATACGGGAGAGAATTTGACGTAACCCGAGATCTGGCGGTAATTGCGTTCCAGGCCGCCCGAAAGAACGTCGTGACCCCCGCCGCCCCATAGTGTGTCAAACTTCCCACCGCTGAGCGAATCATCGCCGGCACCCCCGAAGACTTCATAGGAGTCTCCCCCGCTGTGAATGATGTTGGATCCCTGGCCGCCAAAAATATATCCGCGACCGCTCCCGGTAGTGATGGTGTTGTTTCCCTTTGCTCCGTAGATCAGTTTGAAATTATTCCCTGCGATGATCGTATCGTTCCCGGATCCGCCGACCACCGTGTCATCACCGGTTCCGGTGTAGATCGTATCATTACCGCTGCCACCGCAAAGGATCAGATCGCGTTCTGATCCACCCACGACGGTATTATTGCCGTTCAGCGGAATCAGGCGAACACGGATGCTGAATTTCGCGACGGACTCATCGACGTGCAGCCAATCGTCCCCGGCTCCCCCGACCAGATTGATAAGGGAGATATCGCTCGCGTGATAGCCGTAACCGACCCCGTTTAAATTTACCTGGACGATCTTCTGAACTTTGTCGAGCGATACCGAAATGTTGTTGCCCGCGACGGTGTCGCCCTCGACGGTCAGTTGTTTGCCGTGAAGCAGGACGGATGAAAGAAGAACGCGGTTTTCGAGTGTTTCGAAGTCGTAAGAGCCGATGGCCATGATCGAATCCTTGATCTTTAAAGATTGCGTGCCGAAAACGCGCTTTATTTCTTTTTGGGTGCAAACGCCAGCACATTCACCGGCGATGTTCCGCGACCTTGCCCGTCACTGTACTGGATCGCCATTGTTACCACATTTTTGGCCTGATCGATCGCTTCGATCAGGGTCTTGCCGTTGGCGAGCCCGGCGGTGATGGCGGCGCTATAAACATCACCGCTGCCGTGCGTCTTTTCTTTGGGTTGGGTCTTACCGGTGAACTCCAGAAATTCCTTGCCATCGAAAAAGAGATCGACGGTCTGATCCCCCGTCAGAACCGCTTTGATGACCGCAGCCTTGGCCCCAAGCTCGATCAGTCTGCGAGCGGCATCCTTGGCACTGGCGATGTTGTCGAGACGATCGTTATTAAAGCCCGTCAAAACTGCGGCCTCGGACGTGTCCGCGGTCACCACTGTCGCCAACGGAAGCAATTTCTTAGCCAACGCGGCCAAGCCGTCATCCGAAAGCAGCTTGGCCCCGGACCGTGAAAGAATCACCGGATCGCAAACATACTTCAGCAGCTTGTTTCGCTTGATGGCGTCTTCCACCACTTCGACGATTTGCAGCGTCGCCAGCATTCCGGTCTTGCAGGCTTCGACTTCGATATCGCCGGCCGAGTGATCGATCTGCTTGCGGATCAATTCCGGGTCCAGATCAAATCGATCGTGAATCCCCAGGGTATTTTGGGCCGTCACGGACGTAATCACGCTCATGCCGTAAACACCGAGCACGCTAAAAGTCTTCAGATCAGCCTGGATGCCTGCTCCACCGCAGGAGTCCGAGCCGGAAATAGTCAGGGCCGTAATCATGGTCCGTCAGTCCTCTCTTCTGTTCGTTGAATGGCGCGGTAATGTAGCGGTGTATTCAACGGATCGCAATGACACCTTTCGCGGGAATTAAGATGATTCGTAAGAGAATTTCGACGTTTCTACTTGGCATCTTCTTTGTCGCCTGCGGTGTTGCCGTCATTTTGGAGCGATATCGCCAGAATCATCCACTCAATGCCTATGATGATCACGCGATTTCGAGAGGGGCTTTAATGATCGGCGGTGGGGTGATTGGAATCATCGCAGCTTTTATCAGTGGCGGACGCAAAAAGCCCTGATCAAGCGGGATCACTGCCACTTCCACCCCACGGATTGCACCGGAAAATCCGCTTCACCGCCCGCCAGCCACCTCTCCAGGGGCCATACAGATTTATCGCGTCCATCGCATATTGGCTGCAAGTAGGATGAAACCGACACTGCCCGCCCATCAATCGCCCCAGCGATACGCGATAGAGCAAAACGAGTTGGATGAGAAACCATCGCACGTTTTTCAAGTCTTTGATTCAAACGTTCGGTGCAGTTTTAAGACGGAAGCCGAAAGCAGCTTCTGATACTCCGCCAAAATCAATGGCAGATGCGGACGGACCACAATCACCAGATCATATCCCTTCGGCACATCGTGCTGCATCAACCGGAAGGCCTCTCGCAATTGCCGCTTGATCCTATTGCGACGGACGGCGATTCCGATTTTTCGCGACACACTCAGCCCCAGCCGACAATGCGACAGACCGTTGGGAATGGCGTAAATCGTCAACGGTCCGCGCGATTCACGGGTGCGGCCGTCGTAAACCGCGTTGAACGCCGACGGCCCGTGCAGGCGATGCGTTTTGGGAAATTCGTAGGTAATCAGTGAATGCCTTTTGCCGCCAACCATCGCTCGGCATCAAGCGATGCCTTGCAACCCATGCCGGCTGCGGTGATCGCCTGTTTGTACATCGGATCTGCAACGTCACCGGCGGCAAAGACGCCTTCGACGCTTGTGGTCGTCCGGAACGGGTCTTCCAGGCTGATAAATCCCTTGTCATCCAGTTTCAATTGGCCACGAAGGAACTTCGTATTCGGCGTATGGCCGATCGCGACAAACATGCCCGGGGCATCGATCGTTTGCATCTCACCGGTTTTGAGATTTTTCAGCCGGACACCGGTCATACCGCGCTCGTCATCGCCAAGCACTTCGTCCACCGCGCTGTCCCACATCGGTTTAATCTTGGGATTGGCAAGGCAGCGGTCGGCCATGATCTGACTGGCGCGCAATTTATCTCGCCGATGGATTAGATAAACCTGACTCGCAAATTTGGTGAGATAACCGCTTTCTTCGCAGGCAGAATCACCGCCACCGACCACAATCAATGGCTTATTTCGAAACCTCGGCAGCGCTCCATCGCAAACCGCGCACGCTGAAACACCGTTATTTTTGAAACGGCTTTCAGACTCCAGCCCAATATAATTCGCACTGGCCCCGGTCGCGATCACCACGGAATGGGCTTTGATCGTCTCACCGGCTGAATCTTTCAAAACAAATGGACGCTGGCTCAGGTCCACATCGACAATATCTTCGGTCATGATGCGCGTGCCGAACCGATCCGATTGCTCGCGCATGGCCATCATCAGCTCAGGCCCCATGATCCCTTTGGGAAAACCGGGGAAGTTCTCCACCTCTGTGGTTAAATTAAGCTGACCGAGTGGCAGCGTCCCGAGAAGGCGATTTTCTTCACTGATGGCACCTTCGTAGGCAAGAGGATTCAGATTAGCGCGGGCGGCGTAAATTGCACATGTCCAACCAGCCGGGCCAGAACCGATGATAACGAGTTTTTCTACCATAATTGTACTTGAGATTATGCCGATCATAGGCCGTTCGGAAAGACCCTGCATGAATTTGCCTTGCGTGGTATAAAGGTTCGGTCCCCTCCCCACTGCGGGTAGGGCTTGTCAATTTATTTAGCCGCTTCGCTTGCGAAGCGTGTCTGGCGGTCGTCCAAATCCCTCGGACACGGGTCGCAAGCGAAGCGGCTAAATAAATCCACACGCCCGGCACATGGGGAAAGTGAACCGGAAAAAACGGGCATTCTCTTTGAAGGTATTACGTGATCTATGAGCCATCAACTCATCGAAAAGCGGATTATTTACGACGGCAAGCGGGTGCGACTGGAAGTCCATCACCTGGAAGATGAGGACGGCCACCGGATTCAAAAAGAGGTCTGCGTCCATCCAGGGGCCGTCGTCATTCTGGCTTTTCTGGATGCGGATACGATTTTGCTCATCCGCAATCGCCGATATACCATTGGGCAGTATTTGCTCGAACTACCCGCCGGGGGACTGGAAAAGAACGAAGATCCAATCAATGGAGCCGGTCGAGAACTGGTTGAGGAAACGGGTTATCTGGCCGGGCGATTGAAGCGATTGTTGGATTTCTATTCCTCGCCGGGAATTCTAAGCGAGAAAATGTACACCTTTGCTGCCTACGATCTGGAGAAAGCCGGACAGGATCTTGAGGAAGACGAAGAAATTGAAGTCATGCCCGTTTCGTTTGACGAGGCGGTCCGTATGATCGGTGATGGCCGGATCATCGACGGAAAGACCATCGCGACATTGTTGGCGTACGAGCGGTTTTACCGCGGTAAAGATTAATTACGAAGGGTGAAAACTGTCATGAGCTGGGAAGATCGTGCTTATTATCGTGACGGACCCACTCGGGACGGTCCGCGGCTTGTTTTTCCGATGCCGTCCCGGTTGACCTTCGGATTGATTCTTTCCAATCTCATTATTTTTCTCCTGCAGTCACTTACGAGTTCGGCAGGCCGCAGCCCACTAGTTGACTGGGGTGTTCTTACGTTTACGGGGGGGAAGGCTTTCATTCAGCCTTGGCGGTGGATTACCTACCAGTATTTGCACGCGGGTGGACAGCATGTGTTTTTTAACATGCTCACGATCTACTTTTTCGTGCCGATGCTGGAACGCCTTTGGGGATGGAAGCGCACATTCGCGTTCTATACCCTTGGGGGGATACTGGCGGGTGTCACCTACGGAATGATGTGTTTATTCACGGGTGCCAGGTATTCTTTCCTACTCGGAGCCAGTGGATCGATCTTATCCATCACGGGCGCTTTGGCTGCGGTCGTGCCGGACATGCAGGTGTTGCTGATCGTCATCCCGATGACCATGCGGACGATGGCGCTACTGTTTGGCGTCTTGTACACGCTCACGGTTGTTGGAGATCACAGCCTCTCGGACGCGGCCCACTTGGGTGGTTTGGTATTTGGATGGCTACTGCCTAAATATGCAAGTGGGTTTTGGTCACGTGCGCTTCAAAGCCAGCAGCATCGTCGCGTTCGTCAACATGTGGATGCAGAGCGTAACGAGCAGGAGAATGTCGATCGAATTCTTGAAAAAGTGCATCAGCAGGGAATGAATTCTCTGACGTGGGGTGAGCGGAGAATTTTGAAGAAAGCCACCGAGCACCAAAAGCAGCGAGATCTGGAAGTTTCCCGCTCTCGTAAGTCTTAAGTGTTCCGAAGTCCGTTTTTATTTTCGCGGCTGTGCCGTATGCAGGCGTTTCTTGCAATCTTAACAAAAGCGTGCGCCTTCGGCACTGCCGCTGAAAAAAGGGAATGCGCGGGATTCATTCCGCCGCCCCTTTCCACGTACCCCTTCCTCCGTTAGCTTACGAATGACATGAATCACGCAGCTTTTCAGCAGTGTATCAACCCCGCCTGTCGTGCCACTTATGGCGTTGAAGAGGTCCGCGTTTCCTGCGCGAAATGCGACAGCCTGCTCGATATTCTCTATGACTGGAACAAGCTCCCCATCCCGAAAAGCCTCAGCTTTTTCGAGCACCGCTGGAGCACTAAAGGCACGGGCGTGGAAGGGCGATTGGATTTTTCCGGCGTATGGCGATTCCGCGAATTGATGCCGTTTTATAATTCGGAAGACGATATCGTCACGATCGGTGAAGGCCGCACCGTGTTACAGCAGGCCGATCTGCTGGCGCGACAACTGGGGATGAAGCAGGGGAATCTGCTATTACAGTACGAGGGATTGAATCCCAGCGGCAGTTTCAAAGACAACGGCATGACCGCGGCCTTTACACACGCCAAGATGGTCGGGGCGAAAAAGGTGGCGTGCGCCTCTACGGGAAATACCTCGGCGAGTCTGGCGGTGTTCGCGGCGTTCGCGGAGATGAAAGGGGTTGTCTTCATCGGCACGGGCAAAATTTCTTTTGGCAAGCTGTCGCAAGCCTTGGATTACGGCGCGCGAACGATTCAAATCAAAGGTGATTTTGACGCCTGTTTACGGCGGATACGACACATCGCAGTCGATATGCCGGAACTGGGCATTTATCTGATGAACAGCGTCAACCCGTTTCGACTTGAAGGCCAGAAGAGCATCATGTTCCGCATCCTGGAAGCCCGCGACTGGCAAAGTCCGGATTGGATCGTCGTGCCCGGCGGCAACCTCGGAAACTGCTCGGCGTTCGGCAAAGCGTTTGCCGAAATGAAAGAACTGGGTCTTGTGAAAAAGATCCCGAGGCTGGCCGTCATCAACGCCAGCGGAGCCAACACGCTCAATACGCTTTATAACCAGCACAACCTCCGCTGGGATGGCGGCAACTACGATCGGTCGAAAATCCAAGGCCTGTACGCAGGCATGGATGAGGCCAACTATTACCCGCACACGGTCGCCAGCGCCATTGAGATTAGTCGGCCTGTGAATCTACCCAAAGCGCTGCGGGCGCTGGATGTGATGAATGGCGTCGTTCGCGAAGTGACCGATGATGAAATCCTCGAGCATCGCGCGATGGTCGCCCGCTGGGGCTTCGGTTGCGAACCCGCCAGCGGTGCAAGTGTGGCCGGCATGCACAAATTGCTTGAGGAGGGCGTCATCGGCCGCGATGAAACGGTTGCCTGCATTCTCACCGGGCATGAATTGAAAGACCCGAATGTCACGGTGAAATATCACACGGGCGTGGATATGAAGACCGTCCAGGATCTGGCCCCGCGCGAGGAACCGCATGGGAAGTTGTCGAACAAGCCCGTGCAGGTGGAGGATGATTTGGAAGCGATTCTTCGGGCGATCGGGACGTGATCGTCGGACGACATACGGGGGGAGCCACCGAGGACACGGAGAACACAGAGGACGGCACAGAGAAAATGCGGGAAGTGGAAAATGGAAAACGAAGCGTTTGTAGATGAAGAATCGGAACCCAATCCGGAATGGAATCGAATTACGAATTTGATCATCGGTGCGGCGATTGCAGTTCACAAGGAATTGGGCCCCGGCTACTTTGAATCATGTTATGAGAATGCTTTGGCAATTGAGTTTAACGTACGAAATATTCGATTTGTCAGGCAGGCTTCATTTCCGATTCTGTACCGCAGCCAGCAAGTAGGCGAGGGGCGGCTTTATTTTCTGGTTGAAGATATGATCGTACTGGAATTGAAAGCGATCGAATCGATTAGCTCTCTTCATGTGGCACAAGCGATTTCCTACGTCAAAGCAACAGAAAAGAGGCTTGCGCTAATCATCAATTTCAATGTTCGCAAATTGGTAGACGGAATTCGACGAATTGCATATTAGTCGACTGATGAATTTCTCTGTGAAATTCTCGGTGTTCTCAGTGCCCTCCGTGGCTCCCCTGAACGTAAGGAGTAGAAATGACAACCATCGCAATCACCGGTGCCGCTGGCCGAATGGGGACAAGACTGGTCGCGCTCGCCAAGCAGGCGGGCGATTTTCAGATTCTCGGGGCGATTGAAAAAGCGGATGCGCCACAAATCGCCAAAGACGCCGGTGAAGTGGCGGGGATCGGGCCGATCGGGTTGCCGATCACGCACGATCTTCGACCCACGCCGCAGGTGCTGATTGATTTCACCGGGCCGACGGGAATGCGTCATTGGTTGAAGACTTGCCGGGATCGAAAGATTGCCATGCTGATCGGCACTACCGGGCTCACGGCGGCGGATCACGATGTCATCACGCAGGCTGCTGAAGACATCGCCGTGTTGCAGGCCCCGAACATGAGCCTCGGGGTCAATGTCCTTTTCAAAATCGCCGGTGAAGTTGCGAAATTACTGGGTGACGATTACGACAAAGAAATCGTTGAGATGCACCATCGATACAAGAAAGATGCCCCGAGCGGCACGGCCATGGGATTGGCCGAAGCGATTCTCAAGGCGATGGGC
>JBBRMF010000246.1:0-7707 GCA_038230975.1 Tepidisphaerales bacterium
CGTGCCAAATCGCGCGAGCAGTCCAAGTTCCGCCCGATTTGGCTCATTCCCAAGCCATCGTCGGCGGCCAATATGATCCTGGCCCGCAGAGCAATCGCCTGCGGACAATGAGTCTGCCGCACCATCGCCTCTAGAATCCCACGCTGATTTTCTGGAAGAAGAATTTGATGCGTGTGGGGGTCATCCTTGACCCTAGTTGTCTCCTTATCATCCGTGACACGGAGAACATCGACACAATACGCGACGGGACTTCAGCCGCGATGATCTAGGGTTATTCGCAAGTTTAGTTATTCATCTGGCGATCCATTGATTCAGATCTTCCGGACGATTTAGATTCGTCCACACAACCTGGGTCCACTCGACGGGCGCAGGCAACAACGAAATCTTGGCGATGCTCACCAATCCGTGAACGGACGATCGGCCACTCTCGATATGCAAGCCGATTACACCCGCCGCATCGCGATGGAAGATCGACGGGAACGGCTCAATTTGCGGCGGGTTACCGGGTCGTTCCATCAGCGAGCCCAATGTCTCGCCATGTCTCGGCACGTTTTGAATGAGCCAGTGCAATTGCTCGGTTCCAATCTCGGGCATGTCGACGGTGGTCACCAGTGTATAGAGAGTTTGGGTTACTTCAAGTGCGGTGAGTACGCCGCGCAATGGGCCCTGGCCGGCGACGGGATCGACAGCTTGCTGCGTGAAAGATTCGTATCCCGGTGGGTTTTCACGTCCGGGCGCGGTGACCAGCAATGTGGGGCCGGGCCACTGGAAACGATCGAGTAGGTAGGTGAGGATGGGTTTTCCGTGAACGGTTAGTTCTCCCTTGGGTTTGCCCATGCGCGAACCTTCCCCGCCGGCGAGGATGGCGAGGGTGATCTTGGAAAGGTCGATTGAAGGCATTGGAGGGGCGTGCTAAGCCGCAAGCGGCCGCTTGCGGCTTAGCACGTCCCCTCTATACAATCCCCTCGTACAAAATTTACGCAAGACCCCGGAAACAGAAATCGAGATTCATGAGCGACAAGACTGAACACCCGCCCGTCCCTGAAGCCTTTGCCGCTTTGGGCGTGCGACCTTCGATCCTCCGCGCCCTCGCGGAGGCAAAATTCGTCACCCCTTCCGAGATTCAGGCGATGCTGATTCCAAGGGCGCTGGCAGGTGTGGATATTCTGGGGCAGGCGCGCACCGGCACGGGCAAAACGGCGGCGTTTGGCATTCCGATTTTGCAGAAGTGCGAGAAGGGGGTCGCCACGCAGGCGATCATTCTCGTGCCGACGCGCGAGTTGGCGATGCAGGTGGATGAAGAGATCAAACGGCTGGCGCAGTTCACGCCGTTGCGTTCCGTACCGGTGTATGGCGGGCAGAAGATCATGGCTCAGATGAAGTTTCTGAAGCACGGGCCTGAGATCATCGTGGGCACGCCGGGCCGGGTGATCGATCTGCTGGATCGCCGAATCATTGATTTTTACAACGTCCGTTTTGTCGTGTTGGATGAAGTGGATCGGATGCTGGATATTGGGTTTCGCGATGATATTCGGAATATTCTGTCTCGCGTGAAAGGGGTGAATCAGAGCAACTTCGAAAGCTCCAAGCCGGAAGCGGAAGCCGTAGGCGACGCACCGGGTTCCGCGTTCGAGCGTTCACGCCGCCACCAGACGATGTTCGTCTCAGCTACCATTTCCCCCGAGATTGAGAAACTCAGTCGTCGCTACATGCAGGAACCGATTGAGATGTTGATCGCCCCGGGGGCCAACGACAAACCCACGGTGGATAAGGTTGAGCAGTTCTATTTCTCGGTTCAACCCTGGGACAAATATCGATTGTTGCGCGGGCTGCTGCTTCGCGAGAATCCACAGTTGGCGATCGTGTTTTGCAAGACCAAGCGCGGCGCGGAGAAATTGGCCAAGAAGCTGCATGCGGATGGAATTGAATGCCGTGAAATCCACGGGAATCTGGCTCAGAACAAGCGTGACCGCGTGATGAAAGGTTTCCGCGGTGGGAAGTTCGATGTGCTGATCGCCACGGATCTGGCCAGCCGGGGGATTGATGTGGCGGACATCAGCCACATCATTAATTACGACATTCCGGAGGATCCGGAGGCGTATGTGCACCGCATCGGTCGCACGGCCCGCATGGGTGCCGAGGGTAAGGCGTATACGTTCGTCGGGCGAGACCAGGGCGATGAATTGAGCAAGGTCGAGAATTTGATCAACATGGTCGTGCCGCTGGGTACTCTGGAAGGCTTCGAGGCGAGTCCAACGCCGCCGGATTGGGAAGATCGCAGTGGGTTTGCGCCGCCGTCGGAACCGATTAAACCGATAGTGAATCGATTCGATCGACCGTACGGCGCAACGACAGCGGCGGTTGAAGGTGAACCGGCGAAAGTGCTGCCACCGCGGACGATTGGGAGTAAGATTCCGATCAATCGGAGGCATAAGAGGCGGCGGTAGATTTGGCTTGGTTGCCGTGTATAGGATAGTTGAGAGGTAAATATGTCATCAGTTTCGCTCATTGAGCCAAATGGCCAACCGTTCCTGCCAAGTCTCCGCCGGATTTCAGTACCCGAATATCATCGCATGAATGAGGCGGGAATTCTCCTTTCCGGAGAACCCTTCGAGCTCATTAACGGACTACTTGTATTTAAAGATCGGAGTTCTGTCGGGGAGGCGAGAATGACTGTTGGAAGATCGCATATTTGGGCGGTAAAAGTTTTAGGGCGGCTGGATCGAAACCTCGACAACTTGGATTGTCACATGCAACTGCAATCCCCGGTGGTGATGTCGGAATACGATGAGCCGGAACCCGATGGAGCGATTTTGGCCGGTACGATAGACGACTACAAACTTCGCAAGGCTGAAGCAAAAGACGTTCACTGCGTGATTGAAGTTTCCGACAGCTCTCTGAGGAGGGACCGCACCGAAAAGCTGTCCCTATACGCCAACTCAGGCATTCGGCAGTACGTCATCATTAACCTTTCGGAGCGTGTGGTTGAAGTATATGCGAATCCAATAAGCGGGGAGGGGCGATACGAACATCTTCAGACGTTGGCTCACGATGGAACGGTTCAATTTTTCCTGGGAGAAGGAAGAACGCTCGATGTTCCCGCAAGCGAATTGCTGCTGTGAATTGCCGCCTTAAACTCACCGACTGCGAATCAGAGTCAATTTCAATGCTGATCTAATCGTCAATTCTGAGAAGCCAAAGAATAGAACGAGGGCAAGAGGCCCGTGCCACGTTTGCCCAGACTTTTTGCAATTCCCACATCCCCGCACACGAATTAGACAACCCGTTCGGCGGAATTTTTCTGGAACGTCCAGAAATCACCGTGACCCACGCCACTAAACCGCCGATATTTCTTTGGAAAACCCGAACGTCGCGTGAAACTCACGCGTACTGCCTTGCAGGGCTGAACCAGGTTCATCTGGCCTGTTGATTGCTCTGGGGATTCGGGCTTATTCACTAAACGTATTCGCCTCTTGAACCGATTCATTGGAAGGAACTGGTTTAGGTGGAAGTGCCATCGGCCGCACGCTTCGTTGGGCGTTTGAAGCGTGAAGGAAAAGGACATCAGTCTGCCGGTGAAAATCGGGCTCTGTAGTTTTGGGGTTTCGATGGGAAAAAGGCATGCAGCGCGTCTGGGCGGATTTGTCGCCTCGGCGCTGATCGGTTTTTCGTTTTTCGGCTGGACGGTTCCGCACGCGGTACCGGTTCAGTTGACCAGCCGCGCATTCGGTGGAGAGGCCGTGCTCGCCTCTGATCTGGACAGCGCCGCCGACACCTTAGAGTTAGCGGGCTTACAGCAGAAATTTGAGCGCATCAGTCACAAGGTGGCCCCGTGTGTCGTCTCGATCTCGGCTTCCTGCAGCCCGGTGGATTCCACCGAATCGCTTCGCACGGAAACACTCAATCACGAACGTCTTGAAGGAATCCTCGAGCGGACCACCCGCATGGTCGGCACCGGATTCATCATCGATTCCGACGGCTATATCCTCACGAACGAACACGTCGTCGGCGAAGCAGAAAATGTCTGGATCACCACCGATGACCGCAAAGTGTATCCGGCACTTGTGGTTGGATCGGACCCGCGTTCGGATCTGGCGATTCTAAAAATCCCCGCTCAAAATCTTCCGACGGTTCGATTTGCCGCGTATGACAGCGTCAAGCGTGGCCAATGGGCCATCGCGCTTGGAAACCCTTACGGTCTGGCGACGGAAGGCGAACAGTGCATGAGTGTTGGCATCGTCAGCGCGCTGGATCGCTCGCTGCCCAAGCTCTCGAAAAAGGAAAACCGTCTCTATAACAACCTGATTCAAACGACTGCCCAAATCAATCCTGGTAACAGCGGCGGCCCTTTGTTTGATTTGAACGGTGATGTCATCGGGATCAACACCGCTGTCATTCTTCCGGAAAAGAAAACGAATGGGATCGGTTTTGCGATGCCAATGACCCCTCGACTTTTGCAGACGGTTCGCGATCTGAAAGCCGGCCGTGAAGTCGTTTACGGATATATGGGCGTGATGGTCAGCACCGCAACCGAGCACGATCGCCAACTGGCCGGTGTGACCAATCCCATCGGCGTTCGCGTGGATGGCGTGGAAGGTGATTCGCCGGCCGCCGATACCGCCAGGATCAAAGAGCGCGATGTGATCGTGCAGATTAACGGAGAAATCGTTCGCGACAGCGATCACTTCGTTCGCGTCATCGGTTCTGCGGGTGTTGAGCACCCGGCGAAAATCTCCCTCTATCGCGACGGCAAAGTCGTGGAGACTGAATTGACTCTCCGCCGACGACAACTGTCGACTGCCGCCGTCACCCGGGAAAGCCGACGATTCCGCTGGCAGGGGATGCTGCTCGGGCCAATTCCCGCGAATTGGCAACCCCCCAAGGGCGCTGAACAAAACCAACCGACATCCGGTTTAATGGTCATCGGAATCAGCGATTCCAGCCCGTTTCTGAAAGATCACATTGGCCAGGGTGATGTGATCACCGCCATCGGAGGCAAAGCGGTCGCCGACGTGATGGAATTGCAAAAAGTGCTCAATGAAGTTTCGCTGGCACACTGCCAACTGAGCGTCGCGGGCCGTCAAAAGGCCGTCGTGCAAGTGGCGGATTGATCAGAAGTTGGCTCTCAGTAATCGCACCTGGGGGAAGGGGGACCAGAGTCACATTCCACAAATAGCACGTCCCATAAGCTTAAATATCGATGCGATCGCATATTTTTCTTCTCGAATGCGGAAAACAGCACTATCATGGCACCGGTCCGTGTCGTGCCTGTCCGGTGTGTTGTTCGCATCGACTGGCGCATCTCAACTGTGAAGTGATTTATGCGTGCCAGTTCCCAGACCCGCCGTTCTTCTGAAATTGCGTCGGGAAGTATTTCCCAGTCAGAAGGGCCACTTTCTTTTATCAGGCATCGGCGCGGGATCATCGTCACGGTTGTGCTACTGGCCTGTGGAGGCGCGTTCTACTATTTGATGAATGCCAAGCCAAAGTACACCAGCAGCGCCAGTTTGTATGTCCAGCCGGTCGTCGCGCGAGTGGCGGGAATGGATAAGTCTCAACCCACCGCGATCCCCGCAAACTTCCTCAACACGCAGAAAGAAATTATCAGCTCTGTCCCCATTCTTGCATTGGCGACGCAGAGGCCGGAGATCGGTTCTCTCAAAACATTTAACCAGGCTGGCGATCCGCTGGTGTGGCTTCGACAGGAATTGCGCGTTGAAGTGGGTAAATCCGATGACCTGCTTCGCGTGCAACTCGATTCACCTTATCCGAAGGATGCGGCGATCATCGTTCAGGCGGTGATCGATTCTTATATTGAATTTCAGACCGGCCAGAGGAATTCCGCGGCGACGAAGTTGTTGGATACTTACCAGAAGAAAAAGGGTGAAGCCGAAGCCCATGTCGCGGATCTGGATCGCACGATGCGGCAGATTCAGAAACAGGCCGGAACGCTTTCATTCGATCAATCGGCCCGCGATGAGATTTCCCGAAAACTGACGCGCAATCGCGAGGAATTGGCGGAAGCCAAACGAAAGACCGCGCGGGCCAAAGCGCTGTATGACAAAGCCGTGTTGGCCTGGGGTTCCGCACCGTTGCCCACCGAAGCGGCGCAGCGGCGCGAAGTCACTGATTTTTCGGCGGCAAGCATTGTGTTCACGTCGGAAAGCGATCTGGCTCGCCGCCCGGCGGAGATTGTGGAGGCCGAGCAGAAGCTAGAAAAGTTGCAGGAGAAATTGCTCCCGCAGCATCCGTCTGTCGTTGATGCAAAGGATCGTGTGCAGGCGCTCAAGACGCGATATCTCATCGCCGCACGCCGCTATTTTCAGGATGCCGAACAGGAAGAGCTTCTAAGGCAATCGTCCCAGGCAGAAGACGCAAAGCTGGCCGACGCATTTGCCGACCGTGCATCCCAATACGCCCGGCTTGAGACCGACAAAAAGGATCTCGATCAAGTGACGAGCGTGCTCGGCAACCGCATCAAGGATATTCGGCTTGAAGAAGAAACGGGGGTGTTAAACATCACCGTTCTGGATGCCGCGGCACCGGGAATAGCAGCCGTGTGGCCGAACCGTGCGAAGATCATGTTGATGGCACTTGCAGGTGGGTTGGCCGGCGGATTGGGGTTGGCGTTCCTGCGTCATCAGACAGACCCGTATTATCGCACGGCAGAAGAATTGACGGCGGTGATCGATTTGCCCGTGCTGGGCTGCGTTCCGGCAGGTTCGCGGACGGCAGGCAACTTGAATCCCGCGAATCCGATTCCGCTGGATCGTTGGTCCGACAACGCCGAAATCTGTCGCCAGATCGCAGCATCGCTTAAAGCCGTATGCCCTAAAGGGGTCGCACCTGCAATCCTCGTGACGTCGCCGCGCTCCGGAGACGGGCGTTCCACCGTCGCCCGCGATCTCGCGATTGCGTTGGCCGGAACGGGTGAAAAAGTGTTGCTGATCGACGCCGACTTTCAAAACCCGTCGCTTCATGCTCTCGTCGGCACGCGAAATACCGAAGGTCTTTCCAGCGTCATTCACGGCGATGTTTCCGCGGAACTCGCGGCGATCCCGACCAGCGTTGCCGGTCTGGAAGTGCTCACCACCGGGCCGGTTCCCGCACTTCCGGCAGCGATGTTTGACTCACCTGAATTTGAATCTTTCCTCGCGTCAGCCGCCAAAGAATACGATCGCGTTTTGATCGATGCGCCACCGGTCGAGGGATCCAACGATGCGCGCATTGCCGCGTTGGCGTGCGGGGCAACGTTGCTCGTTCTGCCACGCCGGAAGCTCCACAAACGAGTCATCCGCGAGACCCGCGATCGGCTGATTGGATTTGGGGCGAACCTCATCGGCATCGTCCTGAACGATGTCCCGCGTCAACATGCGAAGTCGAATCGACGTGTCGCGGTCAAACGCACTTCCGTCACCACATTGCAGTCTCTGACGCGAATGGTCGCTTCCGATCCTGAAAAAATCGTTCCGCGATCAAGGCAAATCAGTACATCCAGTTCTTCATCGGCACAGTTTCAGAAGTGATTCGGCCATTTAAAAATGGATGTCACCACGAAGGCACGAAGAACACGAAGTCTCATTCAGTTCGTGTTCTTTGCGCCTTCGTGGTGAACGCTCCTGGCATCTAGAGCGCTTTTCAGGCTTGGTAGGTTGCCCGATGTCGGGTGCCACGGGTCGCGGTACTCCGAGACCTGTGTCTTTTGCC
>JBBRMF010000247.1:0-7705 GCA_038230975.1 Tepidisphaerales bacterium
CGCGGTCAACGGCTACCTGCCGGATGGCACGGACATCGGTATGATCTTGCCCCCGAACCTGGATCCTGCCGCTTTGGCCAATGCTTTGACGCTCAAGTTCAACTACTCGGGTAGCCGTGTGTTGGCGGGTGGCGTGGCTGGGCTAATCGTGCCGGAACCGGCAACCGTCAGCCTTCTGGGCCTGGGTGCGATGGGTCTGCTTTCAAGACGACGGCGAACGAAATCAGCCGGCCACTAAACCGTCGTCATTAATGATGTCCGATCCAGTTTCTAAAATCTGCTAATTCACCTGGGTCCAATTTTTGTCTGGACAACACTTGTTTGAACAGCTATCATTCTCGCGTGGATTCAGTGACTCCTGAAAAACGCGCGGGTTCCCGCAGATTCGATTCGCTTCAGCAAGAGGCGTTTCTTAATCTTTGGCGGACCTATGACCGTCTGCGGCTGCTCGAAGATGAGCTTTTCAGCAGCCATGGTCTGACCGCCCAGCAGTATAATGCGTTACGCCTCTTGCGCGCGGCGCGACCCGAAAAAGTCCCCACGCTTCATTTGGCGGCGCGGCTCGTTTCCCGCGCGCCCGACATCACCCGCCTTGTCGACAAACTGGCCGAGTGCGGATGGGTTGATCGCGAGCGGCCTGCGGACAATCGACGCATCGTTCACGTCGGGATTACCTCCAGTGGGATCATCCTGCTCGACGCGCTCGACGCCGAAGTCCGCGACTGCCACGAACGCCAACTCGGGCACCTGTGTCCCGCTGAACTCCACACGTTGATTGAACTGCTCGGCAAAGTCCGCGAACCCCACGAGACCGAAGACAGCATCTGGCGATAGCGGTGGCATGGGCGTCTTGCCCATGCTTGCATTGATGAAAAGCACGGGCGAGACGCCCGTGCCACTGAGACTAAAATAAGATTGGGAGAATCTATATGGTTGCCTCAAATTCATCCACCCCGATTCAAACCAGCACCACCGATGTGGTCGTCATTGGCGGCGGTCCTGCCGGCGCGACGACGTCCACCCTCATCGCCCAGGCCGGCTTCAAAGTCCGCCTGTTTGAGCGAGCCCACTTCCCCCGCTTCCACATCGGTGAATCACTCATCCCCGAAACCTACTGGGTGCTCAAGCGACTCAACATGCTCGAGAAGATGAAGAAGAGTCATTTCGTCGAGAAGTGTTCGGTGCAGTTCGTCAGTCAGCATGGCCGGATTTCCGAACCGTTCTATTTCACGGATCATAATCCGAACGAATGCTCGCAAACCTGGCAGGTGGTACGCAGCGAATTTGACCTGATGATGCTCAACAACGCCCGCGAGCACGGCGTCGATGCGCAGGAAGGCGTCCGCGTGCGCGAAGTGCTTTTTGAAGGGGACAAAGCCGTCGGTGTCCATGTCCAGTATGAAGATGGCCGGGAAGAAAAAGTTCATGCCAAGGTCGTCGTCGATGCCAGTGGGCAAACGGCCATGATCGGCAACAAATTCGGCATTTTGGAGAAGGACAAGGAGCTGAAAAAAGGTGCCGTCTGGACTTACTTCAAAGGGGCCTATCGTGATCAAGGCCGCGATGCCGGCGCGACGATCGTGCTGCAAACCAAGGGCAAAGAAGGTTGGTTCTGGTATATCCCGCTTCACGATGACGTGATGAGCGTCGGCATCGTCAAGCCGTTCGACAAGCTCTTTGAAGGCAACCGCGCTCATGAGGATATTTTCAATTCGGAACTGGAGAATTGCCCCGAAGTCAAACGCCGCGTGAGCATGGGCACACGTTGCGATGAATTCCACGCGACGAAGGACTACAGCTACAAATCCAAGGCCGCCGCCGGTGATGGCTGGGTGCTCGTCGGCGATGCGTACGGCTTCCTCGATCCCCTCTATTCCTCCGGCGTCCTGCTGGCATTGCGCGGTGGTTCGGTCGCCGCCGATTCAATCGTTGAAGGGCTGAAAAATGGGGACACCTCTGCCGCACAACTCGGCAAGTGGCGCGCGGATTTTGACACCGGCATGGGCCGCATGCGCCGCCTGGTGATGGAATATTACAACGGTTTCAGCTTCGGCAAATTCGTCGCCAAACACCCGGAATATAAGGGTCATTTGACCGATCTGCTCATCGGCAATCTCTTCAACGATCAAGTCGCCGAGGTTTTCGGCCCATTGGATGAAATGCAGGCCGAGATGGCGCTGGCAAAAACCTAACGTCTTGCGAATCAATCATCCCTTGCGACATTGTGGAGAAATTATACAATCCCCCCCTTGCTCCCGGGAGCGCCCGTACTGCGCTCGGCTGGAACCGCATTCGAGATCATCCATAGAGGAACTAAAAAACATGCCCGCCACTGGAAAAATCACGCAGGTTATCGGCTCGACCTTCGACGCTGAATTCCCCGAACATGGTCTTCCGTCCATCTATAACGCCGTCCGGGTGGATTCTGATATCAACGGCATGGTCATCAAGCTCGTCGGTGAAGTGCAGCAGCACCTCGGGGGCGGCAAGGTGCGAGCCGTCGCGCTCGGTTCCACCGATGGCCTGCGTCGCGGCATGGATTGCGTCGATACCGGTGCATCACTCACCGTTCCCGTCGGCAAGGAAACGCTTGGCCGCGTGTTTAATCTGCTCGGTGAACCGATCGATAATCGCGGGCCGGTCAACACCACCGAGCGCCGCGCGATCCACCGCGAACCACCGGAATTTCAGGATCTGTCCCCCAAGGCCGAAGTGTTCGAAACCGGCATCAAGGTGATCGATCTGCTGACGCCATTCCTGCGCGGTGGTAAGGCCGGTTTGTTCGGTGGGGCGGGTCTCGGCAAAACGGTCGTCATCCAGGAACTCATCGCCCGTATCGCCCAGCAGCACGGCGGTTACTCCGTGTTCGCCGGCGTCGGTGAACGAACCCGCGAAGGCACGGACCTCTGGCTCGAAATGCAGGAAGCTGAAATCGGCAAAACCGGCAAGCACGTCATCGATCAAACGGTCATGGTCTTTGGCCAGATGAACGAGCCACCCGGTGCCCGTCTTCGCGTCGCGCTGTCGGCCCTCACAATGGCCGAATATTTCCGCGATGAAACCGGGGCCGATACGCTCCTGTTCATCGACAACATTTTCCGCTTCACCCAGGCCGGTGCAGAAGTGTCGGCCCTCCTCGGCCGTATGCCAAGCGCCGTCGGCTACCAACCCACGTTGGCCACGGAAATGGGTGAATTGCAGGAACGCATCACCAGCACCAAGCACGGTGCCATCACCAGCGTGCAGGCCGTGTACGTTCCGGCGGATGATCCCACCGACCCCGCCCCCGCCAACGCGTTCGCCCACCTCGATGCCTTCATCTATCTCGAGCGCAGCATCGCCAGCAAGGGCATCTACCCCGCCGTCGATCCCCTCGCCTCGGCATCGCGCGCCCTCTCCGCCGATATCGTTGGCGAACACCACGCCGCCATCGCCCGCAAGGTCCAAACCATGCTCCAGCGCTACCGCGATCTGCAAGACATCATCGCCATTCTCGGCGTCGATGAATTGAGCGAGGAAGACAAACTGATCGTCAGCCGCGCAAGAAAACTCGAACGCTTCTTCAGCCAACCCTTCTTCGTCGCCCAACAGTTCACGGGTTTGGAAGGCAAATACGTGAAGTTGGCCGACACGCTCCGCAGCTTCGAAGAAATCATCAACGGCGGGGCGGATTCGATCCCGGAACAGGCGTTCCTGTATGTCGGGTCGATCGATGAAGTGCGGGAGAAGGCGAAGAAGATGTAAGGCTCCGCCGCCTGGGTTTTACATGCCGAAATACGAAGTCGAGTTGCGGCCCCCTGCATGGAAAGACCTTGACGCGCTGTCGAAAAAAGATTCAGAGCGCGTCTACGCTCGGATATCGCGACTTCGCGACGGCTTGGTCGGTGACGTTAAGAAGCTCAAAGACTTTACCCCATCGTATCGATTGCGGGTCGGCGATTTTAGAGTATTGTTCGACATCGTTGGTCGAACGATTGTCATCCATCGAATTCGCAATCGGCGCGATGCGTACGATTGACGATCGATGTACAGTTCGACTGAGGAGGTAGTGTGTTGAAGCTCCACCCTGAAATTTTGAAGAAAAATGGCAAGAAGGAATTCGTGGTATTGCCCTACGAAGAATTCCTGAAAATCCAGGAAGCTCTCGAGGACGCCGATGACTTACGCGCCCTGCGCGATGCAAAACGCCGTGATCCCGGCGGTCCGGGCATTCCGCTTGCGGAAGTGCGCCGGAGACTGAACGCCAAGAAATAGAAGATGTGAGGTTGCTATAATCAACAGCCATAGGCCGGCGTTGACATCAATCATCATTTTTATGATAACTTTTTCCGTCGTTCTGAATCACCTAAGCGATGGGCGGACGATTCGTGGATGGGACGCCGTAATGGTACTCGTGGAGAAGTCCTCTGTGATCCTGTTCGCCGAGATGGTGAATGATTCAAAAGGCTGTCCGCTGGTCAAGAAATGAGCGACTGTGGTGCTCTCGCACATGGTCCAAGTTAGCGATTTAGATAAGCCGATCTGGGGGAAGAGGCCAAAGAAAAAGCGAGGGGTGAGCGTTCGCCTTGATGTATCCGATTGGCCGAAGAATGTGATTTGTTCCTTTGAGCCATAAGAAATGAATTTGTCATGGTGCGGATATGGAAAGCAATGCTCCTAAATCGTCTGCTTACAGTGAAGCAACGAACTCTCGCCTTGCGGTATTCATGTTCACGGATCTGGTGGATTCGACCGCTCTGAAAGATACATTGACGACCGCGGGGTATCTGCCCTTGCTCCGACGGCACGATCAGTTACTCAGGCGGGCGGTCGCATCGGCCGGTGGACGTTTGCAACAGGATACGGGTGACGGTTGCATCGCGGTGTTCCCCACTTCGAGCGACGCGGTAAAGGCGGCGCTAAACTTTCAATGGTGGATGGCAGCGGAACCCTGGCCGATGGGAGCGCGACTCGAATCACGCGTCGGAATTCATCTGGGAGAGGTCGCGACCACCGAGGTCCGGCAGGATGGTGGCCGAAAGATTGTCGGGATGCCGGTTGATCTTGCGGCACGGGTGATGTCCTTGGCCCGGGGTGGACAGATCCTGATGACAAAAGGGGCGTTCAACGACGCGAGGCAGTTTCTCTCGATGCATCCTGACGATGCGAAGATCGCGTTGAAATGGGTGTCGCACGGCCTGTATAAAGTAAAAGGTTCGGCGGACAAACTGGAAGTGTTTGAAGTGGGTGTGGTGGGTCGGTCGCCCTTATTGGCACCGCCGGATTCCGAAAAAGTCCATCGCATTGAAGGCAGCGCGACATTAGAAAAAACCGAAGGTGCAGAAGCGCCAAGGGGCGTTCGTTCCAGAAGAATTGGCCGCCGCGTTTTTCTGGCGGCTGGCGCATGTGCCCTGGCAGGGGGCATTGCGCTATATCGACCTTGGCAATTGTTCTCGCGAAACGAGCACGCAGTCGGCCCAGGACCCGCGACAACGCAAATCTTACAAAGCCCGCCCGTGCTAAAGCTCCTGACGAACGACGACAAACTCATCGAAACGTTTTTTTTCAGCTCGGACGAAAAACATTTAGTGGCGGCCGGCAGCGAAACTGCGAAGATCTGGACGCGAGATAGCGACGGCTGGCACTGGATGAGTTCGATCGATCTGAACGGTAAGTGGATGTATTTCGCGAACGAACAACGCCCGTTAAAAACCGATGCCAACTCAACGTTGAATCGCAAAGTGGGATGGTCGGCGAACCATCGCTTTTTGCTGGCGGGGGGACATCTATTCGATTTGAGCAATCCCACGCTGGAGCCGGTCCCGGTACATGTGGAGGAGGATCTCAATTGGTTGCCCAGTCGCCATGGAGTAAGGATCTCTCCCAACGGGAATCTTGTTGCAATTGCCGAGACTCTGAAGGCAAAAAAACCAGAATCGGACACGCCGGAGGATTTTGGCGTCACGCTCATTGGCACGCGAAGTAGCAGCATCAAGGCGCGCGTGGGCTCGGGACATAAAAATAAGGTTGGCACCGTGGCGTTTTCCCCCAATGGGTTGCAATTATTGACCGGCGATAACGATGGGTTGATCGTTGTCTGGGACATCAGCGACCCCGCCAAACCGCTCTTCCTCCAAAAGTTGGAGGGACATAAAGGCGCGATTCATCGCATTTTCTTCAGCTCCGATGCCAAGGCAGCGAGGTTGTGTACTCAGGATTATGAGAACCAGACGATAGTCTGGGAGGCCGAGAACCCTGCTGGCGGAGCTCGCATGAAATTCCAATTCCTGGATAGAATCACCGATCGAAAGGAAAGAGTGGGGGAAAATAGGGATCAGTGCAACACGGCAGCGATGAACGCCGCAGGCACTCGACTTGTCGTGGGCTATTCCCAAAACTGTGGGCTGCTTTATCGAGATGTCACCAGTGCAACGACCACCGCTACGCTACTGACGATGATCGGCGAGGGCTATGGTTTCGGGTTCCGTGCTGACGACGTCGCAATGTCCGCCGACGGGCGGAGAGTCGTTGCGGGCAGCTATGTCGGAGACCCGAGTATCCTTCCTCCGAACCCAAAAACAGAATTAGTTAACCGTTACGAAGCAGACTGTTTCTTTGGCAAGGTTTACATTTGGGAACCGGGAAGTCCAAAATCGCAGCAACCCATGCGGCACGTGGGCAAGAAAGAACGAGTCTCCGCCGTGGCGATCACCGCCGACGGTCGAACGGTGGCAGCGGCGGAGGAAGGAACTGTCTACGTGTGGGACTTTGAACGGTAATCTGCCTCGCATTGGTTTACGATTGCTTAACGCGTTAGATCGAAATAATAAATACGCCTGATATCTAATCGCTGGTATATTGCCATTCGACGATCGAGAATAGCCACGTTTTGTCGGAGGGAATGCTCATGGGTCGCAAATGCTATTCGCGTCGCGCTCTGTTGGAACCGTTGGAATCGCGACGTTTGATGACGGTCTACACCGTAACCAATGTCAATGATTCGGGGACAGGATCATTACGCCAGGCGATGATAACCGCCACTGCGGTGGCGGGAAATCAGATTCGATTTTCCATCAATTCGGCGTCGCTGAAGATTCCACTGCTCACTCCACTGCCCACGGTCACGAATGCGGTAGTGATCGACGCCACTACACTTTCACAATATACGGGCAAGCCGTTGATCGAACTCGATGGTTCGGGCAGCACACTGGGATATGGGTTCTGGCTACAGGCAAAAAATGTGACGATCAAAGGGTTCATCATTCATGGCTTTGGGACAGCGGCCCATGGTCGAAGTGCGATTCGAATCGACAACGGTTTCGATACCATACAGAACTGTTACCTGGGCACCAGCGCGGATGGGCTATCGAGCCTGCCGAACCTGTTCTCGGGAATCGAGGCCATCTCCCAAAACAATGTTTCTCCCGGCAACAATCTCATCGGGGGAACCGGACCTCATGACGGGAATGTCATTTCGGGCAATCAATCGGCAGGCATTTTTCTTCTGAGCAGCCCAAATAATATAATTGAAGGAAACTACATCGGCGTCGGCGCGGATGGGGTAACCGCGGTCCCCAATGGAACGAATGGCATTACGTGCCTCAACAGCCCAGGAAATATCATCGGCGGCTCTGTCGCTGGCGCGCGGAACGTCATCTCGAATAACTACGATGGTATCTTTGTTGATACGTCCTCGGGTTCAGGCTCGATCCAAGGAAACTACATC
>JBBRMF010000248.1:0-7634 GCA_038230975.1 Tepidisphaerales bacterium
CTGGATGCCGGCGTTGTCGATCGCACGGCCCATCAATCCACCGAGCGCATCGACCTCACGGACCATCTGTCCTTTGGCCAATCCACCGATCGCCGGATTGCAGGACATTTGCCCGATTTTGTGAGGGTCCATGCTGACGAGCGCCACCGAAGCCCCGAGGCGTGCCGCCGCCCATGCCGCCTCGGCACCAGCGTGTCCGCCGCCAATCACCACGATATCGTAATCTTGCTTCACCAATCACACTCACAAAATGAAATCCAGGCCACCGTGCCCGATTTGTGCAGGTTCCGCTGTGCGGAACAAGAATCGCGACCAAGGGAAAGCCGTTCCGCACAGCGGAACCTACGAAAACCCGGGCGAGACGCACACGCCACCATTGCTCAAACACTACGGCCAATCGTCGCGGTTGGGTCGATGGCGTTCACGAACACCTACGACACCCAGAACGAAACACGCGACGGCACCGATCATGAATAACGTGATACGTTCCGATGAGATCGGTCCCAATTGCCCGTGAACCGCTTTATAGCACTCCCAGACCAACAAACCGCATCCAATGAAGAAGGAAGTCGATAACCGGGCCAGCCATGGAGAAAGCCGAAAATGCATCGCAGGGAGTATACGGTGAATTGGCTTGGAGAGTGGCACTGCCCTTGCAAAAGGATTCACGCATTGATTGCAAACCTATTTTGAAAGGACCCGTTCATGTCGATTCACCGATCCATTCTGACGTTGGCTGTGACCGCAACCCTTGGAACAATTTCCGCATTTGCCGCCGATTCAGGAAAGCCGGGAGCTTCTGCGCCGGCAAATAATACGCCGGCGAACAACGCCGAGGGCAAAGCTGCGCCTGCCAACAATTCACCGCCCAACGTTGCCCCTGCAAACAACACTCCGACCAAGAGTAACGGTCCCAATGCTAATACAAACGAGGGCCAATTTACGAACGCCCCGGGTACCAAAAACGCGAATGAAAATGATGGAAAAGCCCAAAATGATCTGAGTCGGAGGAGGAATCAAGCGATCGGTCGAATTGTATACATTCCAGGCTACGGCTACTCCAATTGGAACGGTGACTACAGCAGCCCTTACTGGAGCACGGCAGGCACATGGTACAACAACGACGGAGTTTCAAATCAACGCGCGAATGGAAACAGTAATGTCACAACGCCCGTTCAATCCACTCGTCCGGAAGCAGAAGCGGCTCAGGCGGAAATGACTTCAACGCGTGCGCGATTGGCTAAACAGTTTGAATCGAGCGACGAGGTTCGAGCGGCTCTCCATGATGTGAAGGAAGCCCAGCACGCGTACGATGCGGCCGTCGCGAAGTCGAAGCGGAACCTCAAAAACAACCCTGAATACAAGCAAGTGGAAGCCGAGAAACAACAGGCTGCCAGAAAAGTGGAAGCCGCACAAGCCGCTGATCGGCAGCCCGCACCCTCTGCGGCAGTAACACAACCCGCGCCGATCTCACCGGAAGTACTCCGCGCGGCCCAACAAAAGCTCAATGTGGCGACCGAAGAGAAGGCGATTGTGGCCGATCAGGGGCAAACGGATTCTTCCGTGATCGAAGCACGTGAAAAGCTGGAAACCGCCGCGGATAAGCTGAACGGAATGAAGGATAAATTCGATGCCACACTGCAAGCCGATCCGCAATGGCAGACTGCCAAGCAGAAACTGGACGCGGCACGATCCGGGGCGAGGTGATACGCTGACGGTTTATTGATTCCGCGCGTTTCATATAGCTCGGTGCTTATGCCGGTTCTTCGCTGCCGGGGCTAAAAAACCGGCGTAAACGCCCGGGTCTATGGAATAGTGATTTTGAAAGTGTGAAGTCCGTAAAGAACAAATTCATTGTTTTTGCAAGGCGGCCACCAAGCCATCGAGATCGAAGGTCCGCGCCTCGACGGTCGGCTCCAAACCCAGTTGGCGCAGTGTCTGCGACGTGATGGGGCCGATACTCGCGATGCGAATGCCTTTCATTTGCTCGCGATAATTTTCTCCGAGAAGCGTCACGAAATTTCGCACCGTGCTGCTGCTGGTGAAGGTGAACCAGTCAATCTCGTTTTCGGTCAACGATTCTAAAACCTCGGTCGGTAGCGCTGCGGTTGATTTCGTGTCGTAGATCGGGACATCGCGCACCTCGATCGCGCCGCTTTCCTTGAGGTGTTCGCGGAGCAGTGGGCGGGCGATATCGGCTCGCAAAAGCAGGAAACGCTTTCCGGCTATCTCGTTTCTTTCGGCAAATGCTTCCGCGAGCGCTTCGGCTACCAGTCGCGCGGGAGATAGATCAACCTTCAAACAGAGTTCTTTGCCGACGGCCTCGGAAGTGGAATCGCCGATCGTTGCAATTTTAGCGTTTCCAAAGGCGCGTACGTCACGACCCGAGGCAATCAAACGTTCGCGAGTGAAACGGACTCCGTTAGCACTGGTGAAGACAACCCAATCAAATTCGTGCATGTCCGCAAGTGCAGTTTCAATCGGGCCGGGGTCGGCAGGCTGCAAATCGATGGTTGGCGCTTCGATCACGCGGGCTCCGAGTTCGCGAAGTTGAATTGACAGATCACTGGCCTGCTGGCGCGTGCGGGTGACGACGATCGTTTTGCCGAACAACGGGCGCGACTCAAACCAATTCAGGGTTCGGCGCAGAGAAACCACTTTGCCGATGATCGTCATCGCCGGGGGGCCAAGCTTTGCCTCGGCGACTTTTTGGGCCAGATCCCCCACGGTCGCGACCACCGTTCGCTGGCGCGGGGTGGTGCCCCAGCGAATCGTGGCGGCGGGCATTTGGGGATCCATTCCATGTTCGATGAGCTTGCTGCAAATGCGCGGCAGCGATTTCACACCCATGTAAAACGCGAGGCAAGGAAGCGCCGCCAACGCCTTCCAATCCAAATCTGAACCGGCCCCGGCAATCCGCATTTTTGATTCCGACTCCTTGTAGTCCTCTTCTTTTTCATGGCCGGTAATAAAAGTAAAACTGGAATTGAAATCTCTGTGCGTAACCGGAATCCCCGCATACGCCGGCGCGGCAATGGCGGCGGTGATTCCCGGGACAACCTCAAAGGGAATGCCCTCCCGCTCGAGGGCTTCGCATTCTTCACCCCCTCGACCAAAGACGAACGGATCGCCCCCTTTTAGCCGCACCACTCGTCGGCCAAGCTTGGCCTGATTCACCAGCAGGTCATTGATTTCCGCCTGTGTCATCGAATGTGACGCGGCTTTTTTCCCGACGTAAATCGCCTCAGCGTCAGGCGCATGCGACAGCAACTCGGGATTGGAAAGATAGTCGTACACCACCACATCGGCCAGGGCCAATAAATGAGCCCCGCGCACGGTAATAAGCCCCGGATCACCCGGACCCGCACCCACTAAATAGACGATTCCTGTCGCGTTTGGCATGTCATGTATCCGTTTTCAGAACTCATTTGCGAAACCTGGAGGATTTTGCCGGATGCATTGATAACGGAATGACGCACAACTGACCACAGACCGTCCCTAAATATCAATCCAGGTAATCTCACACCCACGCTTCGCCGATGAAAATAGTAAGTGGTTGTTTCTGTGAGTTAGACGGAACACATCGGGAGAGATAAACATGGTTGCCCTTTTAAAAATGCCGTCACCGTTCAAGATTGATCCAGCTGAACGGCGGATGTTTACCCGCAAGGACATTCAGGCGCGCGTTCAAGGCAAGCGATTGGACCATTCGATTCCAGCGCTGCAAGAGCCGCACGTAAGCCTTTCGTTGCGCGATTTGTCGCTCGGCGGATTGAGTGCCATCAGTACACAGCCGATGGAAGCCGGCGAGCGGGTGGCGGTTTTTTTCCCGCCGCAAGGCGCGAATCGCGGCTGGGATGCGTACGGGCGAATCATTCGATGCGACCCGAGCCATTTCGGATATCGCGTCGCGGTGGAATTTGATCCGATGCCTATCGCGGCCTGAATCGAAGCTTGTTGAAACGAAATGCGTCCCAGGGAACAAGTTCCCTGGGCGTTTTTGCGCGCGGATGCGGTCGAAAATGTAATTGCCCCTCTTCAATTCTCATGCGCCGCACTACAATGCGCGGCTCATGAGCTCAGACACGCCCAGCACCGATAGTCCCTCCACCAGCACCAAAACCGCTACGGACAAGAAACGCCGCGATCCTGAAGATTACCGAATGTCGATCGGCGATCATCTGGAAGAACTGCGCAACCGCCTGTTTCGGGGAGCCGTTGGTTTCTTCATCGCGTGCATTATCTGCTTTATCTTCGGTGAGCGGCTTACGCGCTGGTTTATCCATCCGTTCATTGACGCCTGCAACGAGAGCAAGATCAATCCGCAGATGTACACGCGCGAGGTCGCCGAGTCATTCATGACTTACATCAAGATCATCATGATCATTGCCGCAACGATGTCAGGGCCATGGTTACTTTATCAAATGTGGCAGTTCATTGCCGCCGGGCTGTATCCCACTGAACGGAAGTACATCACCAAATATTTGCCATTGAGCATTTCGCTTCTGGTAGCAGGGATGGCGTTTCTTTATTATTACGTGCTCCCTTTGATGCTGCGTTTTTTCCTGGCGTTTACGCTGGGCGATCCGTTCCCATCGCCGAAGGAACACCCAACCACAAATGCGACATCGCAACCCACCGTTGTCGTTCAGATTTTTGAACATGATCCGAAAAATCCTGTGCCGGGATCAATCTGGATTGATGCCGAAACTGGATTGCTGAAAGTCTGCCCCATTGCGGGAACGATCCGCGTGCTTCCGTTTGGATCGGGCGGACTGGTTGCTCCGCAGATCACTCTGGCGGATTATATTGACATGGTCGTTGGCTTATTGCTGAGCTTCGGACTGTCGTTCCAAATGCCTTTGGTGGTGCTTGCACTCAATAAAATCGGAATTATGGATATCCCGACACTTCGCAAATGGCGGCGGGTCGTTTATTTCGTGATGTCGATTGTCGCCGCCTGCATCGTGCCGGATGTGGCGACGGGCATGATCGCGTTGCTCATCCCCTTGATCCTGCTCTATGAATTAGGCATTCTATTGGCCGTGTGGAGCGAGAAGAAAGCCGCAGACGCTGCGGCAAACTAAATACGTCGATTACCACTAAAACGCGAAGAACACGAAAACATTTGCTCCGGGAAACCGGGAGAAGGAACTGAGGACGCGATGAAATATGGCATCAACCTGCTGCTCTGGGGCGCGAACATTGGCGAGGCCCACTACCCGTTGCTGGAGAATATCAAAAAGTGGGGTTACGACGGCGTCGAAATCCCCACCTTCGGAGCGGATGAACAACGCTATAAAGCCCTTGGGAAGAAGCTCAAAGACATCGGCCTTCAATGCACCACTTGCGTGATCGTCCAGAAGGAGACCAACCCGGTTGATGAAAGCGCGGCGGTTCGATCGAAGTCAGTCGACTTCCTCAAGCAGATGGTCGATCACAATCACATCGTGGGTTCCACGATGATGATGGGCCCTTACAGCACACCGGTGGGTATGCTCGTGGGTCGCGGGCGCACGGAAGATGAATGGAAGCGCGCGGTGGAAGTGTTTCAGAAGGTCGCGCCCTACGCAGCCCAGGCGGGCATTCCGATGGCGTTGGAATACCTGAATCGCTTTGAGCATTATTTCATCAACGACACGGTCTCGGCGGCCAAGTTCGTGGATGAAGTGAACCATCCGAACTTCAAGCTGCATTACGATACGTTCCACTCGAACATTGAGGAAAAGAATATCGCCGACTCGGTTCGTGCCGGTGGCAAGCGGATTGCGCATGTCCACATTTCCGAGAATGATCGCTCCACTCCCGGCGAGGGACACGTCCACTGGGATGAAACCTACAAGACCCTCGCCGAGATTGGGTACGATGGCTGGTTGATGGTCGAGGCCTTCGGTGCATCTCTTCCAGAAATCGCCGGAGCCACATGTATCTGGCGAAGCATGTTCCCCAATGAAGAATACCTGGCAACGAATGCGTTGGCGTTCATGAAAAAGAGCGTGGCGAAGTATTGGAAGTAAAATCCGCCGAAGAACTGAATTCGTAGGGTCCGCTTTAGCGGACGGAATCGCCCCGAATGCGAACGCCCTCCGAGGTGAGAAATTCCGTCCGCTAAAGCGGACCCTACGAAAAATCAAAATCCAAAAAAAGACAGAAGCTCGAAAATACGTTTTTCGAGCTTCTGCTTTTTTCGATTTGAGCTTTTTTCGATTTTGTCGCGTTACTTATTGAAGATCGGCGGAGTCGGAGCGGCAGAGGTTCCATCCTTGTTCAACTTCTGCGAGGCGGTCTTTGCATTCTCTTTGCGAGCCCCACCAGTAACGGCCGGGGCGGCGTTGCGAACGGTGGTCGGGAGAATCAGCACTTCCACGCGGCGATTCTGGGCTTGGCCACCGGCACTGCTGTTGGAAGCAATCGGACGCTGGTCGGCATAACCGACAACACCCATGCGGGCGGAGCTCACGCCGTTCTTCATCAACTCATTCGCGACGGAAATGGCGCGGTGAGCCGAGAGATACCAGTTGTCCTTATGACCCGCGGCGATCGTGGCCTGGTTATGCACGGGAGCATTGTCCGTGTGGCCGGCGATGAGCAGCTCATAGCCGGACGCGCTACCACCGCTGAGAATCTTCGCAAAACGGTCGATCACGTCTTTGGCTTTCGTCGTTACCGAGGCGTCGCCGGTGTTAAAGGTAACATCGCTCTTGAACTTGACGATACCGCGAGCGGAATCGAAGTCGACGAGATCCGGATTCTGTTGAGCGAATGTCGTCAGTTCGTTCGTGAGCGTCTGGTTCAGAGCGGCCGGGCCAGAAGGCGCACGGCTAATCGCCTCCTGATAGCGACGAGTTGCATCATCAACCTGAGCCTGCAACGTGGCATTCTGCTGTTGCAGATTGGCGAGCAACGCGGTCTGCGTGTTGCCGCTGCCAGCAAGCTGGTTGTACTGGGCCTGGTAAGAATCCGCAGCACTCTTGGCGGCGCTGGAATCGCGCTGGGCAGATATTAGCTGCTCGGCGATGCGGTCGCGTTCAAGTTTAAGAGCGGAGTATTGGTCCTGCGAAACGCAGCCGGTCAAAGTAAGTCCGAGCGCCGCGATTCCAATCCGACGGAAGATGCCAGTCATAAGGCCTCCATGCCTGCTAAAGGTGAAAATAAGATTTGGGTTCACAACCCAGTGCGCCCGATCCAGAAAACCCGACGGGCTGCAATGGGAGAGTAGTTTTGCTATCTTGGCGGTAAATTGCAAGAGATAGACGCCTAAAACTTTAATAAATCAGGAAAATTTTGCGCGTTTTGAGAAGATTTAGACCGGGTGGCGTGAAAACAGGGGAAGGGAAGCAGTCTACAACAAAATCGCAGGGGCCAAATTAGCGGACGGAACTGTTTGGGATTCGGACATTTTTCCGAATCTGAACGATTCCGTCCGCTAAAGCGGCCCCTACGAATTTTTAGGTGGCGTGGGCGTCTCGCCCGCGTTTTCTTCAAAAGAAAACACTGGCGAGACGCCCATGCTAAGAAATCTAATTTGAACTACGGTGAAATAGTTCGATCTTTATCGACTGGTGGTTTTGCCAAGCATCCAGCCACCCGCGAAGAAGACAATCGCGCCGACGACCGCGCCACCGAGGTACAAA
>JBBRMF010000249.1:0-7626 GCA_038230975.1 Tepidisphaerales bacterium
CGGGATTCATCATCGAGTTGAGTCATTTTCATGCGCTTTTTGAAGGCTTTGAGGGCTTTTTTCAGTTCTTCTTCGGTGCTGGGCATGGGGAACCTTTCTAAGAGTGTAGGGTGGGTGTACTCGCCCACCAATTTGCCGAATGACACAGAGGGTGGGTGGTACACACACCCTACAAAACTAACTGAATCCAACTTGGGTCGAAGCGCGAGTCATTCAAAAAATGCTAAAGACCCCTCACCCTAACCCTCCCCCCGGGAGTACCGGGGGGAGGGGACCAAAGGGATTTATCGGGATCGGCGGCCGGGTTGCGAGGGGCGCTTGGTGCCTTTGAAGCGGTGACCTACGCCACCGCCCGGGGTGAGATGGGCGGGCCGTGGGGCGGCAGGTGCGGCAGCAGTGTGTGGCTTGGCGTGGAGTTGATGCGGGTGCGCCGTCTTATTCGCATGGGCCGGTGCATGGGATGGCTTGCTCTGCGGATGCCTTACCGCGCCACCGGATTGGGTGGGGCGGTGGGTGTGGGTTTGCGTGCGCGGGGTGGCTTCTTGATGCGTTCGGGCGGCGGCGTGCGGCTGATGGGGCCGGGCCGGGTGCGTTGGCTGCGTGTGACCGACGCGTTCACCGGCGGGGTATTCGGGTTGATCGGTCAGAACGGGGATCGAGATTTTCGTGAGGCGTTCGATGGCGCGGAGCCAGCCGCGTTCTTCGGGGTCGCAGAATGAAAGTGCTTTGCCGGTAGCACCGGCGCGACCGGTTCGACCGATGCGGTGAACGTACGTTTCCGGAACGTTTGGCACATCAAAATTCACGACGTGCGAGACGTTGTCAATATCCAAACCTCGCGCGGCGATATCCGTGGCGACGAGCACGGGGGGGTGATTGCTTTTGAAGCTGGCGATGGCGCGGGTACGCGCGTTCTGGTTTTTGTTGCCGTGGATGGCGACGGCGCGAATGCCCTGTTTTTCCAGATGTCGGGTGACTTTGTCGGCCCCGTGCTTGGTACGCGTAAAGACCAGCACGCGACCCATGCCATGGTTCATCAGCATGTGGGTTAGCAAGACGGCCTTGTTGCGCTTTTCGAGGAAGTAGACGGATTGCTCGACGGTTTCGACGGCAGATGAAACGGGAGTCACCTGCACCGTTACGGGGTTCTTCAAAATCGTATTGGCCAGTTGCAGAATCTCTTTTGGCATCGTCGCGCTAAAGAGCAGATTTTGTCGCTTGGCGGGGAGTTTGGTGATGATTTTGCGGATATCGATGATGAAGCCCATGTCGAGCATGTTGTCGGCTTCGTCGAGGACGAAGACTTCAACGTGCTTCAGATCAACAAGGCCCTGATTCATCAGGTCGAGCAAGCGACCGGGGGTGGCGATGAGCAGGTCAATGCCGCCGCGCAAGGCGATTTCCTGACGATGTTGACTGACCCCGCCGAAGATGACCAGGCCGCGCAGGTCGACGTGCTTGCCGTAGGTGGAGAAGCTTTCACCGATCTGGCTGGCAAGTTCGCGTGTGGGGGAAAGAACCAGGGCTCGGATTTTTCGAGGTCCGACGGTGGGGTTTTCGGAAATACGATGCAGAATTGGCAAAGCGAAGGCGGCGGTTTTGCCGGTGCCGGTTTGGGCGCAACCGAGGACGTCGCGATGTTCCATCACCGGGGGAATGCCCTGCAATTGAATGGGGGTGGGAACGGTGTAATTTTCGCTTTTGAGCGCGCGAAGAAGGGGTTCGGATAGACCTAATTGAGAAAACGGGGACGAAGATACCATGGCCAAGACTCCAGTTGGCGTTTTGTGAGCGCCAAGCGAGTGCCACGGCAAAGAGCCGAAAAAAGCCACCTCAGCGCAAGACAACTGACTAAAACAGGGAAATGTCAGAAGGAAATGCCGGTGAGAATCACCTGGCAACGCCCATGAAGGACCCGGCGGGAGCAGTTGTGCGAAGGATCATACACGAAACGTCGGGAATGTGCCATGCGACGGAGAATTCTTTCCCGAGCCACTCGGACGAACGACCGCTTCGAGGGCGACTCGCGTCACAATTCCAGCGACGCAGGCAACCAGACTGTACAGTGGATAAAGCAGGGCTCCCCAATACATTCCCGGGCCGCTTAAACCGTTGTTGGCTAGAAAGATTTCTGCGATTGAGTCGATGCAAATGCCCAATACGATGATCGGCCAGAGCTGCGTGTACTCGCGTCGAACCACGCCGTAGACGAATGCAGTGACATACCCGGTAGCCTGAGCCACCAGCGACCACATATCCAAGCTGCCATCGAACACGATCGTCATGTAATCTCTATCGAATGAAAATCGAGGGAGGTCAACTGAATGGGTGAAATTATTTCAAAGTCGGTGAAGAACGTTAAAGCGGCGCGTGATATCGGAAGGGCACACAGGGTCACAGAAGTGACCCGTGCCGCTTCGCTTATTTGGGGGCGTGTTGTTATCGGTCCTGGTGAACTCAGGCGCGAATGCCGAGGACGTTGGCCATGGTTTCACCCATGGTGGCGGGGCTTTCGGCGATGGCGACACCGCAGGCGCGGAGGGATTTGATCTTGGATTCGGCGGTGTCGTCACCACCACTGATGATGGCGCCGGCATGGCCCATGCGGCGGCCCGGTGGGGCGGTTCGGCCAGCGATAAATGCCACGACCGGTTTCTTGATGTGCTTCTGAATATGCAGCCCGGCGTTGGTTTCGTCGCTGCCACCGATCTCACCGATCATGATGATGGCATCGGTTTCAGGGTCGGCGTTGAGCAGGTCAAGCACTTCGATGAAGTTGAGGCCTTTGATGGGGTCGCCACCGATACCGACGCAGGTGGTCTGACCGATTCCGCGCGTGCTGCACTGCCATACTGCTTCGTACGTGAGGGTGCCACTGCGGCTGATGATCCCGACCTTCTTCCCGCTCTTGGCCTCTTTCGCGGGCGTGTGAATATAGCCGGGCATGATCCCGATTTTGCATTCACCGGGCGTGATGATGCCGGGGCAGTTCGGCCCGATCAAAACGCTGTTTGGCTTTTCTTTCAAAAATGCTTTGACCTTGACCATGTCGAGGACGGGAATGCCTTCGGTGATGGCCACGATGACGGCAACCCCCGCGTCGGCGGCTTCCATGATCGCGTCTGCGGCGAACGGTGGCGGTACGAAAATCATCGTCGCATTTGCCCCGGTTCCCGCGACGGCCTGGGTGACGGTATCGAAGATCGGCAATCCGTTTGCGTCTTTCTTGCCACCTTTGCCCGGAGTAATGCCCCCGACCATTTTCGTGCCGTATTCAAGGCAGTTCCTGGTATGAAACGCACCGGCTTCTCCAGTGATGCCCTGACAGATGACTCGCGTGGCTTGATTGACCAGAATGCTCATCGGATGTTCGTCCTTTTTGACGGCTTTGAATCTTAGATTCGTGAACCGGCAGAGACTATACGCGGGCATCGGTCGTGGCAAGCGGTGAAGATGGAAACCGGCGGGATTGAATTTTGATTCGGGATGCCAAAGATAGATCGCGAGTAGATTCTATTAGTTTGCATGCTCGTTAGCCGCAAGGAGTATCGTTGATGAAGGTTTTGAATGAGCGTGCACCGTTGGATTCGGAACGGAGGCCCGCATTCGCGGCGGCGCGGAATATCTGTCGGCGGCATGCGAAGAGTTTTTTCTTTGCTTCGGCCTTCCTCCCGACTGAAAAGCGAAATGCGGCCTACGCGGTTTACGCGTTTTGCCGGTTGATGGATGATGCAATTGATGAACCAGCTTCAAAAGAGGCTGTTTCGCCGCCTGCTTCTTTGGGGGTGTCATGCTGTTCGACGGGGTCGTTGGATCGAACGCTCTCACTTTTCCGCGATCGACTCGATGAGATTTACGAGCATCGACTGGAACTTCCGTTGTCGGAGTTTCGCGATGAATCGCAGCATGCGCTGTACGCATTTGGGCAGACGGTGCATCGATATCAGATTCCCATGCAGTATTTTCTGGATCTGGCCGAGGGTTGCCGCATGGATCTGACCGTGTCGCGCTACGCGACATGGGGCTCCCTTGAAAAATATTGTTACAACGTAGCCGGCGTAGTGGGTTTGATCATGTGCTGCATTTTAGGGGTCTCGCATAGCGACGCGGGCAAAAATGCGGTGCAGATGGGGAATGCGATGCAATTGACGAACATACTGCGGGATATCAAGGAAGACCTCGGGCGCGGGCGGCTTTACCTTCCGTTGGAAGATTTGGCGCGGTTCAAAGTGACGCAGCAGGAATTGTCGGCCGGTGTCGTTACGCCGAACATGCGCGAGCTGATGAAATTTGAAATCGGCCGTGCGCGCGATCTTTATCGACAGGGAGCCGAAGGGCTTTGCTGGCTGGAAGGGGATGGTTCGCGACTGACGGCATCGGCGATGGCAGTCATTTACAGCGGAATTCTGCGGGCGATCGAACAACAGGATTACGACGTTTTCAGCAGTCGGGCACATCTTAGTCTTGCACAGAAAATCCGACGACTGGCCCCGGCATGGCGTCTTTCGAGACGCACGTCGGATAGGCCCGCTCCCGAGGTGTTCGTTTGAGACCCATGTCCACGCTTGAACTATTGTCTAACGCAAGTTCTCCGGATGCCTGGCATCAGGTCGGCGCGCCGGGCGGCTACGAATGGTGGTACTTCGATGCCGAAGATTTTTCGAGCGGCACTCGCGTCGTCGCGATTTTTCTCGATGGGTTTGTGTTTCATCCCGAGTACCTGCGGCGATATTTTTCATACCTGCGATGCCCCACGCGCCGAACCCCGCCGCGGCCTTGTGAATATCCGTGTGCTTATTTTGCGGTGTATCGCGATGATAAAATCGTCGCTCAATTTATGAGCCAATTCCCGACACGGTCCCTGGTCGCGTCGACCGATCGACCTGAAGTGAACCTCGGGCCAAATGAGATGAAATGCGATTTGGCGGATCGCTATCAACTGCATCTGGAAGGCACGCCGTGGCAGTTGACATGGCAGGGGCCTCAGCGATCGGCCGGTGGGAAGCTGTCGGCGGATTTTACATTTTCGAGTTTGTTGCCAAACCCCGCGCACGAGCGTGGTTTTTTGTCGCGGGCAATGACCGGAGCCGAACATCGGTGGGTCATTGCCGCACCGCTCTGCGAGGTGGCCGGCACCATTCGGTTGAAATCGAACGCGGGTGCTGCTGAGGAGATTATTCCGTTTCGCGGGCGGGGATACCACGACCACAATTTCGGAACCGGTCCGCTTGGCCCGGGGTTAAAACGTTGGATGTGGGGTCGGTTGCTTCTGGAGGATCGGGTACTCACGTTTCACCTGGCTGAACCGCGTGACCCAACGCTCGAGATGGAAACGCATTTGATTGAAGCCGACGCTGCGGGCGTCCGTGAACGAATGGATCAAGCGTGGAGTTTTCAGGGTTCCCGACGAACGGCCACCGGGCTGATCTACCCGGAGCGAGTTTGTTTCGGCGATCTGCTTACGCTATCGGATCCAAAGGTTGTCGATGCGACCCCGTTTTATATTCGGCTGTCGTATAACGCCCGACTCTCAGGACGACCCGTGGCTCCGGCGTTTTGCGAAGTCGCCTATCCTCATCGCCTGCGATGGCCGGTGCTGGGCCGAATGATCGAACTGTCGATTCATCGGGAAACGTCGCAAACAGAAATTATGGCTGGGAAGTAGCATGGGCAACGTGACAATGTTCGCGGTACACCGCGATTTTGGTCCGTACTCGGATCGAATCAACAAGAGCGAAGCGATCGTCTTCTGGATCAGATAGAAGATCGCTTCGCGCTTGCTGATTGGCGGGAGTACCCGCCAAAATTGCGGAGCGCCGCAATCCATGGCCAAGATGGCCAAGCCACGCGAATGCGGCAGATTCTGTTGAACTGTGATTGAGATCAGGGCTGGGTAGCTGGTGCGGCGATAGGGACGAGGGCAAAGAGCTTACCGGTGCCTTTTGAGATTTTTTCGCGGCCGCTGGGTTTGTACTCGACTTCACCAAAATCCAGAATGTACATCACACCGTTGGCGGCGATCTTCACGTCGATGGGTCGTTCCAGGGCGATGCCTTTGCGATCGGTCTTGCTGAACGGACGGGATTGGGTGTTGTGAATGAATTCTTCGACTTTGCCGCCATTGACGTCGACGCGAACCAATTTGTAACCGACCGGTGATTTAAGTTCATACCCGCTCGTGGCGAAGGGAGCCCGGTCGCCGCTCATGGCGATGATGGCATCACCGCGCCATCGTTTGAACGGTCCGGAGCCTGGGACAAACGCGAGTTTGGCAGCTCCGGACAGAGGCGGGAATTTAGCCTTCACAAGCGATTGAACGTTCTCGTTGATTTCCCGCAGGCCACTCGCGCGGCGATTGACCACCGACACCAGATTTTCGAAACCGCCCGGCAAAATCAGTGGAATGGGCGGGAGAAATTGTTTGTCGGTGATCGGTTGGAGATCCGCGCTGTAGTCAGGGAATCCAAAATCAACCGGTGGCCCGCCATAGAAGATGCGGAGCAGGGAGTCCGGATCATCTTTTACAGGGCGGGAACCGCGCATTTCCATGCCGTCATTTGTCACGTACAAGACGTTGTTTTCGTTGAACGCCAACCCGCGCGGAACACGGATTCCGAAAGCCTCAACCTGTTTGTCCCCGCCCATTAGCGCCACAGAGTATACGGCACTGGTAGGATTTCCATTTGCGGCTTTGTTGATGTGAGCGCGATTGCTCATGCCGAACGGTTGATAAGGACCGCAGTTGACAATTTCGCTGCCACCGAAAAGCCCGGCAAAGGGATTTTTGGTTTCGAAGCGAAGACCAAGTAGTTCGAGATCTTGATAGGCCTGATCGCAAAACTGGCGATGTTTGCGGAACCAGCGCAGGTTGTCGAGCCCGACAATCCCGCTATTGGTTGCGGAGCCGACGCCGAAGTAAAGGCGCTCATTGGGGCCGACGACCATGTCGGTGACGCCGAAATCACCTTGAGCAGGCAGGTCGCCGATGATTGTTTCGTGAGTCCCGTCATATCCGAAACGTGTGATGACACCGCGGCCACCCACATCTCGATGACTGACATAAACGCGATGGTGCTCGGCGATCATTCCACCGATCGGACCATAGATCTGAAATCCGGGCTGCAACGGGCTGAACGGGATTCGATGGTCGTAAGGATAAACGAGCGATAGCGTGAAATTTGGCTTTAAGGCATAAATCCGAGGCTCATCCCCATCGATTCCGCCTTCGGCGATGAGAAGCGTTCCATCGCTTGCGTCAATCGCGATGGCGGTGGGGGCGTTCAGATTCGAGACGATCTGCTTTAATTCAAATTCAGCCGGACACTCGACCAGGGCTCGATCGAGCCGGATTTGTTCTTTGGGCCGATAGACAACGGGTCCCTGCGCGCAACCCCCGACCCACCAAGCGGTCAGGCAAAACGCCAAAAGCAGACCCCTGTTAAACTCATTTCGCATCATTCGTTCGGCCACCTTAATCAAGACAAATGCAGAATGCAAAATACGCGATGTCTGGGAAAAGGAAATTGATGCATGAATTGATCGGAAGTTTGAGAATTAATCGGGGTTCAACCAATTCTAATGAACTTTTCAGGTTGGTAGGTTGCCCGATGTCGGGTGCCACAGGTC
>JBBRMF010000250.1:0-7574 GCA_038230975.1 Tepidisphaerales bacterium
GAAGCCGGCCCGTTTATCAGTCTGGGCAAGATTGTGCCCGTGCTGGTGGTCTTGCTGCTCTGGAGCCGTCTGCTGACATGGGCCGACAAAGATACCGATCGCGCGCATCTCCCGCGCGAAGGGATCAATCTTGGCATGATGTTGGGGCTGGTGCTCGCGTTCGCACTTTTCTTCTTCCTGCCCTCGTTTGCGATCGCGATGTCCGTCTTGATGGTCATCCTGTTGATCGAAATTGGGGCATATCTCGGGCTTCGAAATTCCAAGGTGGGCCTGAAAGACATTGGCGACGATTTCCGCGCGTGGATTGCGGGATTGCGCGGCGAAAAGAAAACCAACGTCGTGGCCGGGGCGGTTACCTTCTTCGATAAGAAGAACAACGCGATTCCCATTCCCGATTCCGAATCCCCCGATCGCCCGGCGTACGATGCGCTGCAGCAATTGCTCACTGATCCGTTGCGTAAGAACGCGGAACGAATCGATGTGACACCAGGCGACGGTGCATCGCAGGTGAAGTTTTCAGTGGATGGTTTCCCGTATACGGGTCAGAGCCTGGATCGCGCGGGTGGTGCGGCGGCGATCGCGTATTTGAAACCGCTTGCCGGACTCAATGTCGAAGAAAAGCGGAAGCCGCAATCCGGATCGATGAAAGTTCAACTCGACGGCAAAAAGCGCGAATTGGATGTCAGCACTGCCGGCAGTTCCGCGGGTGAGTTTCTAAAGGTTCTGACGGAATTGAAGAAGCGTCATTCGTTGAAGCTGGATCAGCTCGGGTTTTCGTCCGAGCAGCTTCAATTGGTTAAAGATGCGATTCAGGATTGCAAGGGAATTGTGCTTGTGGCAAGCCCGAGAGCCCAGGGCCTCACGAGCATGCTCTATGGATTGCTTCGATCGCACGATGTGTTCATTCAGCATATCCAGACGATCGAGCGCGTGGCGGATCAGGATATCGAAGGGGTCACGCAAAACAAGCTGGCCGCCAATGCACCCGCGGCGGAAGAAGCAAAGCTCGTCGGATGGATCGTCAGTCAGGAGCCCGACATTTTGATGATCAACCAGATGGAAGACGCGAATACACCGCGTGAAATGATCGAGTTTGCAGGTCATGGTAGCGGCAAGCGGATTTACGTCGGAATGCGGGCCGGGAGCACCTTTGATGCACTGGCGATCTGGCGGAAGCTGGTGGGCGACGACAAGCTCGCGGCGGAAAAGCTAAGCCTGGTGATCGCGGGCCGGGTCATGCGAAAGTTGTGCATGGCGTGCAAAGTGGCTTACGCGCCTGATCCTGAGCAGCTTCGGAAGTTAAATCTGAATCCCGCCAAGGCCGCACAATTATTTCAGGCTCGCCGCGAAACCCTGCGAGATGCCAAGGGTAATCCAATCCCCTGCGAATTTTGTCAGGAGCTTCGATACACGGGCCGCTTTGGTGTGTTTGAGGTCATGACGATCGACGAGGAAATGCGCAACGCCATTTCGGCCGGTGGATCGGCGAATCAACTGAAAGCCTCATTCCGCAAGCAGAAGGGCAAACTTCTGCAGGAGATGGCTCTTGCGCGCGTGGAAGCCGGTGATACGAGCCTGGCTGAAGTCAAGCGCGTGATGGAAGTTGGAGCACCTCCGGCCGCGCCGGGCGCGGGCAAAGCGACCCCGCGAACACCTGTTCGCCCTGTTTCTGAGTAATTTGTGTCTGAATGACGTTGGGACGCACTGATGTATTTCCGGCAGATGGCCCGCAGCTTACATTTAACAACCGGCAAAAAAAACCATGTTTTTCAGCATCATCATTCTCATCCTGGTCCTGCTCGTGGCATTCATCCACTTTGTGCAGGGTTTTTTCAGTGCGGCTCTCTCGGCGATTCTGGCGGTGTTTTCCGCTGCAATCGCCGTCGGTTTCCACGAGAGTGTTGTCGCCTGGATGAAGCCCGGAAAATTCGCCGACTCTGCCAACGCGGTGGTTTTGTGCAGCCTGTTCGCGGGATCGTATGTCTTGCTTCGGTTGCTCTTTGATCGAACCGTTCCGGGGAACGTTCGCATTCAGTCGACCGTCGATAAAATTGGGGCTGCTGTCATGGGCCTGATCGCGGGAACCGTTGCGGCCGGCGTGTTAGCCATCGCGGCCCAGACGATGTCGTTTGGAGCGAGCGTTTTTGGATATTCAAGGTACGTCGTCAGCGGTCGAGACGAATTCTCGCTATACCCGGACCGCAATAAGAGCGCGATTTCGCGTGTCATTTACGATCAAATGAAGAGCGATAAGTTTGAGGAAAAAGACGTCAATCACTTGCTTCTTCCGGCGGACGATTTTGTGCTTGGATTGGTTGGGATGTTAAGTGAGGGTTCCCTGTCTGGAACATCACCGCTGTCTGCCGTGCATCAGGACTATCTTCAGGAAGCTTTTGGGACGCGGGTCGGCATTGAAGTCGGCGCTCGTCGCACGGCGACAAACCTCGGGCCCGGAACCCAGGTGACCGTTGACGGGATCTATCTTCGTGAAAGACTCAAAGCCGTGATGGATTCGGAACTCCCGGAGATTCGCGGTGGGAAAGACAACACGCCAGTCGATCCGAACGCGACTTTACCGAAGGATGAGGTCAAGCTCGCCAAGTCGGACTTAAAACCGGCGGATAAGCAGCAGCAGATCTTGATCATCCGCACGTTTTTCGATCGCAATACAACGGATGAGAAGAACGATTTGGTTCGATTTACACCGGCGTCTGTTCGGCTTGTGGGTCACGATGCGAACGGAAAGGCCCGCGACTATCACCCGATCGGAACGATGGATACGTTTGGCGGCGGGACATTCTGGCCGAGCCGTATCGATGATGCCATCTTTGTGAGAGTGACTGACAAGAGCGGCGCGGATCTTGTGTTCATGATTGACAACCGAGAGGATGTTTTGGAAGGGGCCGTGGCTGCACCATCGAAAACAAAGACGGAAATAAGGCCTGCTTCCGCTCAGGCGATTAAGGCGGGAACGTTCCTGGAAGTGAAACGGCTGGCGCGAATTGATCTGAGCGGCAAGGCCGCTGAAATTGGCCCGCTGCCTGCCGATCCCAAGGTCGAAGTGGTTCGAAAGAATCGCTTGAAGGCGCCACCGTCTCCCACGCAGCAGTAATTTTTGCTGTTTTTAAAATGCTGTAGCGGCCTTCGCAGGGTCCGCTTTAGCGGGTGGAATGTTTCTCTGCTGGGAACGATTCTGTCCGCTAAAGAGCTTGGTAATTTTTAGGTGGCGTGGGCGTCTCGCCCGCGTTTTCTTCCGAAGAACGCACGGGCGAGACGCCCATGCCACCACTTTTTCCCAAGCTCCAGAGCGAACCTTGCGAAAGACGAAGGCGCGTAATGGCGCACGGTCATCAAGTAATGGATTCTGATTTTCATATAGCCCGGCGTTTACGCAGGTTCTTTGCAGCCGCCGAAAGAAGAACCGGTGTAAACACCGGGCTTTATGAAAAATACGGGGTTCTTTCGAATCTGCATCACACTCCAACGGGCGTCGGAGCGGGTGCCGCTTTCGCGGGCGCGTCTGCCTTTTTTCCGTACGTTCTGGCCCGCGGTGACACGAGGCTGGTGTCCACGCCTACATATTCGATCCGGGCTGATTGGGTGGCCGTGTCATAGATTGCTACGGTCGCTTTCAAAAAGGCGGCGTCGTTGCGCTCTGCGAATTGCGGTTTGTAGTGTGCCCCGCGCGATTCATTTCGCAGCAAGGCGGCTTTCAGAATCGCCTCGGCCTGTAGAATCATATCACGAACGGCTCTGGCGAAACTCAGGTTTTGATTTGTCCACATGCCGGTGTCTGAAAGCTTGACCTTTTTGAAGCGGGCTTTCCATTCCTGGCATTGCGCAAGCGTGAGTTCCAGCTTTTCGTTGTAGCGAACAACGGTGCAGTTCTCGGTCATCCACTTGCCCATTTCCTGCCAGAGCAGATAGGGATTCTCGGAGCCATCGTTGTTCACCAGACAGTTTTGCCGATCGGTTTCCTGCTTCACGATGGCGTCGTAAGCGCTCTGCGGAACATCGGCCGAAGCGATGCCGACATCGGTGGTGTAATTCTTCACGCACGACCCACCGAACAGCCCGTCGAAGATACAACTGAGCAGCGAGTTGGCTCCGAGGCGATTGGCACCGTGATAGGCGAACGAGCATTCGCCCATGGCATACAGACCGGGAATATTGGTCATCATGTTCGCCGGATCACCCTTTTTCAGACCGCCGGTTTTTTCATCCTTGGCAAAGTTTACCCACAGCCCGCCCATGCTGTAGTGGACGGCGGGGAAGATTTTCATCGGTTCTTCAAGCGGGTCCGTGCCGACGAACTTTTCGTAAATTTCAAGAATGCCTTCGAGCTTATCCAAAACCTTCTGGCGGCCAACGGCCTTTACCGTGTCGCGCAGGTCGAGATAGACCATGTTTCCACCCCCGACGCCAAGCCCCATTTCCGTGCAGACCTGGAAGATCTCACGGGTGGCGATATCGCGCGGGACGAGATTGCCGTATTTCGGATAGCGCTCTTCAAGGATGTAAAAGCGTTCGGCTTCGGGGATGTCATTTGGCTTGCGAGGATCACCGGCTTTGCGAGGCACCCAGACGCGGCCACCTTCACCGCGGGCGGATTCGCTGATCAATCGGCATTTGTCTTCGCCCGGAATAGCGGTGGGGTGGACCTGCATGAATTCCGGATTGCCGTAGCGCGCCCCGGCCTGGTAGCAGCGGGCGAGGGCTCCACCGGTGCAGATGACGGACATGGTCGACTTTCCGAAAACCAACCCGTTGCCGCCGGTTGCCATCACAACCGCATCCGCTCGAAACGCGCGGATTTGCATCGTTCTCATGTCCTGCGCGACGATTCCGACGCAGGCACCTTCGTGCGTCACCGGCCATAGGAATTCCCAAAACTCGTACTTGTTGACCTTGCCTTCGGTCTCCCACTTCCGAGTTTGTTCATCGAGCGCATAAAGCAGTTGCTGCCCGGTTGTGGCACCAGCATAGAAGGTTCGTTTGAAAAGAGACCCACCGAACAATCGCAATGCCCGCTGGCCTTCGGGTGTGCGGTTGAAAGGGACACCCATGCGATCGAGTAGATCGATGATCTTCGGTGCCCAGTTGCACATTTCCAGGAGCGGCGGTTGATCGGCGAGGAAATCACCGCCGAGCGCGGTCTCGTCAAAGTGCATCCATTCGCTGTAACCTTGCTGCCGGGCGATGTCGTTGCAGGCGTTGATTCCACCTTGGGCGCACACCGAGTGTGATCGCTTGACGGGCACCATGGAAAAAAGATCGACGTCCACGCCTTCCTCGGCCAGCTTGATCGTGCAAGCCAGACCGGCCAGACCACCCCCGACGACAATCACACGCTTTTTTGCAGCAGCCATTTTCGGTTTCCAGTTATGTATTTGTCAGTTGTCAGTTGTTCGTTGTTCGTTCTCGGCGGATCGAAATTGCATCGCTTATTTTCCGAGTAGTTTTCGTTTTTGGTTTACAAATTTCAGGTGGTGATCGAGGTGATTCACCATGTGTTTCAGATAAGATTCAAGCGTGATGAGGCCTCGTTCGGTGTGGACACCTTGCCGTTGGAAGGTTTCATCTGGCAATTTTCGCAGGACGTTTGCGAAATTCTTGAAGCTCAGGTCGAGGATTGTCACGGCGTCGGTGGCGGATTGCACTTCATAGTGCAGTGTTTTTGAAAAAGCCGTCTCGTCGTAACCGATTAAGAGGGGTTTCTCCATCGCGATGATTCGTTTCATTCGATCGATGCTGATCAGATCGCTGTCGAGCAGGTGAATCACGATTTGTTGGATGGACCAAGTTCCCGGAACGGGGAATTGGAGAAGTTCTTCAGGCGTCAGGGATTGAATGGCATCGCGGAGTTTTATTCCGCCGTCTGCGTAGGCATCAATGATTGATCGATCCATGATTTCCTCCTTAGTGAACTACGATGCTGCCATGACGAATGACGGAGAATAACGCCAGCATTCCGCAAGTGAATGTCAGAGCGAATAGTCCGATGCAGACGAAGCCCCATCGCTTTTGGGCGGCTGCGCTCACGGTCAATCCCCAGGTGATGGCAGCGGTCCAGAATCCATTCGCCAGGTGGTAGCTCGAGGCCAGAATCCCAAGCGGATAAATCAGGTAGGCCACGGTCCAGTGCGCGGTGATATTCCGAACCGTCGCACGGGTCGCATGCTCTGCATCGAACGCCAGCGTGCTCCCGAAGAAGCCTTTCATTCCCAGCACATGAAAAATGATGAAAGCAACGATGACCATGGCACTCACTCTTTGCCAGAAGTAGAACCAGTTTTTGGCGTATCCGTAACTTCTGACGTTGGGCTGTCCGGTGAACACGATCCAGATGCCGTAGATCGAGTGGAAAATAATCGGCAGAAAAATGAACACCCATTCAATGGCCAACAGGAAGGGCAATGAATGAATCTTATTCACCTGTTCCTGAAAGACATCCGGCTGCGTGCCTTGGGAAATCGTGGCGTTCACGAGTAGATGCACGACGATGTACCCGCCGAACAAGAGGCCGGTTAGTGAATGAAGTCGGCGAATCAGAAAATGACGTTGGCCACCGACCACGGGAAGAGTGAAATCGGAGGCGATTGCGGTTGACACGTTTACGCGTCCTTTCGTTTCTGGAATTTATAAGATCCGTTGTATCGACAACACGATTATAGGGGCGGACCAAGGGGATGCAAAACAGTGGCAAACGTCGAACGAAAGGAAGTGAAAATTGTGAAAACTGCAATCGGGATTCCCGCTTTCAGCAATACGGTCCGGTGTCGATTGACATCGCCTCGAAGCCGATTATGCTATCGGTCGTAGAAAACAGGTGCCGTAAAACCAGGGTGTAGCTCAGTTTGGTAGAGCGTCAGGCTGGGGGTCTGAAAGTCGCAGGTTCAAATCCTGTCACCCTGATTTGATTGGACATAAAGCCCTTCGACGAGAACGTCGAAGGGCTTTCTCATTTTCGGAATGGGCCGTGCCGCGTAAAATGGGGCGAGATCGGTCACTTGGACGGCATTTCATCGTCATCCGAGCAGATGCGCCAACTGCGCGATGGCCTTGGTCGGCGTGATTCGGCAAGCGCGGCACCACGCGACCGGTTCTACCGGGTCGATCCTTCGGTCCCCGACCTCCGATTTATGAACGTAGGACGGCGGTTTTTTTAACCTTTCGGCCAGAGCGCGCTGTGTGAGTCCCGCATCGATGCGCCATTGTCGCAGCAGTCCGCGAAATCGGCGGTAACCGAGGTTGTGCTGCGCCTTTGCACCCATAACGGGAGCAAGTTAAAGTAGAGCGCGTGCGCTCCTATCATGGGAGAGCCTCTTGCAAAACCTCTGGAAAAATAGCTGGGACAGAGCCTCCGATGGGTCGAATTCATGTCGCGGAGGGTTTTGGCGCGTTTTTGCGGGCAGTCTGAGGGGATAGCTCGGGTGCGGGCGGTTCAGGAGGCCCCAAACGACCCGATGCGCGCATACATCCCCCGACCCCGAGCTCAGCGGGTTTGATTGGGCCGTCCTCGGAAAGCCCGCGTCATCACCTCAGCACAGCATCGTGAGGAGTTGTTCGGCGGC
>JBBRMF010000251.1:0-7560 GCA_038230975.1 Tepidisphaerales bacterium
AACTTGATGAGCATGTGAATCGGCTTGAAGAAGCCAAGAAGCGTGATCATCGCGTGCTCGGGCCGCAACTGGGTCTGTATACGATCGATGACAAGGTCGGCCAGGGTCTGGTGCTGTGGAAGCCCAAGGGCGCGGAAATTCGCATCGAGCTTCAGAAATTTATTGGCGAGCATCTGCGGCGGCAGGGTTATCAGCAGGTTTTTACGCCGCACATCGGCCGGCTTGATCTGTACAAGACCAGCGGCCATTACCCGTATTATCGCGACAGCCAATTCCCGCCGTTGATTGACCGGGAGTATTTCGACCAGCTCGCCAAAGAAGGTTGCGGCTGTGCCGATCTGGCCAACCGAATGGAAAAAGGGGAGATCGACGGCTACCTGCTGAAGCCGATGAACTGCCCGCACCATATTCGGATTTACGCCAGCGACCCTCACAGCTATCGCGATCTGCCCGTGCGGCTGGCGGAATTCGGCACGGTTTATCGCTGGGAAAAATCCGGTGAACTGGGTGGCATGACCCGTGTGCGCGGATTCACTCAGGATGATGCCCACTTATTCTGCACGGAAGACCAGATCCCCGCGGAGCTGCGAAGTTGCCTTGAACTAGTCAAAATCGTTCTCACGACTCTGGGCATGAATGATTATCGCGTTCGGGTGGGCCTACGCGATCCGGACAGTGCGAAATATGTCGGCGATCCTGAACAATGGGATCGCGCCGAAGCCGCCTGTCGCGCCGCGGCAGAGACGCTCGGTGTACCGTTCACGATGGAACCGGGCGAAGCGGCATTCTACGGACCGAAGATCGATTTTGTCGTCAAAGATATCATCGGCCGTGAATGGCAACTGGGTACGGTGCAGGTGGATTACCAGTTGCCGCAGCGGTTTGATCTGACGTACATCGGGGCCGACAACAAAGCTCATCGCCCGGTAATGATCCATCGCGCGCCCTTCGGCAGCATGGAGCGATTTATCGGCGTGTTGATCGAACATTTCGCCGGACATTTCCCACTCTGGCTTTCGCCGGTGCAGGCAACGGTCTTGTCAATCAGTGAAAAATCGAATGAGTATGCGAATGAAGTCCTGGCAGCACTTGGGGCAGCCGGTCTGCGGGTGACATCAAACCTCGGCAGCGACATGATCAAGGGCAAAGTGCGAAAGGCATTGGAGGAAATGATCCCTTACCTGATCATCGTCGGCGAGCGCGATGCCGCCGCGAAAACGATGGCATTGCGCACGCGTGAAAAAGAGCAAGGGACGATGACAGTCGCGGCGTTTATTGAGAAGTGTCAGTTGGAGATCAGCACCAGAGGTACGGGTCAGGCGTAGTCGAGCCAAAGCAGTGTGTCGCTTAATTTATAATGCTGAACGGCAACTAATGATCAACAACCCTATATCGCCGCAGAAGTTGTCACCAACAATCCCTGGCTTGCACCCAGACAAGCAACTTGCCTTTCTCTATGTTGAAGCGAAGGGTCCCTAGAACGCACTGACGCATCTTCGTTGGGTATCAAAGACTTATCGCGCGGCAATTAAGGCTGGAACATTCTGTCCACCCAAAAGTGGCTTGCTTGGCACGACTTCATGGCATTTAAAAACACCGAGCGGTCAGCGTTTCTATGGTCTTCAAGTCGGTGGTGACAAAGAGGGGTGGTTTGCCGCCCTTAAACAATGTGCGCACGATAGTGGCCGTGCCACCGGTGAAATCATCGGATATGTCCGCATTCCCGCTCGATTTGTGCTCCATGACGGTCATACGTTTCACTTCGATGAATGTATCTGCAGTAAGGAATGAATCGTCCGGTCCGATACCACGGACTTGGAAACTGCTTGAATTAGCCAGGTTTGGATGATTAAAATGAGTAATTCGAGAATTGAAGTTGTCTGGCACTAACAATTGATTTGGGCACGGAGGTGATAGTGATGAACGTTCTACTTAAACCTGATCTCGAAAAATTATTGACGAAAAAGTTCGGCAGGGCCGATTCGACTCAGCCGATGACGCGATCAGCGCGGCAGTCGCTCAGCTACAGGTTGCGCGTCAGTTGATTACGACGCAACGCGATCAAATGAGAGCAAAGGTCGATATTGGCATCGCCGAAGCGGATCGCGGAGATTTTGTGAAATATACCGCTGAAGATGTCATTGCCCAGCGACACGCGTCAATTGCTTAGAGCGTTTTTCATGATGATGAATCGTGCAAGATGGCCGGGTGCCACAGGTGGGCGTACTCGCAGACCTGTGTTCTTGCGGCGATCAGGCAGCACAGGTCTCGGAGTACCGCGACCTGTGGCACCCGGCGCGGGGCACCATCTTGAAAAGTGCTCTAGGCAAAAAATCGCTCGTAATCGGGCCTGTTTTCGCCGTGGGATAGGCCCCCACCCTAACCCTCCCCCGGAGTACCGCGAGAGGGGATAAAATGAACAATCGTGCGTGATCGCCCAGTCATATTTAGTTCTTCTTCGCCTGCCGTATCGCCGCGGAGAACCAGCCGTCGGTGGGTTCGGTTTTTTTTGTGATTTTCGCGGCAGGTGGCGTGGGGCGGTTCGGTGAAGTGGGTTGAGTTGCCGTGGCAGCGGGGCGGGGAAGGGGTGTGCCTTTTCGCATGGAAAGTGCGATGCGCTTTCGGGCGATGTCGACTTCGATGACCGTGACTTCCACGCGCTGTTGAACCTTCACCACTTCGTTTGGATCTTTGATAAATCGGTCCGCCAGATGGCTGATATGCACCAGGCCATCTTGATGCACACCCACATCCACAAATGCGCCGAACGCGGTGACATTTGTAACGATGCCGGGCAATTTCATTCCAGCTTTCACGTCTTCGAGCTTTTGAACGCCGGCGGCAAACTGGAAGGCTTCAAACTGCTCGCGCGGATCGCGGCCGGGTTTGGCCAATTCGGTGATGATGTCGTTGAGCGTCGGCAGGCCGACGGTTTCGCTGACATATTTTGTCTTGTCGATTTTCTGGCGGAGTTCCCCATCGCGAATGAGGTCTGCGACGGTGACGCCGAGATCTGCCGCCATTTGATCGACGATGACATACGACTCGGGATGGACGGAGGATGCATCCAGTACATTTTCCGCACCGCGAATGCGAAGAAATCCGGCAGCTTGCTCGAAGGTTTTGTCTCCCAGCCGAGGAACTTCTTTGAGCGCTCGACGGGTTTTGAAGGGGCCGTGCTGATTGCGATAAGTGACTACATTTTCGGCGAGTGTGGCGTTGAAACCGGAGACGTAGGTCAGCAACTGCTTTGAGGCGGTATTCACTTCCACACCCACGGCGTTCACGCAGGAAATAACGACGTCGTCCAATGATTTCTTGAGCTTGTCCTGATCGACATCGTGTTGATATTGGCCGACACCGATCGACTTGGGGTCGAGCTTCACCAGCTCGGCCAGCGGGTCCATGAGTCGGCGGCCGATGGATACGGCACCGCGAACGGTCAGATCGTGATCGGGGAATTCCTCTCGCGCTATTTCTGAAGCGGAATAAATCGACGCACCCGATTCATTGACCATCACGACGAGGACGGATGCCGGCATGCCGAGGCGACGGATGAAAGCTTCGCATTCTCGCGACCCTGTGCCGTTGCCGATGGCGATGGCTTCAATTTGATGGTGAGCCACCAGGTGTTTGATTGTCTGCTCGGCTTCGAGGGTTTTATGCTGGCCTTGATCCGGATAGATGACGTCGTTGTGCAGCAACTGCCCTTGCGGATCGAGCACGACGATTTTGCAGCCGGTGCGAAAGCCGGGGTCAATCGCGAGCAACCGCTTTTGACCGAGAGCTGAGGCCAGCAACAACTGACGGAGATTCTCCGCAAACACATCCACGGCATCGGCATCGGCACGCCGCCGAGATTCCAGACGGGTTTCTGTTTCCATCGACATGCATAAAAGACGTTTGTACGAATCCTTCACCGTCAACCGCACCTGCTCAGTGCAGGGACCGTTCCCATGAAGGAATAACGCTTCAAGAATGCCGATGGCTTCATCTTCGGGCGGGCGAACCTGAAAGAACAGGACGCCTTCTTCGGCACCGCGCCGAATCGCCAGCACTCGATGCGATGGCGCGGTCGCCACCGGTTCAGACCAGTCGAAATAGTCTTTGAACTTTGCGCCTTCCTGCTCTTTGCCAAGAATCACTTCGGAGCGAATCTGCCCGTGATCCCAGAACAGTTTTCGAATCTTCGCCCGCGCGTCGGTGTCATCGCTGATGCGCTCGGCGAGCACATCGCGCGCACCCTGCAGCGCCGCCGCGATATCAGGGACGATCAATTCTTCGGCGATGGTACTTCCGCTTGCGGTTATATACCGTGCGGCTTCGGTCTCTGGTTCTACCGACGGATCCTGCTTCCATAGAATTTCCGCCAACGGTTCCAGGCCCTTTTCTTTGGCGATCATTGCGCGCGTGCGACGTTTGGGGCGGAACGGTTGATAGATATCTTCCAAGGCTGACATCACCTCGGCGGAATTAATGCGGGCTTTGAGATCGTCGGTCAGCAATTTTCGCTCTTCGAGCGACTGCAGGATGGAGGTGCGTCGCTGATCAAGTTCGTGTAATTGAGCCAGCCGATCGCGGATGGAGGTGATGGCCACTTCGTCGAGCGATCCGGTGACCTCTTTACGATAGCGCGCGATAAATGGGACCGTTCCACCGGCTTCGAGCAATTCTACCGTCGCCTGAACCTGTGTCGCTCGAATCGTCAATTCAGCGGCAATTTTTCCAAAATACGAATCATTCATCTTCAGTACCCTCCATGGCTCGGGGAATCGAAAAGCCGATACGAGAAATGTGTCGGCATGACCAAATCACGTTAACGCTTTCGATCAATGGTGTAAACGTACGTTGGAGCGCTAGGTCGATTCGTCACGCCCCTTCGACTGGTTGGCCGGTGATTCACTATTCCAAGGAGTTTCCAAAAGCGGATGTGGTGGGAATGCTAAAGCTGCTGAGTGTAGTGAATCTGTGTGGTATGTGACGGTCATCAGGCGTGAGTGGGGCGTTTAAAGGGGTCCGTTCACTTGGCAAGTGTCAACAAATCCACAACCTGTTGAATTCAGGTTGCCAATGAGTCGAAGTGTATTCTAGATTTAATGATGACGCCGGTAACCACTTGGGTGTGGCAAACGGAGAGTTGCCAGAAAGCCGCAATGAAGCAGTCACGATTCATATCGACTTGGGATGTTCTAAAAGCATGCCAGTGCCGTCGTCGCGCCCGGCGTTCGGGTATTGCGCTGATTTATATGATGGTCATCATGACGTTGATGATCGGTTTTTGTTCGTTGGCGGTGGATCTGGGGCGCGTGCAACTCTCCAAGACGCAGGTGGCGCGAACGGCGGATGCAGTGGCGCGGTATGCCGTGCAGGGCCTGGTCGATGACACGTACGTGGCGAAAGCGATTGCCGTTGCCGCCCAGAATTCAGTTGATGGTTCGCCCGTCGTTTTGACGGCAAACGACATTGAAACCGGCACATGGTACGCGAATTCGCGGACATTTTCCGCCGGTGGATATGGGGCAAATGCGGTGCGCGTCAGTATCAAACGAACGGCGGCCAATGGTAACCCGATCCCGCTGGTTTTCGGTAAGACATTGGGGGTGTCATCATGTGACGTCACCGTCTCCGCGATCGCGAGCATTACCTATCAGACCCCCACGACCTATGTGGCACCCGCCAAGGGCGACCCATGGCTGGCCGGCATGCCGGACGGAACCACTGGCAACTGGTACGACATGGCCCCGAATAACTCACCGACTAAATCGCCGGTCACGCTCACACCAAACACCGGACTGCAATTTAACTTTGCCGGAAACGCCAGTTATTACCCGGGCACCAATCCATTCTCGGCCGATGGAAGCAGCGCGTGGATCATCAACAATTATGCTGGCAGCGAGCACGGGATGGCCAACTTGAACGCTCCCATCGCATCGGTCGTGGCGGTGTTCCTTGATGATTCGCAACCGGATAGCTCGCCGCCACCGGCGGGCCTGGACTTTTCCAGTGCGGCCAGCCGCGATTTCGCAACGCTTTCCCCGGGACTTAAACAACCATTTTTTATTGGTGACGGTCTTCGAGATGATAAAGTAACCCCACAGAACTTTATCGTTCCTGCCGGCGCAACACGGCTGTATATCGGGATCATGGACGGTCAGCAATGGAGCGATAACGCCGGCGGTTATACCTGCACGGTCGCCAAATCTCCGATGATTAAGATCGTGAAGTAATCACCTCGAGCCTGTTTCGCAGGTCCACAGAAATCAATCCGCATTTCGCGGTGACGATCGATCGTTGCGTAAGCGTTTATTGAGAATTAGGTTTTCGTGGGGATGTTTCCGCACTCCGGGCAGCGCTCGGGAGTGGCTCTTAAATCGTACCCACAGGTTGGGCAGTGTCCGGCCATGTGTCGATGTCGTCGTCGGTTGGCGGTGGAGCACCAGCATATCGGAAGGAGTGCCGTTAAAATAAAGACTGCAACATCGGGAAACCGCGCCACTTTGGCCCGCACTATTCCGTTGGAGGCACACACGACATTGAATTGAAAGCCGAGATGGCCCCCGGTTGGAATTTTTTCATATCCATAGGCGATTCTTTCCTGTTCCGGCCAGTGAGCATCCGTTGGTTGCAGCAACACAATTCGTTCATGTTTCGGTCCTGGCCCGACACGATCAAATCCACGGCCGGCGACACAATTTCGACTTGCGAGTGAAACGGTCCATGATCCGCGACGATGCAGCAGCACCATCATGTCTCCACAGCGATACGTAGGATATGACGGCATCGGTCGGTAGTTCCAGTACCCAGCCTGTATCGCGTCGGCCACTCGGTAGCTGCGCGCCCACAGAGCTAACGCAACGACGCAAAGTACAAACGATGCGGCGGCGACGGAGTTAAACAGCCATCGAAAAAATATCCTGACGAGATCAACCATACGACGCCGTTGCGTTTAGTACGCCTTTCACAGGTTTATAGTGTTGATCGGTGAGATTGTTTTTGTGGTGGTTGTTAGATGACTGAATTTGGGGCCGCGATCGGGGAACGATGACCATGGTTCGTTTTAAATGCGGCAAGACGGACTGGCGTTTGCGGCTGAATGTCGAGCGGCTTGGAACCAGTAATTTTGCACAAAACGTGAACCTGGCCATCAGCTTCCCCTTCGCCGCATTCCACACCGAAATGCTGCCTGGATCGCCGAATTTAATGATGGGACTCCAAACCCGGTTGCCCGGGATCGCTGGCCAACCGAGCTATACAACCGGCTTGGACGGCGGGATCTTGCCGGTGACGATGGAGATGGTGATGCCCCGAACATCCTGGCGGGCACCACCCACACCTTCGGGTGGGACGTCCTCACCACGGGAGCCTCCAACCCGCTTACCTACATCTCCGGAGAGTTTGACGGAAACAACACGACCAAGGCGATTAACGGCCTGGGCTGGTCCACCTACCTTCAAAACGTGCCGGCCCACGTCCTGTCCGATTCCAGCATCGTTCTGATCTTTTCAGCGGCATCCTTGCGAGTCCACTCCATTGCCCGCTTCGCCGCCGCTAATGCCAGTG
>JBBRMF010000252.1:0-7551 GCA_038230975.1 Tepidisphaerales bacterium
CTTCCCCGCGAGTTTTTTGACCTGTCGAAAGAAGCTTTCAGGATCCCCAATCGCGCAAAAGGCAAAGGCTCTTTTGTTCGCCAGGTCCGCGAGACCCCGCCTTGAATCGCCGTCGAGTATTTGGACCGGTGCATGGCTCGCGTGAAAAATCGGCATGTCTGGACAATGCCGCTGAATCTCCCGCTCAATTTCCTTTACCCTCGCCGGGTCTACTTCGTCGAATCGCGTGAGCATGATCGCATCCGCTCGCTGCAATCCGTTCAATGGCTCGCGCAGCAGCCCGCGCGGATGAACATGCTTGAACCCAAACGGTTCCGTCGCATTGATCAGCACCAGATCAAAATCGCGATGCAACCGGCGATGCTGAAAACCATCGTCCAGAACGAAGACATCCACTTCCGAATGTTCGCGAAGGACTTCATTTCCACCTTCAAAACGGTTTGGGTTGGCGTGGACGATGATCGGCGAGCGCGTTGAGGGGTTGAGTGTTTGTTCGAGCATTTGCTGCTCATCGCTTCGACCCTCTTTTGATTTGTACCCGCGCATCAGTACAGCAGGATGTCGGCCCGCATTGCGGAGTTGTTCACACAACCATCGAACGACGGGCGTCTTACCGGTTCCGCCGGCGGTAATGTTTCCCACGCTGATGACAAGCCGCGACAACTTCAGAACCCCTTTGCCAGCATCGAATCGACGGTTTCTCCATGACACGATTTGGCTGTAGGCCGGTTCAGCCAGCGAAAGGACGCCGCGCAGGAGCCAGGCCATCGCGCCGCGCTGTTGGCCACTCATTACACGAAGGACAAATTTTTGCGGAGAATGGTTCAGAGATCTTTGTTATCGGCCAAATGCGTTAATGTGGCCCCATGCCGGAATGCGCCCCGATCCAAACCGGCATCCAGATGGCGACCAGCAAACCGATGATCGTAAGAATTAACACGACCTCCGCCACGAGGAGGAGTCCTCGGGCCCACTTCGACTCAAATTGGGAATTCGTCCTCGCTTCCACCGCCTTTTGTTTTACCCGCAGAATCGGTCGTGTCAACGATTGCATTAAAATGTTTTGTGTGTCGCATCGGTCCCCTCCTCTCATTGAATCACGGGGGAGGGGACCAGAGATTGGTTCGCGCCGCATTGATTCACTTTCGCGGGTTTGTTACTGTGATGGCGAAGTTCGGCACGGTAGCCGGCATGTTGAATACTCCAATCAGGTGATGCCATGCGACTGGGAAACGGACGTCCCATGCAGCTGCATGATTTGCTGCGCCAATTTGATTCCACTTTGACCCTGACCGGGCTGCCCGATTTGCCGGTAGCCGGGGTCAAAGATGACTCACGTCTTGTTCGGCCGGGTGATTTATTTGTTGCCCGTGGGGGGACGCAAACCGACGGCGCGCAATTCGCCGCCGATGCCGTTGCCAATGGGGCTATTGCGATTGTCACCGAATCCAGATTGCCCGGTCTATCCATCCCGCAGATTATCCTTCCGAATACCGCATCGGCGGTTTCCATTCTGGCACATCACGTTCACGGGAATCCGACGGAGCAGGTCAAGACGCTGGCGGTCACCGGAACCAACGGCAAGACGACGACGACCTACATTCTTCGTCATCTTTTAACGCAAACGAACGATCGCTGTGGAATGATCGGCACGGTCGAGATCGACGACGGCCAATGTCGACGCCCGGCAACAATGACCACCCCAGGCGCCTGCGAATTGGCGGAACTATTCGCCTCGATGCGCGAACAAGGTTGCTTGCGCTGCGCGATTGAGGTTTCGAGCCATGCCCTCGATCAAGATCGCGTCGCGGGGATGCACTTCGCTGGCGCGGGCTTTACAAATCTCACCGGCGATCATCTCGACTATCACAAGACGATGGAGCATTACGCGGCCGCCAAGGCAAAGCTATTTTCGTCGCTGGACGAAAGCGCGGTCGCGGCTGTCAACGCGGCAAGCGACTGGTCGACCTGGATGGAACGCAAGTGCAAGGCTCGAATTGTCCGGTTCGGAATCGGTTCGGGCACCGGCGTGGATTATCAAGCGCGCGATGTATCGATTCAATCGGGTGGATCGAGTTTTGTACTGGTGACGCCAGACGGTCGCGCGGAAGTGAACTTGGCGATGATCGGGCGGCATAACGTGGAAAATGCGCTTCTTGCAGCGGCGCTGGCCGGTGAAGTGTTTGGAATGTCGGTGCATCAAATCGCCGCCGGGTTGAAGACCGCGACTGGCGCACCCGGAAGATTACAGTCGGTTCAGGCAGGCCAGCCGTTTAGTGTGCTGGTGGATTATGCGCACACGGACGACGCCTTGGAAAATGTGTTGAGCGCATTGCGTCCGCTGACCAAAGGAAAGTTGCGCGTCGTCTTTGGGTGCGGAGGAGATCGCGATGCAAGCAAACGGCCACGCATGGCGCGCATCGCCGAAAGACTTGCCGATGTGGTGTATCTGACCAGTGACAATCCTCGCCGCGAGGAACCCGAATCCATTCTCGACATGATCGCGGCCGGGTTCAGCGGCACGATGGGGAAACCAGTCTTTCGCGAGATCGATCGGCGAGCCGCCATCGCACAAGCTTTGCAAGACGCAGAAGCCGGTGATGTCGTGCTGCTGGCGGGGAAGGGTCACGAAAATTACCAGATCATCGGTACCGAAAAACGGCATTTTGACGACGTTGAGGAAGCGACGCGGGTGCTGGCGTCAAAAGTGTAAAGTGGTGATCCTGGGATTTCATGAAACCAATTCCGTTACAAGAAGTTCGGCGTGCGGTGGCCGGACGATCGACCGAGGCGCTTCCCAGGGAAGGGCCATTCATCAACGCCGTCTGTACGGACACGCGTGATCTCAAACAGGATTCGCTGTTCGTGGCATTAAAAGGGGACAGGTTCGACGCGCATGAATTTCTGGATGTCGCCGCCGCCGGTGGCGCGATCGCGGCGATTGTCTCCCGCGTTCCGGAAAAAGTTCCCAGGGGGATGAGGCTTCTGGTCGTGCCCGACACCCGACCCGCGTTCGGCAAACTTGCCAAACACGTTCGAACTACCCTCCGCGCGAAAGTGGTGGCCGTCGCTGGGAGCAACGGGAAGACCAGTACGAAATACTTGATCGATTCGGTTTTGGCCGTGAAGTTGAAGGGTTCGATGTCGCCGAAGAGTTTTAACAACGACATCGGTGTCCCCCTGACGATCTTCGCCGCCGAGGAAAACCACGAATATCTTGTGCTGGAGCTCGGGACGAATCATATTGGTGAAATCAGCAACCTGACGAAGATCGCCCAACCGGATATTGCCGTCATCACGAATTGCACGGCTGAACATTTGGAATTTCTGGGTAGTTTGGCGGGGGTGCGGTTTGAAAATTCGAGCATCATTGAAGGCTTGAATCCCAACGGATCGCTGATCGTCAACGGAGACGATACCGCCCTGTTGTCGGCGGTCTCTAAATTCCACGGACAGAAAATCACCGTTGGGTTCAAAGAAACCAACGACCTGTTTGCCGCTGACGTTTGCTGCGACGAAACCGGCGTGCGATTCAAGCTGAATGGTCGCCTGCCGATTTTCGTACCGTTGCTGGGCCGGCACACTGCTGCGAATGCGCTGGTGGCCATCGCGGTTGGCAAGCGGTTTCGATTGAGCGATGAAGAGATCGTCCACGGCCTTTCCATCGCCCGCGGTCCGGAAATGCGATTGCAGCTTGACGATGTGAAAGGCATTTCGCTTCTGAACGATGCCTATAACGCCAATCCCGCCTCAATGAAGGCCGCGCTGGAAACCCTCAAAACACTCCCGACCAAAGCCCGGCGTATCGCCATCGTGGGGGATATGCTCGAGCTGGGCCCCACGGGTGAAAAATTACATGATGAAGTGGGTGAATTCGCGGCCACCTGTTCATTGCATCTGCTGGTGTGCATTGGAGAGCTTAGCAAACGGATCGCCGCGTCTGCGATCCGTGCCGGCATGACCGAGGATCGCGTGAAAACATTCCCCGATTCCGAATCCGCAGCGCGCGAACTTCCGGCGCAGATCCAGACCGGCGATGTCGTTCTATTAAAAGCCTCGCGAGGCATCCATTTGGAAGTAGTGGCCAAAGCGATTGAAACTGCAGCAAAATTGTAGGGTCCGCTTTTTCCAGGTGGCGTGGGCGTCTCGCCCGCGTTTCCTTAAAAAAAGCACGGGCGAGACGCCCATGCCACATTTTCCCAGGCTCTTCGGCGCACCGCACGAAGAGATTTGCCGACAAATGAGGATGATTTTTCCGAATGCTGTACCTTCTCATTGATTCTTATCTGCCATGGCTCGAGTCGCACCATCTCGGTTTCTTTCGGGTCTTTACGCGCGATCAGGATCCTTTTCGACAAGTTTTGGCGGTGATGCTTTCCTTCGTGTTGTGCATGCTGATCGGCCCGCCGGTCATCCGCTGGTTGCAATCGCAGAAAATTGGAGACTTCGCCGGCTTCGATCAAATCGATCTCGACGAGATCATGAAAAGCAAGCGCGGCACTCCCACCATGGGTGGGCTTTTCATCATCGCCTCCATCGTCATCTCCACCCTGTTGCTCGCAGATGTGAGGATTTTCCCGGTGCAAATGGCCCTCGTCTGTGTGTTGTGGCTTGCCGCGGTGGGGATGGCGGATGACTGGCTTAAGCTGACGGCCGGGCGCCGCGCGGGTAGCCGACAAGGATTGACCAGCCTTGAAAAACTGCTGTTTCAAATTGGGCTTGGGGTGCTGCTTTCCTATTTCACGTTTCAGCATGGGCAGAATGTCGCCGATGCCCACACTTTATACTTTCCATTTTTCAAGAATCTAAAAATCTCGCTGAACCAAACGGGATTCATTTTAATTGGCACGATTGTGCTGACGGGCGCGAGCAATGCCGTCAATCTCACCGATGGCCTTGATGGTTTGGCAGCCGGGATCATGGCGATTGTCAGCGCGGCGTTCCTTTTCCTGGCGCTGATCGCCGGGCAGCTTCTCGTCGCCAAAAAACTGCTGATTCCACACATCAATTTCAGCGAGGAGATGGCCGTTGTCGCCGCCGCAATGCTCGGGGCGTGCCTCGGGTTTCTCTGGTTTAATTGCAACCCGGCCCGAGTCTTCATGGGTGACACCGGCTCACTTGCGCTCGGCGGGCTGATCGGTTACATCGCGATCGTCATCCGTCAGGAATTCATGCTCTTTTTCGTCGGCGGAATCTTCGTGATTGAAGCCCTCTCCGTCATCCTGCAAGTAGGATATTTTAAATACAGCCGCAGGCGATATGGGGAAGGCCGCCGGGTGCTGCTATGCGCCCCGCTGCACCATCATTTTCAGCGTAAGGGATGGACCGAGTCGCAGGTCGTTGTTCGATTCTGGTTGATCAGCGCCATGCTGGCGGCGATGGCTTTGGCGACGGTCAAATTAAGGTAGTTCACAATCTTGAACGTAATTGGGTCGAAACGTCCGATAACATTCAAAGCATGGACGCCTCGATCTACAGGATAAAATATCGCGATGTGCTGACGCTTTGCGTGATCAGTCTGCTGGCGCTGGGCGTTGTCATGGTGCAATCCGCCTCGATGCGAGTGACCGGCAACATCCGCTGGCAATGGACCGGCGCGGGAATGTCGCAGTTGAAACTCGCCGTTGTCGCATTTTTTACATACTTCTTCGTGGGCAAATTCGATTACGCGCAGCTTGGCCGTCGCACGTTCTGGAAAAATCCGACGGTAATTTTAATTCTCGTCGCCGCCGTTCTGTGCGCGATGGTGCTCGTGCCCGGGATGGGCAAGGAGATTAACGGTGCCCGCCGTTGGTTACGATTTGCACCACTACAGCCTTCAGAACTTGGCAAATGGAGCGTGATTTTCTTTCTCTGCTACGCGCTGACTTTTCGCCCTTTTGATGTCGATCGTTTTGTTCGCGGATTCTTACCGATGCTTGCCCCGGTTGGAATTGTGCTACTGCTCGTGATCATTCAGGACTTCGGAACCGCCGCGCTGATCGCACTTTGCACGATCGTGATCTGCCTCGCGGGTCGCGTAAAATTACGGCATATTCTGGTCGTCATGGTTCCCGCGAGCGCCATCGGATTCTGGTTCGTCCATCACAAAGCCTATCGATGGCGGCGGATCACCGCATTCATGGACCCGTATTCCGCCCCACAAAAAGAAGGCTATCACATGATTCAGAGCCTTCTGAGCTTCTCGACCGGGGGGATTTTTGGCCGGGGGTTGGGGAACGGAATTCAGAAGCTTGGATATTTGCCGGAAGACACGACGGATTTTATTTTTGCGGTCATCTGCGAGGAACTGGGGATTTGCGGAGCGCTCCTGACGATCGCGTTATATCTGGGAATCTTGTTCGTGGCCTGGCAGGTCATCCGCCGACAACGCGACAGCTTCGGTCGGTTGATCGCATTCGGCGTCGCCTGCATGGTCGGGTTTCAAGCACTCATCAATATTGCCGTCGCGACGGTCAGCGTGCCGACTAAGGGATTGTCGCTTCCACTCGTCAGCGCCGGCGGCAGCGGATTGGTCATCACCTGCGCGGCGCTCGGTGTGCTATACAGTGTTAGCCGACATCCGCATAAGGCCGAACCTGGGACCGAGAGCAAAGCCGAAGCGATGCGATGGGATCTGACCAGTACGGACCTGGCGGCGGCACTTTGAAGTGAAGAGGGTTACGGAGGTGAGATAACAGCTCAACGAAATCTGTCGCCGACAAACATACCGACATTGTCGCACTTTCAATCGGTTGATATGATTCTTGAATGGCCACCGACTGGCACGACAGAATTGAAAGTGATCCGCTGGTATTGCGGGGCAAGCCCTGCTTCCGCGACACGCGCATTCCCGTGGCATTGGTGCTGGGGTATCTGGCATGCGGAAAGGCCGCCGATGAGGTGATGGGTGAGTTTCCCGACCTGCGCGCGAACGACATCGCCGCGGCGCTCGACTATGCCCGCGACTTAGCGTACTTTGAGGCCGTGGCCATTCCATGAACCTTAGCATTTTTGCCGATCAATGCGTGCCGATGGAGGCGATTCGCCGCTTGCGAGAGGCGGGATGCCGTGTGACACCGCTTCGCGACATGCTTCACATTCGCGCGCCCGATCCCGTCGTCATCGCCACAGCGCAAGAAATGGGAACCATCCTGTTGTCTTTGAACGGTGACTTTTCAGACATCGTCGCCTACTCGCCAGCAAATTATCGGGGGATTATCTCGCTCCAACTTCACAATCATCCCGAGGTTCTTCCCAGGCTTCTCGACCGGTTGACGGCGTACATGGTCGCAAATCCGGAGCCGGACGCATACCAGGGCCGGTTGTTTCTGGTGGAAGTACACCGAATCCGAATCCGCAGCTGACACGTACAATCGGACCGCGATGTATCTTTCATTCACTTCACTTTCGACCTCTACATTGACGATGAAAATCAGAAGATGCCGATAAGCGATTCTCCAACCATTCTCTTCGCCGGTGGTGGCACGGGCGGGCATCTATACCCCGGTGTGGCGGTGGCGGAGGCATTGCGGGAGTTTCTTCCGAACGCGCGGCCGGTTTTTCTCTGTA
>JBBRMF010000253.1:0-7489 GCA_038230975.1 Tepidisphaerales bacterium
CCATTCAAAGATTCATCGGCCAGGGGGAAACTTCGCCCGTCGACCTGCTTGATCTTTGGAGTCAAAAAGCCCGCCGCGATCTTACCAGCAACGCCTTCCCCTTCACAGGACATCTGCGAAAGACGAGCCGTAAGCTGGTCATCGATATCCACATTGCCTGAAATACGAACCACACCAGCCATCATCATTTTTTTGGCATTGACGCGCACTTCAATCGCCAATGATTGCTCCCCGCGCGGCGTGAGTTTCAATTCAAGGCCGGTAATCTTCGCACCCTGCTGCGCTGCTGCAATCGTCGCGCGTTCCCTAATTAAGGCCTCCAGATCCGCACGGGAAATCTCAAGCTTGAGAATCCCCTTTTCAGACGATGCCGGTACGAGCATCAATCTTCCTGACGCATCCGAATGATAATTGAGCGAAACTTGAGTGGCAGAAAGTTCGACCGTCACTTGTCCTGCATCCACCCGCAGTGGTTTCGCGAAGATAGTCAGCGTTTTTGCCGAGACTCCATTCTGTCCAACGGTGCCCAGCGTTGGCTTGTTGAGACGCTTCGCAAAATCAATCCGACCGCCGCTAAGATCAATCTCCACGGTATCAAATGCGGGATGTTCTCCTGTCACCGACACGATTTTGACGCCGGCAGGGAATGCGATCAGTTCACGAATCCCGCGATCCAATGCCTCAATGAATTCCGTGGAATTCTTTGGCTCACTATTTCCGGAAATATAAAACATGTACAGGGTTCCTTGGAAGTGATTTTACGATGCTGGGCATTACACCGTCATTCCTTAAAAATAAAACACCGCCCAAACAAAGGACGGTGTTCGCATTCCCGTTTTTACCGATTCAATTCGGCCTCACATTATACCGGCGTAACCTTGGTGGCTTTCAATCCTTTTTCGGATTTTTCGGACTCAAACTGGACGGTTTGGCCTTCCTTCAGACTCTTGAAACCATCCATCTCGACGATCGAATAATGAACAAATATGTCGCCGCCTCCATTATCGTCCGCGATAAATCCAAAGCCCTTCTGATCGTTAAACCACTTAATCTTACCCGTCGCCATCGTCGCTCCTTTGCGGTGTCCCATAGATTCGCAGGCGTCTGATTCGTTCGCTCAACTTGATCCGCAGAATTTACTCGACTCGCGAAGCGAACGCTACTGCAACCGCGCCGGGTCGAGGTTGCACGATTCAAAATTCGCACCGCGTTTTGCATTCCGCTTTCAACGCGCTTACACTGCCTCTCCCTATGAAAGCGGAACGACGTCACGAATTGCAGGAAAACGAGTTAATGAAGCAGGCGACCCGTGCTGTGAAGGTCATGCAGTTGCCTGATCTTCGCCGCAAATGGCTCGGGCGCGCGGCCGTAGTCGTAGCCGTTGTGGCTGTAGTAGCCCTTTTCATCCGATCGCGCATCAGTGCCACGGAAAATGCCTACCGGGAAGCCGCTGAGCATCTGAGCATTGCCGCACCAATGGTGGAAGACATTCGCAAGGCCGCGCCAAATCCCAGCGAGCCGATGGATGCCAAGTACATTAATTTTGTGCAAAGCCGTTCGGAACAGGCAAACAGCGAACTGGACAAAGTCAGTTCAACCTCGAACGACGCAAAATTGCTTGCCCAGGCGGCGGTTCTCCGGGGCGACGTGAACTTTACGATGGCCAATATCCCCATCTGGCCCACGCCCACCACCGCAAGCACACAGCCCATTCCTGCATTGAAACTGAGCCGGGATGAATATCTGGCACAAGCTACCTCCGCGTACCAGGAAGTGGTCGATAAGTTCTCGGACCAATCGCTCAACTTGATTTGCGCCCAGTTCGGCCTGGCTGCGGTTGCGGAAAATAGATCGGATTGGCCGGGCGCGACCAATCACTATCAGGCCGTGTTGACCCATGAAAATAGCTCGCCAACACAGAAACTGTACGCGCAGCAGCGGATTAATATTCTGCCGGAACTGAATCATCCGGCGCTGCTGGTCAACGCTGAAACCACACCGCTTGTCAGTGCAACTCAGCCGGTCGTACAATCGACAACGCAGTCGATCCTCAGGCCTGCAACCGTTCCGGCAACTCAACCTGCGACGCTTCCCAAGTAGGCCAGATGATGAGCCGCACGATCAAGTTTAGTGCCGCAACCGTGGTACGCGAAACGTTGAGAAATACCCGGAGCCGCGCAGATTTCAACCGTGCCGCCTTCTTCCGAACAACCCGATGAATTGATGGAGGACCAGGTTCTCGCATCGCCGTCGGAAGACGAAGCGGTCGATGAAGATGTTGCGCACTTCCACTTCCGAATCAGCAAAAACTTAACGCGCCGCATCGATCAGTATCTCACCGATCGAATTTCGTATCTCTCGCGCGCCGGTGTTCAGCGCCTCATCAATGACGGACTTGTGAAGGTTAACGGGCGGGTCATCAAATCCAGTTACAAGCCGCACGATGGGGATGAGATCGACATGGTCGCCCCGCCGAAGCCGGTCAACGAACTGACACCCGAGCCGATCCCGCTCGATATCATTTACGAAGACGAACATTTTCTGGCGCTGAACAAGCAAGCCGATCTGATCGTCCACCCCGCGCGCGGCAGATGGAGCGGCACACTTGTGAACGGTTTGGTGCATTACGGTCAGAAATGGAGTTCGCTCAACGGCAATTGGCGGCCCGGAATCCTGCATCGCCTTGACCGCAACACGACCGGCGTCATGCTCGTGGCCAAAAGCGATGAAGCCCATTGGCGAATCGCACGGCAATTTGAAAATCGCACGATCCAGAAAACGTACATCGCCATCTGTCATGGCGTGCCGCAACTGCTGGCTGATGTACTCGACATGCCGATCGGCAAGGACAAATTCATCCGCGAAAAGCAGGCCGTCCGTAAAATTGAAAACGGTGGCAAACAAGCCGTCACGAAGTACGAAGTACAGGAATTGTTCCCCTTGCTACCCACCGCCGGCTTGCACAACAGCGAGCACGCCTCAGACAAAAAATTAGCGGCCCCACCGGCCGGATTCTCTTTCATTAAGCTCACCCCCAAAACCGGCCGCACCCACCAGCTTCGCGTTCATATGTCGGCGATCGGTTACCCGATGGTCGGCGACACCATGTACGGTGGCCGCATCATCGAAGTCGGTGACTTTCGCTTCGAACGCCAGGCACTTCACGCCGCCGAGATCACGTTCGTGCATCCGGGTACTTTTAATACGATGACGATTAAAGCCCCGCTTCCGCCCGATATACTCAAATTGCTTGAAACACTTCGTCCCAAAACTCCATAAAAAAGCCGCGGACGGCGGCCTAAACTCTACCATCCGCGGCTATTCAATTTCTACGAATAAGATGTAGGGTCTACTCACCCTACAAAACTACAGCGTCCAACCCTTGCGGTACTCACGATGGATGAGCGCATCCGCGTCTTCATTGTTGTTGAACTTCATGGCGTCGCCGTTCCATTCCAGCTTTTTGCCGGTCTTGATGGCGATGTTCCCGAGCAGCAGGAATTCGGTCAGCATGCCGGCGTAGTCGAAGTTCGACAGGGCATTGCTTGGCGTTCCGGCCTTGATGGCGGCAAACCACTCGGCCTTTTGGCCTTCGTCATTGTCATAGCCACGCTTTGCATCGTTTGCCTGGCTGATCAATTCCGGAAGTGGACGAATCACCTTCGGAATATCGCCCAACGAAACGCCACTCGCATCGGCGTTGTAGACGATCTTGTCATTTGCACCGTAATCATGCAGCGAGAACATCGTGGCTTTTTCGCCGACAATCATCGAACCGCTTTCCGACATGATGAACGACTTGGTGATGCCGGTGTCGGGGAGGTTGCGCTTCGCGGCGTCGCGCGAATCGTTGCGATGGCCTTCCCACCAGGTCAACTTCACGGCCGGTTTATCACCTCGCGCTGGGAAGTGGTAGACGATGGTGGCCCAACCGGGATACGTTTCATCGTTCAGATCGCCGCACTTGGCTTCGATGCTGGTTGGGTATCCTAGTTCAAGGCCCATGAACGGCATGTTGGCGGTATGGCAACCCATGTCACCGAGCGCGCCCGTGCCGAAATCCCAATAGCCGCGCCAGTTGAAGGTGTGATAGGCACCCTTCCGCGATTCTTTTTGCGTCTTCGCATCGACGGTCACGTATTCAGCATAAGGACGCATCGGTGCCGGCCCGATCCATTCGTCCCAATGCAAACTTTCGGGAACCGGGGCTTCCGGCGGTCGGGTCACCTGCCCGGGTGCCTGCGGCCAAATGGGGCGATTCGTCCAGATATGCACTTCTTTCACCGGTCCAAGTGCACCGGCGCGAAGGATATCGGCCGCATGACGCAGTTCCGGATGCGCGGTCCCCTGGTTACCCATCTGCGTACACACTTTGTACTCCCGGGCAGCCAATCGAAGCGTGCGGGCTTCTTTGACGGTTCGCGTGAGCGGCTTCTGGCAATAGACATGCTTGCCGGCCTTGATCGCCATCATGGATGCGGCTGCATGCGAATGGTCCGGCACGCTGACGGTCACCGCATCAATGTCCTTCGACATCGTATCGAACATCTTGCGGTAGTCGTTGAACTTCTTCGCGTTTGGATATTTCTCAGCCTTTTTGGCGAGAATTTTGTCGTCGACATCGCAGATCGCGACAACATTGCCGTACATACCGGCGTGGTTTGAGTCGCTGTCACCCTTGCCACCGACACCGATGCACGCGACGTTGATTTTTTCCGCCGGTGATTTGCTGTCTGCACCGAAGGCGCTGCGGGTCGACACAAAAGCACTCATGCCCACCACTGCGGAGGCCTTGAGAAAATCCCGTCGATTTGCCCTGATTTGCCGTTGGGTTAACCCCTGGCCATTTTCTTGCGTATTCTGATTCATTCCGTTTCGCTCCAAAAAATGATGTGCGACCGCTGCAACGGTCAATTTGTGCCGACCACTATCAATATCAAACGAAATGCGTTTTCGTTGTCAGTGATCTGCCGACGAAATTAGATTTTATCAACATCGCCCCACTGTACCAACTATTTCGGGGTTCACCATTGCAGCGTTGCGGCTATACTACGCATTCGGATTAACTTAACCTTTTGCCCGTACTGGCGTATAATGATTGAGTCGAGCGCAAAAGAGCCGATTTGAATAATGGCACCGTTGCTAAGAATCGATCGAAAAGCATTCGAAAATAAGAGGTATTTACTATGCTGGCTTTGTCACACATGCTGTCTACCGACGTCCCGCTCGCCATTAGCATGCCGGGTGGTTTTGAATGGCTCATTATCGCAGGGATCGGCTTGCTACTCTTCGGAAAGCGCCTCCCCGAAGTGGGTCGGAGCTTGGGAAAAGGAATCGTCGAATTCAAGAAAGGTCTGAAGGGGGTCGAAGATGAGATCTCTCAGGTGGATGAGCACTCTCCGGCCGCGCTGCCGCGTACGCAGGTAACCCTGCCTACACCGGCTCCCACCACCGTTCAGCAGTTTGATCCTTACACCGGTAAGCCCATCAATCCGCAGAACGGGTGATCCGCCATTTATTTACGGCGATTCGTACACAAAGATTGTGTGGCGATATTGCCGGGAATTGTGTGCCGGTTTTCAGCCGAAGACATTAGAATACAGTTGTTCAAAAGCCCACGCATCGAGATGAGTGGGCTTTTTGAATGAATGAGTTCCTTCTTTGTCGGAGTTCCGATGCGACGAATACTCACTGTGGTTCTTGCCGGTTCACTTGCCATCCCATTGATGGCTCCTCAAGCTTCTCCGGCGGCTTCCAGCGTGGCGACGCGGGCTCGCCGATCTGTTTTGGATCAGGTCATCCCCGACGTCAAATTCACCAATGTGGCGCTGAAAGACGCGATCGAATTTTTACGCGACGTCACCGGTGTGAATTTCCATGTGAATTGGAAGGCGATTGAAGCCGCCGGGGTGTCGCAAGATACCAACGTCAACATGCGGCTTCGCGAAGTCCCCTTTCGAAAAGCGCTCGGACTGCTGTTGAATGAAGCGGGTGCCGGAACCGCGTTGACCTACTATTTCGATCAAAATGTTCTGGAAGTAACCACCCGCGAACTGGCAGATAAGGAAATGTTCACGCGGGTCTATTCGGTCGAGGATTTGGTTCTTGACGTGCCCGACTTCACCGAAGCGCCAGATTTAAGCCTTGTCGCCTCATCGACGGGAGGCAGCAAAGGCGGTGGAGGCGGTAGCGGTGGAGGTGGCGGCGGAGGGAGTGGCGGCGGTGGAGGCGGAAGCGGGATTTTCGGGAACAGTAATTCCAACACTTCAAACCAGGACAAACATAAATCGAAGATCGAGCGAGGCGAAGATCTGGTTACGCTCGTCCGCGAAACGGTATTCCCAGACGTATGGCGAGAAAATGGTGGAAACGCCAGCGTTCGTTACTTCAACGGACAACTCATCGTCACCGCGTCCCGTTCGGTTCACGAGGCGATCGGTGGCGCAGCCGACTGAGGCGCAAACACCACCTGGGGTTTAATCGATCTGATTCTCTCAGCCAGATTCCTCTGCTGGGAGAACAGCTCTCGGTTCACGGAATTAATCGCCCGGTCATCCGCTCGGTAAATATCTCCCGTCAGCGTCCGGGCAATGGCGGATTCGACATATTCCGTCCTCGCACATTCCTGCCAATCCGCGCGGACCACCACATTAATCCCCGATTCGCTGAAGCTCAGCATTCCCCAACGAGGCGGTAGATCCTTTTTCTGAAGCATGCCCGCCGGGGCAAGAATGTAATGCAGGTTGGCCATCGGTTGAAGCAAACAACTTTTGAATTTTCCCAGCCCAACCGCCTGACGCAATTCGTTTATCTTTGCCCGATTCTTTTTGACTTTGAAATTGCGCTTGCGTTCCATCAGGCAAAGCTGCATCTGCCCGTCTTCGGATTGATCGCGCAGAAAATCCCCTCGCGATGCCTTGCACTCGATAAAGCAAGTCTGTTGTACTTCACGCTGAACGGAAAGGTAATTGTGATACGCGCGGAACAACCCCGTTCCCACCGCATCAATGATTCCCAGCGGGCGCAAGCGAACCTCCGCGGCGATGCACCGGTAACCCATCCGGAACAACCAACGACAACCTTCTTTTTTTAGCGTTTTATGAAGTTCGGTCTCTCCGGGCACGGGCACTCCTTTGCCGGTAATCGTTGACCGAGAGTATCCTGATGCTCCATTGCCCTGACACTCCTATCCGGCAATGCCGCATCACGTTGTCGACGGAATGTAAATCCTACGAATCGCAACTTCAAACGCAATGGGCTACATTCAATCGGAATAAGAAAGACTCTGTTCAATCGCCCGCTTGATCCCTAGAATTGCGTCCCAATGAGCCAGTACCCCAATCCTCAGCAACCACATTTCCCCATGCCGCCGACGGGATATCCACCGTTTGCGTACCCGCCAGGGCAGGCGCCAATCGACCCGATGGCACCGGCACGTCGGGCATCGATGCTCATGTTTATTCTCGGGGGTTTGACGACAGCATTGGGG
>JBBRMF010000254.1:0-7450 GCA_038230975.1 Tepidisphaerales bacterium
GATTATTCCGGCAGAATTTTGTGGCATACGCCTAAAATCGACTGTCTGACAGCAATCATTGCGGAAACCTTCATCACATTGAATCCTCATTCTCTGCTCAGTTGAGCCGGTTTTGTGCTTAAGCGAATGGCATTCGGGTCGCAAGTAGATTTATTTCCTTGCTGATTCGATCCGAGTACGGATCGATATCGCGGGGTACCGCGAACATGGGCAGGATGCCCATGCCACTTTGATTCGTCAATCAGTCCTCGGGTTTTTCACCGGCGTCGGCCATCTTGACGATTTTCGGATCGAAGCGAGCGATGACGTTGACGAGGTCGGCTTGGCCTTTCATGACATTGTGGATGTCTTTGTAGGCGCCGGGGGCTTCGTCGATGCCGGCTGACAAAAGCTGCACGCCGGCATCTTCGAGCATTTTTTTGAAGTGGGCCCAGCGGAACTTTTCGCGGGCGGCGGTGCGGCTCATCATCCGTCCTGCGCCATGGCTTGCGCTATTCAATGAGCTTTCGCTTCCTCTGCCGCGCACGACGAAACCGGGGGTGGCCATCGAGCCGGGGATCATTCCAAGGACGCCTTTCCCGGCGGGTGTGGCCCCTTTGCGATGAACGATCAGCGGGCGACCTCCGTGCGTTTCTTTCCAGGCGAAGTTGTGGTGGTTCTCAACGCCGGCGACGACCTTGGCACCGGCGGCTTTGATGATGCGCTGATGAATCAGTGCGTGGTTGGCGGAGGCATATTCGCCCATGAGGTTCATGGCGTGCCAATACTCTGCGCCGGCTTGTGAATTCAAGTCAAGCCATGCCAATCGCCGCAATTCCGGGGGGAGTTCGGGGTGCTGCTCCATGGCGAGCTTTGAATAATAATCCGCGATTGTGGCCCCGGTTCCGCGGCTGCCGCTGTGACTGAGCAATGCAAGATATCGGCCGGCGTCAAGCCCTAATTCCGGTTCATCCAGGGTAATAGTACCAAATTCAACGAAATGGTTTCCGCTGCCGCTTGTACCGAGTTGATGTCTGGCTTTTTCGAACAGCTTGGCCGTCAACGGGCCGGATTTCCAGTCGGAATCCAACACATCATGTTGCAGCGGGGATTTGAATTCCGCGCCGACGCCAAACTTGGTCTCGCGCTGTAATACTTTGGCCAGAAGATCGCGCATGCCTTCCAACCGCTGGGCGGGGATGTCGAGGATCGACAGTTTCATTCGACAGGCGATATCGACCCCGACGGCATACGGAATCACCGCGTTTTCGGTCGCAAGTACGCCACCGATGGGAAGGCCGTAACCCTGATGTGCATCGGGCATCAACGCGCCGGCCACGGCCACTGGAAGGCGCACGGCGTTTTTCATCTGCTCGAGCGCGCCTGCTTCCAATCCCTCACCCCAGATTTGATACGGGGCGGGTACGGGTCGTTCTTCATAAGTAGAACGCTGGGCCGTGTGCGTGATGAGCGATTGGGCGATTGGAGCCCAGTGCGGGTGATCGATAAAGGCGAGAGGATCGGCGAGAAGCGATGTCAGATCACGAATGATCGTTTCCTGATCGAGTCCTTTTGCACCGGCGATTGCTTTGATCGCCTCGCCGATGACCGGGCCGGGTTGGAATCCGAGGTTGAGAAGATCACGCGGTTTCATGGGGTTTTAGCGTTTTTGGATCAGATCCGCCGCCCAGGCCGTGTCTTCGGTGGAAAGCGGTGGATCGAGCGGCTGGCCGTAGTCGATGTCATCGTGACGACCTTTGAGATACGCCTGGTTGATGAGCGATTGCAAATCAAGAAGAACGTCTTGGTCAGACGGCCGCAGCGGAATTCGAATGGTCGGTAAACGCAAGCGCAATGGCGCAGGGTAATATTCGAGTTGGTGAGGCTTGGAGGTTCGAAACAGACAGGCGTGATACGTCGCTCTAACTTTCGCGGGGATACGATCCGGACCTGCCAACGTGACGTGACGTGACGTCCGGTCCGGAGCAGATCAATTTCGACGATGTTCTCGCCAGCTTTAATTGTTTCAGACCGCTTGCGCAAATAGTCTTTCCGACCCGGGCCGGGACGTTTATTCGACCGGCTCACAAATTCCAGCGTGGTGACGACACGCCCGCCGGAATTGATATCGATGATCTCCAGATACGACTCCGTCGTCTCGGCATCCGGGAGTTGGATGATGATCGGCTCGACGGTTAACGCCGAGTTGGCGCGGGTTTGTCCGGCTTCCTGTCGGGTTGCGGGAATCTCGTAGACGTGAACATCGGGTGAAAACCCGCGCCTTGGAAAAGGGAGAATCTCGTCGGTTGATTCAATGAAATCCCGCTCCTGCATTCGCGCGCGGAGATCTTCAGGTAGCTGGTCCTGTAATGAGTCGCGTGCGTAAGTCGACAAGGCCGCATGAACGTCACCCCAACGACGCTCCAGATACGGATTCATGCCTGGGAAAGGATTTTCTCGCGAGGTCATATTTAACTCACATTCAACACCGGTTGAGGTGTGCTCAAGTTTCGCACGCTCACCTGGCCGGCGAGAGTCTGCACGATGTGTTCGAGTTCTTCGCGCAGCTTGGGGTTGCCGGTGAAGTTGGCGGTGGGATTGCCGGCATCGCTGTTGATGCGCAGTTCTTTGTGTTGCTCGATGGCACCGAGGAACGGGAGATTAAGGCGTTGGGCGGCCATCTCCGCGCCACCGCTGCCGAACAAATCACCGCGCATGTTTTCGACGACGCCGAGGATGGGCGCGCCTAACTGCTGGAACATCTTGGCGGCGCGGATGGCATCATCAAGCGCCACTTGTTGCGGCGTGGCGACAATCACCGCGCCGGTGATCGGCAACAACTGGCAGAGTGTGAGTGATACGTCGCCGGTGCCGGGAGGCAGATCGACGACCAGATAATCCAGATCGGGCCATTCGGTGTTGTCGGCAAAGAGCTGCTTGAATGCGCCGTGGGCCATCGGGCCGCGCCAGATCAGTGGTTTTTCAGGCTCGACCAGCACACCGATTGAAATGCAGTGGATGCCGTGGAGATGGAACGGGATGATTTTGTTGCCGCGCACGTTGGGGGCCATTCCCTTGAGGCCAAGCATGGTGGGCATGGAAGGGCCGTAGATATCGCCGTCCATCAGACCGACCTGCGCACCGGCACGAGCGAGCCCTACGGCGAGATTCAGCGCAACGGTTGATTTCCCGACACCGCCCTTCCCAGCGCCGACGGCGATCACATTCTTCACCTGCGGCAACAGATCATTGCGCGGTTGCATCGGCCCTTTGGTGTTCGCGGTGAAATTCACATTCACCACTTCCGCGCCAATTTTCCGCAGTGCATTGGTCACGTCTTTTTGAATGACGTCTTTCAGCGGACAGGCGGGTGTGGTCAATTCAATTTGCACGTCGACGCGGGAGCCGTCGACTTTTACGTCTTTGACCATGTTCAAAGTGACGAGATCTTTGAATAATTCCGGATCCTGTACGGTTTTCAGGGCAGCCATTACGGTTTCGCGATCAAGAGGCATAATTTCCTTTGTTGAGAGTCAGAGAGAATGATTATACGCTTTTCGAGTGCCCCTCGAAGGGATGCGAAACGGATTCCGAAATATTTAGTGGTATGGGATGTCGGATCGGGCCGAATCACAGGGCAGTTTGGTGCGCCGGTCAAATTGGAACGAGGAAATGTCATTGGCAACAACCGACACGAGCGATATCACTGATTTGACGCTGGCGGCCCGACTCAAACGGCGGCGATATGAACGTCGCGCGGCTCGATGGAAGCGACGGCAGGCTCGGCTTGATCGACGTCATCCACCGCGAAAAAACAGGCTGGGTGAAGCTGGCACCGCCACCGGAGGCTGCATCGATATTGGATGCATTGATGCCGGATGGACCGCCCCGCCGCCGGTCGAATTATCCGATGGCACGACGGTTCGGCTATTCAAGGATGGCCAGGGCCTGACCGCGGCGTTGGAAGGCATTAAGGCAGCGAAGGAGCAAATCTGCCTTGAGGCGTACATTTTTCACAGCGATGATACCGGTCGAGCCTTCGCCGATGCACTGGCCGAGAGGGCACAAAATGGAGTGCGCGTTTTCGTGATGTACGATTCATTTGGATCCTTCGAAAGTGATCCGGCGATGTTTCAAAAGATGCGCGAAAGCGGCGTCCGTCTGGCGGAATTTCATCCGATTCGCCCGTGGGATTGCAAGCATTCATGGCGGCCATTGAATCGGGATCATCGCAAACTATTGGTGATCGACAATCACATCGCGGGGATCGGTGGATTGAATGTGGGATCGGAATATGGATCAGGATTTTTGACGCCTCGCGCTCGCCGCGCCGAAATATGGCGAGACAACGCGATCAGCATCGTCGGCCCGGGTGCCACAGCCTTTGCGGACTGCTTTGCGAGGACCTGGAGCTACGCGCACCGGGGTGGATTGATTCGCGCCGCGGAGACCATTCATTGCATCGACCTTGGCCAAATCGCGCGTGTAACGGCCACCCGCGAGCCGCAACGGATTCCTAAACCGGGGATGCGCGATCCACAACTTTTGGGCGAGCTGGCTTTGCTGGCGTCAGTCCCTGCGGCCAAAAGCCCGCTCGTGCCGTTCCTGCAAACGCTCGTGCGAAAGGCACGGCATACGCTTGATCTGACAATCGCCTATTTCGCGCCTTCGGATTTGCTGATCGACGAATTCCTTCACGCCGCGCGCCGTGGCGTGCATGTGAGGTTGATGCTCTCCGGACTCAGCGATGTCCCGGCGGTTCGCATGGCGGCTCATGCGTTTTATGAATCACTGCTGGCAGTGGGGGTTGAAATCTTTGAACGGCAAGGGGCCGTGCTGCATGCCAAGACACTGGTAATTGATGAAGAAATTTCCGTGCTGGGTTCGACGAACCTGGACTATCGCAGCATCGAGTTTAACTGCGAACTTTCGGCGGTGATTCGCAATCGTGAATTTGGCAAACAGATGACCGGGCTATTTCAGCATGACATCGGGTACGCACAGAAATTTGAGTTGGCCCAATGGCGGAGAAGACCGTTGCGCGATCGGGTAATTCAGTGGGCAGCGAGCCGGGCGAGATACTTGTTGTAAACCTGTATTCCCTTGCAGGGGGATGGTCCGCAGGAGTATCTGCGGACCCAACAGGACTCGCTAGACCGTAAACCAAAGTCGGTGGATTATTTGGAAAAAAAGATCCTCAGCGCTGATGTCGCCCGCCGGAGCGCATACTCGGTTGATTCCCATCAATCGTCCAGATTCGATAGTCTTGATGCTATGCACCGACAGAAATTCCAGACGACAAGATCTTCGTTATAGCGGCCGTGCGTAAGTTCACTTGCTGCTTCGGCGTTCTGCATACACGTCGATCCCGGACAATCGCATGTCTGACGGACTTTGCCCCTCATCTGGTAGCGGAAAGTGAAAGCGCAAAGTAACTTCCCATCCCTGATGGACGTCCAGATCAGCGGTTAGCATCAAAATGTTGCCCTCATGGGTTAACAACCTTCGACTATTGAAAATCGTTCCCACTTCTCGAAGAGTCATTCCGGGATAGAGTTTTGACCGAATCAAGCTCAGGGCGGCTATTCTTTTCTTGACTGGGTCCCACGTTATCGAATTCCAATCAACCTGCTGGGTGGTGCTCAGGTTGGCCGGGGTACGATTCTGCTTAGATAAGCCAAAAGTTAACGCATGGACGGTCCTCGGAGTGGAACCCTGGGGTGTATTCTCGGATTCCGCATAAATGAGCCATTGGGTCCATAAATCGGATGGCGTTTGGATTAAAGCAAATGCGACTTCTTCAGTCAGGTATCCTGTCGCTCGCTGTGTCGTTCGCTCTGTTGTAGCGTTGACCGCACCGAGATGGCTATCCAGCGAGCGCATCGTTGGCAGTTGATCAGCGTTCAGATTCATGACCCACTGCGCCGGATGTTCTAATGATTCGAGTGTGCGCGGCTCCGTTTGTACGCGCGCACAAGATACAGCGAAAAAAAGAAAACTCGCGATAGTTATAAACCTGATTCCACTATTCATTTTCCCAGCTCCGAGTTCGATTCCACGATAAAAACTGTCTTTTGCCCTGGTTTTGCCCAATGCTCCTTCTCACAAAGGATTGTGCCTCCGGCTTGATCCATCGATACCCAGTTCCCATTAGGCTGTAGCGATGCCCAGGCCATGTAAGGTCCGCAGGTACTCCTGCGGACCGTTCTCTCGACCCCGCAGACCCGTGCCGGTATTCTACACTATCATGCCCAACTATTGCCGCGCTTTCCGCCGAGTGGCACGTTCTTCTTTACACGCGTAGTGTTGCGAATGTGACGGCGCTTCGGGATTTCGGAGGGCTGAACGTCGAGGGCATCGAGTCGGCGTTTGGGGAATGATTGTTGTTCTGTGGGGGGAATGGTCCGCAGGAGTACCTGCGGACCCTACAGGATTACAGGGCTTCCCATTCGCCGGAGAACACTTCCGTCGCCGGGCCGGTCATGTAAACGTTGTTATCGCTTTCTCGCCATTCCAATTGCAGATCACCGCCGGGGAGATGGGCCAGAATTTTTCGGGCGGTGCGGCCGGTGAGTACCCCGGCTACGCAGACGGCACAGGCGCCGGTGCCGCAGGCGAGGGTGATGCCGCTGCCGCGCTCCCAGGTTCGCATCGTCACTTCATTGGGGGAATGCACTTGCACCCAATGGGCGTTGATGCGGCGGGGAAATGCCTTGTGATTTTCGACCAGTGGGCCGATTTTTTCCAGCTCGACGGACTTCACATCGTCCACGTAAGTGACCGCGTGCGGGTTTCCCATGGAGACAAAAACCATTTGCAGCGGTGTCTTGTAGTAGTCGGCCGGCGCGGCGGCTAACACTTGGTATTCGTTTTCCCGATCGCCCTTTTTGACGGCTGAGGCATCCACCGGGATTTCAGGTAATGAGAGGATCGGCTCGGCCATGTTCACGGTGACGCCGGTGACTTTACCGCCATCGATATTCAGGGCGAGGGATAAAACACCACGGCCGGTTTCAACCTTCATGGGATTGGACTGGGTCAATCCGTGGTTGTAGGCGTACTTGGCGACGCAGCGGACACCGTTGCCGCACATTTCACCTTCGGAACCGTCGGCGTTAAACATGCGCATGCGGACGTCGGCTTTGTCGCTGGGAAGGATGAGGATGAGCCCGTCGCCACCGATGCCAAAATGCCGGTCGGCGACTTTTTGCGCGGTGACGGCGGGGTTGGTCACGGTTTCGGTGAAGCCGTTGACGTAGATGTAGTCGTTGCCGAGCCCGTGCATTTTGGTGAACTTCATGGCGGTGATTCTATTCAAAATTCGGGAAAATTTCATGGAACCGGTTGAATAGGGTTTCAATGTTAGAGCCATTTTCAGTTTGGTGTAGCGGATTTGATTTTGTCTTTCGTAGGGTCCGCTTTAGCGGACGGAATCGTTTCTAACGGAGAAGCGTTCCGGCCACTAAAGAGC
>JBBRMF010000255.1:0-7408 GCA_038230975.1 Tepidisphaerales bacterium
AAGTACCTCGATCCCCGCACGCTGGCTCGAATCTCCTCCCTCGACCTGCGAGCCCGGCTCATTGTCGAGGGGTTGATGAACGGCATGCACCGCTCGCCGTACCAGGGCATCTCCGTCGAGTTCGCGCAGCACCGGCAGTATGTTCCGGGGGATGACATTCGCCATGTCGACTGGAAGGTTTTCGGGCGGTCGGACAAAATCTATCTGAAGCAATATCTCGAAGAAACCAACCTTCATTTAATTTTGGTCGTGGATGCGAGCGAATCGATGGGGTTTGGTTCGGTCACCAACGGCAGCGAGCGCTGGACCAAATACGACCACGCGACGGCGATTGCGGCCTCGATGGCGTACATGGCGATCCAGCAACAAGACTCTGTGGGGATGGCGATTTTCGATCAGCAACTCAGCCGGTTCTTTAAGCCGAGCAATTCCCCCGGGCAATGGAAGATCGTCGTTCAGGAATTGCAGCAGATTCCGCGCTGGAACAAAACGAATACGGGGAAAGTGCTCGATCAAATCGCAGAAAAACTGAACCATCGCAGCTTGATTGTCATCCTGTCCGATTTCTTTGATGACATCGACAACATCAAAAAAGGCCTGCGACATCTGCGTTACAAGAAGCACGAAGTGATGATGTTTCAAATCCTCGATCCGCAGGAGATCGAATTCCCTTTTGAAGATGTCACGCTTTTTAAAGGGATGGAAGAGATGGGTGAGCTGTTGACTGAGCCGCGCTCGCTGCGGGAGGGATATATTGAGCAGTTGTCGCAATTCACTGAAAATTTAAAAAAGCTGTGTCGCGGGATGCATATTGATTTTACGCGGATGAATAGCGGCGAAGCACTTGATGTTTCGTTGAGTGGATTCCTGGCGACGCGGGCGGCGAGTATGAAGTGAAGTTTGCTGGCGATTGAGGAGTAGTCGTAATTGCGAAGAAATTTCCCCTCACCGTAACCCTCCCCCCCGGAGTACCAGGGGGGAGGGGACCAGAGGTTGATTGATGCGAATGTTTGAATATTCAAGCCTGCTTGGTGCCGGGTTCATCACACCGTGGTTCTTCGCGGCGGGGGCGATGGCGATGGCGATCCCGATCTTGATTCATCTGCTGAACCGCCGGCGATTCAAAACGATCGAATGGGCGGCGATGGTATTTCTGCTTCAGGCGATGCGGAAAAACCGGCGACGTCTCAAGTTTGAACAATGGCTTTTGCTGGCGACGCGATGCGCGTTAATGGTGTTGATCGGCATTGCTCTGGCGCGGCCACTGGGTTGCGAGAATAACACGCTTGCGTCGCTGGCGGGGCAACGAAACGGAATTCATGTCTTTGTGATCGATAACAGTTATTCGATGGCTTATGAAGCCGACCGTGCCGGAGCGAAAACGCACTTCGATCAGGCAAAACTGTTAGCCAAAGCGATGGTCGAGCGATTGCTGCGCGGGGGTGAATCCGTGGTGATTTTATCGGCCGCGCGTCCCGCGACCGCCATTATCGCCAAGCCGACCTACAGCCTGGATGCCTGCCGAAGCGCGATTGACTCGATTGCACAGTCCTACAGCGGAACAGACCTGGCTACCGCATTAACAAAGGGCACGGAGATCGCCAGGGATGAGGCCAAGCAGCCAAACAAGTTTCTATATATGATCAGTGACGGCACGCGCAGTGCTTTCGATAACGCACAAGCCGAGTCGATCAAAGGGGCGGCTCGCGAGGCTCAAAATGTCTTTGGCGATGCAGAGCACATCCACCTGTTCAATCTCGGTCGTCCGGATCAATGGAATCAAGCGGTTCTGGATTTGAAGCCGGTTGGCAATCTACTCACTACGAAATTCAGTTCGGATTTCAGCTCGATCGTTCGCGGTTTTGGAAATGGAACTGAAGCAAGGCTGCAATGGCAGATCGATGAAAAAGACACCTCCGGCGGCGGGCCGCTTAAACTCAGCGAAGCTGGCGCGCCGATGTTGCTGGTGAACAAGCCCATTACCTCCGGCGGTCCACATGTCCTCACTGCCAATATCGTCGGGGACGATCGCCTGAGAGTTGATAACTCGCGCAGTCGAGTGGTGAATGTAGCGTCGGAAATTAAGTTGTTGATCGTGGATGGGGAAAGAAGCTCGCAGGGGCTTTCCGGCTCCGGGGCTTTTCTGGAATTGGCGCTGGCCCCGATGAAGAGCGCTGCCGAAGGGACAGGTGCCAAGAGCGACAGCCCCATGTCTCCGCGCGTCATCGGTGATCAGGATCTGGGTGACAAAGAAGTGCTGGGGCAGTATCGCGCGGTCATCCTTACAAATGTCGCTCGCATTTCTGAAAATGTCGCGTCTCAACTCGAAACGTTTGTCGAGCAGGGCGGCGTACTCATGCTATTTATGGGTCCGAAAGTGGACGGTGACGAATACAATCGAACACTTCTAGGCGAGAAACGTCGTCTATTGCCCGGCAAACTGGTCGAGAAAATTTCGGCAGGGAATGTCGGGAAAGAGGCCTTTCTTTTTGACTTCAAACCCGAGGCGGATCTGCCGGCCTATTTGAATGTTTTCAAAGGGGAAGCCAATTCCGGCCTGGGTACGGCGCGCGTGTTTCAATATTGGCGTGTGAATGTAACCGACCCATCGGCGGAACGTGTATTGAGTTACTTACCGGCAGGGCAATCAACCGCCTCTCCCGCAACTGCGCCAGGCACGAATCCACTGCAGTCCACCGATCCGGCGATCACGGTTCACGCGCTGGGCAAGGGGCGGGTGATCTACTTCTCGACCACCGCGAACGCCGACTGGACCACATTCCCGGCAAAGCCGGCGTATGTCACGCTGGTACACGAACTGTTGAATGGCACGATTACCCCCGGCGATGCGTGGATGAATCTTTCCGTGGGTGAGTCGCTTGAAGTCCCTTCAAACCTGGGTCTGAGTGCGGCACCCACCTTGAGTGATAACGCGAAAAAAGACATTCCTGTTTTTGCCGTGACGACTTCCGAAGGCCAGACATTTTATCGCAGCAAACCGCTGGATCTACCGGGCATCTATCACCTGTCGACGGGAAGCGCGACTTATCCAATTGCAGTGAATGTGCCAGCCGATGAAGCGGATGTCCGGACACTGCCGGAGGGTGCTATCCGCAAAGCGTTAGGTGATATCGGCGTGACTTTTCATGGCGATCAGTTTGTGCAGGAGTCAGCCGCGCAACTTAGTATCGGTCGCGATTTGGGATGGTCGGTGATGCTGGCCGTGCTGATGCTGGCCGCGTTTGAGTGTTTTGTGGCGATGCGATTCGGGCATCATAAGAAGTGATGTCCGTTGTCTGTGGTCCGTGGCCAGTTGTTTAAAATTCTTGAGGTCTGCACGCATTTACAACTGACCACGGACCACTGACAACGGATGAAGTACAACTGACAACGGACAACTATTCATGCACCGTCTCTGGGAAATTTTGCTTGGGCTCGACAAAGGCTTTCTTGGCCGCGATGGCGATCTGCACTGGCATTTCAACCCGCATTGGCCGATGCAGCGAATGATTGGCGCGGCGTCGTGGAATCTGCTTATGGGGGTCGCGGCGGTAGTGCTCGTGTATCAGGTGTATCGTCGGGAAGGGCGCTCACGGCAGGCGCGCATCATGCTCGGTGGCTTGCGCGCATTGTTGCTCGCATTTATTCTGGCGCTGTTGAATCGGCCAGTGATCACGTTAGAGGAAAGCATCAATGAGCCTTCGGTACTGGCGATTCTCGTGGACGATACGATCAGCATGCAAGTGCGAGATGCCGCCGATGCCGGCCTGCCGCCGGTTTCGAGAACCGAGGCCATTACATCACTGCTAACTTCGACGGATGCTTCATTGCTGCGCGATCTGGCAAAAACCCACGTATTGAAGTTTTATAGATTCACTTCCGCCAGCGGCAATGCAGCCGAACCGATTACCACATTCGACTGGAAAGACGATCCTAAGAAAAGTGCTAAAGACCGCGAAGCCTCTGCCACCGCTGCACTTTCTCCTGTGGTGGACTCGATTGCCAAAGTGAAATCGATGGGCAATCGCACACAGGTGGTCAGCAGTATTCGCTCGGTACTCGAAAGCCTGCAAGGGCAGCGCGTTGCCGGGGTGGTGGTCTTAACGGATGGTCGCGATACACCTGCGGAAAATCTGGCGGATTCCATCGCGGCGGTGAAGAATTTCGGAATCAAGGTCTACCCCATTCCCGTCGGGTCCGACAAAGCTCCGCAGAATATCGATGTTCGAGCAATCAACGTTCAGGATAGCTCATTCAAAGGAGACATCGTCAACGTCAAGGCGATTGTCCACGGCACGGGCTACGAGCAAGGGCATGCCGTCCGCCTGGCGTTGCTGAACGGAAAAACCAAGGCTCCGTTGCGCGGAGCGGACGGTCAATCCGTTGAAAAGACGATCACGCTGGAGGGCGACAAACCGCAGAATATTGAACTGCAATTCAAGGCCGATCAGATCGGCATGCTTGACGTGATGGTTGAAGCCACGCCGCAGACCGGCGAGATCAGCGACGCGGACAACCGCCGAACCAGCCCGATGGAAGTGCTGGATGCGAAAATCAATGTGCTCTATGTCGAAGGTTATCCGCGTTGGGAATACCGGTTCATCAAGAACGAAATGCTCCGGGAGCCGACGATCAATCTGAGTTGCTATCTGCAGTCCTCTGACACGGGGTTCACGCAGGAGCACAGCAAAATCGATAACTCGGTGAGCCTCAAATATTTCCCTTACAATAAGTTTCCGGAATCACTGGAACAGCTTCAGGAAGCAGATGTCGTGCTGTTTGGGGATGTGGATCCGGCGCGTTTGAGCGATTCACAATTGCAGATGATCCGCACGTTCGTCGAGGAATATGGCGGCGGATTTGGAATGATCGCAGGAACGCGCTGGTCGCCCATCGCCTACCGAAACACACCGATTCAGGATGTCTTGCCGGTGACGATTGCCAATGTTCAACCAGGTCCGGGAAGCGCGATCTCCACTGGATTTCGGCCGATCGTCACGAAGGAAGGTGAAGAGTCGTCGATTTTTCGATTCTTTGGGGATCGCCTGAAGAACGATCAATATATGAAAGAGCGAATCCCGCCGCTCTTCTGGTATTGCCGTGGAGTTCAACCGAAGCCCGGTTTGGGCGAAATCTACGCCGAGCATCCGACGGATACTTTAGCCGAAGGGCGAAAGGCACCGATTCTCGTGGTGGGCCATTTTGGAGCGGGTCGAACGCTCTTTTCGGCTACGGATGATTCGTGGAGATGGCGGTTCTACACGGGGGAATCGGTTTTCGACACGTATTGGGTTCAGCAGCTTCGATATTTGGCCCGGAGCAAGAAACTCGGCTCGCGCGGGATGACATTTACCTCGCTTCGCGACACATACGAAGTGGGCGATCAGGTCCGATTAAGCCTGCACATTCTCAATCGTAAACTGCTCCAGCAACTTCCGGAGGAGTTGGGCGTCGAAATTAACGACGGTAACGGACAGATTATCCGCCGTGAAAATCTCGTGCGACAGGAAGGTCAAGGCGATACCTATATAGCCCAGTTCCCAGCCGACCGAATCGGCACTTTTACCGCGAAACTGCCGCCCATTACCGCCGAGGCTCGTGAACTGAATGTAAGGCTGGATGTGACCGTGCCGGCCAAGGAATTGGAGCAGCCGCAGGTCGATCGGACCCTGCTCAGCCGATTGGCTTCGGAAACCAATGCTTTACTCCCGGATCAGACGGAACCTAAACTGATCGAGATGGCCACCGCGCGGGTGGAATTGCTCAAAATTCCGACCGCCGCCAGAAGTATACCGATTTTTTCCGATATGCCCTTGTGGGACGCTCCGCTGGCATTGGTTCTTTTTGTGCTACTAATTACCGCTGAGTGGGTATTACGTAAGGTATTTGGAATGCTTTGAGATTCTAAATGGTGAGGTCTTTATGCCCCCGACTCTGTTGTTTGACTCGCTGCAAGCCGTCCGCCGTAAAGTGAAGGTGCTGAGCGTGGTGTTTGGCGTGGGTATCGTCGTGGCTTGCGCGGTGGGGGTGATCATTGCCACGGTGTTCCTGGACTGGCTTTTCGATTTGCCTGCGATCCCTCGCTCAGTGTTTATCCTGGCATCGATGGCGGGGATTGGTTGGGCTTCGTACCTCTGGATCGTTATTCCTTCGCTCGCAAAACTAAGCCTAAGCGATATGGCCGGTCGGCTGGAAAATGCCTTCCCGGATTTTGGTGATCGCCTTCGCAGCACGGTGAATTTTGTCAGTGGGAGTGATGCCTCCGGTTCGGGCGCGATGAAGGACCGCGTCATCTCCGAAGCAACCACGATGGCCAAGCGGATTAACCTGAATACCGCGGTTGTCGTGAAGCCGGTGATCTGGTCGATGGCGGGTGGTGGTGGGGCGATACTGCTGATGCTCCTGCTCGGAATCCTTGTCGGCAAGGAATATCTCAATCCAGCCATCTCCCGGCTTCTCAATCCATTCAGCGACCAACCCTGGCCGAAGCGCGTGCAGATTAACGCCGCCTCGCTGCCGAACCGCGTCCCGGTTGGGGCGAAGGTAAACGTGACGATGAAGCTGTCGAAGGGCGATCGACCGTCGGCTAGCGCGATCGTATATTACCAATACGACAACGGACCCGAGCAAATGCTGAAGATGGTGCGCGACACCGACGGTACCTTCGTCGCTTCGCTGGATGCCAAGGGTGGCGAACTTAAAACACGAATCAAAAGCGGTGACGATGAAACAAAACCGATGACGGTTACAGTTGTCCCGCGATTGGCCATTCAAAATGTGTCGCTCGTCGTTCAACCGCCGAAGTACACCGCAATGGATTCATACCCGGTCGATTTAAGCAGTCGTCCGGGGATGGTAACGTTCGGTTCAGATGTGAAATTGGCCGTGGCATTTAATAAGCCGCTCGATGAAAGAAAGGCAATTTCGCTTGAATCGTTGCGGACGGATGTCGCGTTGCCTGCCTTGGATTGGAAGCGTAATGATGCGAGCCATCCGCTTGCCGCCTGGAATGCACGGCAGTCGATTCGCTTTCGCATCCACGCCACTGATTTGGACGGATTCACTAATAGCGCTCTTGAAGAATACGAAGTGTTGGTCATCCCCGATCAACCGCCGCGGGTGGTGATCGAAAAGCCAACCGAAAAACTGTACATGACTCCCGAAGCCACCCTGCGCATGCAGATTCGGGCCGAGGATGATTTTGATATCAGATCGATGAAGCTGATAGTGGATCGCCTTCGGCGCGCGGACAAATCAACGACGCAACCGTCCGGCGATCACTGGGAAATCGATCTGGCGAATTGGCAGAAGATCGACCGCACTTCGGAATTTCAGCCGTTTCGATTGAGCTACGACTGGGAATTGTCAAAGCTCGCAAAAGCCAATTTGCAGCCCGGCGACGCGATGG